>NZ_JBHJUV010000001.1:0-473382 GCF_042268025.1 Streptomyces sp. NPDC056161
GTGCACGGCGCCGAGACCCCCTTCCTGCTGGGGACACGAGAGGCGTGGGCCGGGAGCCCGGTGCTGGGCAGCACCGACTGGTCCACCGTCGAGGCCAAAGGCAGGCCCCTCCGGCAGAGTTGGGCACATTTCGCAGGGTACGGATCGCCTGGCACCGCCGAAGTCGAATGGCCGCAGTGGAATGGCGACGTGAAGTCCGTCCGGCAGATCAATTAGGCACCCGTACGACGGAGGGCTTCACCAACGCTGTCGCACTTGTCCAGGACGCCGGCAGAGTTGGGTCATGGCGATGATGTCAACGGTGATGTCAACACGGTCCGTCGCCACTCACGGCACTGTCGCACCGGGACGATCCCGGCTCAGGCTCCGATGCCCCGTCTGGGGTTTCGGGTTGTGTTTCGGGTTGTGTTTCGGGTTGTGTCGCGTGGTTGCCTCAGGGCTTCTCGTCGAGTACGAGGTCGCGAGCGGCGTTGAAGGAGCGGTACTGCAGGTCGTGCACGGCGGGACGGCGGATTTGTTCGTAACCGGCGAGAGCGTGCTCGACCGGGAGTCCGGGCGCCGTGAGCAGGTCCGAGAGTACCGCCGCATCCTCGAATCCGGCTCCCGCGCCCTGTCCGAGAGCCGGGCTCATGGCGTGGGCGGCGTCTCCGGCGATCGCGACGCGGCCACGGGCCCAGACGCTGGTGGTGACCTGTTTGATGTCGACGCAGAGCCGGTCGGGTTCGGACCGCATGGCCTCGACCACATGGCCGAGGGGACCTTTCAGGGCGGTGAACCGTTCGGCCAGTGTGCTCAGCGGGGTGTCGTGGTGGCGGCCGGCCGGATCGTTGACGAACACCATGCAGTGCAGGGTCTCGCCCCCGTCGTTCAGGAAGTATCCCAGTCGGGAGCCGTGGATTGGTGTGGTGCGGGCTGCGAAGGTCACACCCGTCTTGTTCGGGACGCGGAAACGGATGACGGCGCAGCCGATGTCGAGCGGCGCGGGGCCGTCGAGGGCGTTGCGGCGGGTCCAGGAGTGGACGCCGTCGGTTCCGATGACGGCGTCGTACTCGCCGGTGGTGCCGTCGTCGAAGCGGACGCCGACGGCGCTGGCGTCGTCCTCGACCGAAACCGGCGTGGTGCCGGTGCGCACCAGGTCACGGACCGGATCGAGGAGACGCATCTGCAGCAGCGACCGCTCCAGCATTACGGTGCGGCCGAACTCGAAGGTGTTCACGGGAAGTGAGGTGTGCGCGTCGAATACGTACTCGTACCCCATCGGTTCCCGCTGCCACAGGCTCGCTGGGTAGCCGAGCCGGTTCAGCGCGTCGCGGTGCAGGTCGGACAGTGTGATCGCCCATCCGACCTCGGACAGCTCGGGGGCCCGTTCCACCACCGTCACCTCGGCGCCCCGGTTGTGCAGACCGTGGGCGAGGCCGAGCCCGACGGGACCGGCGCCGATTACCAGGACTCGACGGCTCATGAGACTGACATACCGCCGTCCACGGCCAGGACCTGGCCGGTGACCCAGGATGCCGCCGGGTCGGCCAGGGCGACTATCCACCGTGCCACCTCGTCGGCGGTTCCACGCCGCTTGAGCGGCAGACTCGCCGCCTCGGCCGTCTTGATGTGCTCGACGATCTCCGGGGGCGCGATCGTGGAGAGGATGTCGGACTCGGTCGGGCCGGGTGCGACCGCGTTGACCCGTATTCCGCGCGGGGCCAGTTCCGCTGCCCAGCTACGCGTCAGATAATCCAGCACGGACTTGCTCGCCCCGTAGTAGAGCGCCTGAGCAGCGGGTTTGCTCGCGACGGCGCTGGTGATGTTGACAATGCTGCCGCCGGTGTCGGCCAGTGCGTCCGCAGCCGCGGCCACCAGCCGGATCGGGCCGTGCACGTTGGTACGGAACAGCGCCTCCAGGTGACCGACGGCGATCTCGGCCGTGCCGGCGGGGGAGAACATACCGGCGTTGTTGACCAGAGCGTCCAACCGTCCGAACTCACTGAGGACCGCTTGGACCATGTCCCCTGCCGCGCCCTCGGCGGAGACGTCCGCGACGTGCACCGCGATCGCGTCCCGTCCCTGCGCGACCTCGCGCAGCGGACCCTCTCGGCGGCCGGTGATCATTACCGACCAACCCTGGTCGGCCAGTTGTTCGGCCACCGCTCGTCCGATCCCCGTGCCACCACCGGTGACGAGAGCAGTTCGTTGCGTCGCCATCCTGTCCTCCTCAGCAGCCCCGCAGGGCTAATAGGAAACGATCGCTCGCTATTAAAGTTACCGCCGACCGCACCCGTCAAGCCAGGACCGCCTGCCTGCCGACTCCGCGAACGCTTGCCCGGAAGCAACCGGGCGATGCCCCGCCTGCCGGGGTCCGAGCCCGGCGGCACAGTGGCAACGGGCCGAGCTTCTTCCGCGCATGACACTCGCCGCCCGCTACAGCGCATCAGCGGTGAGCGGCCGACCGCCAAGCTCTGCCTGGCGCTGCAAGGCATGCAAGGCGCTGCAAGGCGCTGGATTCCCGGGCGGACGCCGCGACACGCGCATCCCAGCCCCTGTGACGGGGACGACATCGGCGCGGGACCGCTCCGGCGATTGCGGGGCGCGGCCGTCCATCGTTCCCACCAGAGGCGATCTCGTGGGAGAATCACCCCTCCACTGTCCGCCCACCATCCCCTTGATCCCCGCCATGCCTCGCATATCGAACGACCGCCGCGACCGTGTTCGTCGTGCCATCATCGACGCCGCCGCGGACTGCTTCGCCGACAAGGGCTTCGCCGCCACCTCCATTTCGGAGATCTGCGCGGCGGCGAACATGTCCGTCGGTGGCATCTACCGCCACTTCGCGGGCAAGGACGAGCTGGTCGACGCGGTCTCCGAGGCCATCCTCACGCCAGTCATCGAAGTCCTCGACGCCGCCGCGCACGGCCCCGACGTCCTCGACACTGCGGAAGTGATCGACCTCCTGCACAACACCCTGTTGCAGTGTGCGCCTGGCTCCGTACCACGGCTTACGGTGGGCCAGTTCTGGGCTGAGCAGCTCCGGGACCCGGCCTTCCCGGGTTCGCGGCAGGAACTGGGCACGGCCCTGCGTACAGCGCTGACCCGACTCGTCGTGCGGGCCAATCCGGACGCCCTCGAACCCGAACGACTCACCGCGGCCCTGATGGCGATAGGCATGGGGGTCTTCCTGTCCCAGAGCATCGTCGACACGGAGACATCGACCCGCGAGCTGATCGACGCGATCTCAGTACTCCTCCGACACGGCCATCCCCCGACCTGACCGGGCAGAGGTGCCCGCGCACCGACTGGTCCAGCCACCGACACCGGCACCGGCACCGGCACCGGCATGATGCGCTGACAGTCCGGCGTACGGGGTGGCTGGCTGAGGGGGCAGCGCTGCGGACCCTGCCCGACATCGCGCTGCTCGACGTACAGATGCCCGGCCGGGACGGCTTGGCCGTCGCCGCCGATCTCCAGCGGGCGCTGCCCGGCTGCCGCACCATCATCTGCACGACCTTTGCACGACCTTCAGCCGGCCCGGCTACCTCTCGCGGGCGATGTCCGCGGGCGCGGCCGGATACGTCGTGAAGGACTCCCCGCCCGAGCAACTGGTCGACGCGATCCGCCGCGTCCACACGGGCCTGCGCTTCGTGGATCCGGCCCTGGCCGCGGAAGCACCGGCCGGCGGTGCGGGTGGACGTGCGCACCAAAAGAGACGATGTTCAAATGTCTGATGTTTGTGTACGGTATTCCCATGAAACGCATCAGCGCACCACGGCGCACGGCCAGCCTGTCCGCCCAGCTCGTGGAGAACCTCCGCTCGCACATCGAGGCAGGGGGCTGGCCGGTCGGGACGCGGATCCCGCCGGAGCAGGCCCTCATCGAGGAACTCGGGGTCGGCCGCAGCACGTTGCGGGAGGCGATCGGTGCACTGGTGCACCTCGGCTTGCTGGAGCCCAGAGCCGGTGACGGCACCTACGTCCGCTCCTCCAGCGAACTCCAGTCGGTCATGGTGCGGCGGGCAGGCTCCGCGAACCGGGACGACGTGCTGGAGCTGCGGACCGTGCTGGAGGAGTACGCCTCGGGCGCCGCGGCCCTGCGCCGTACCGAGGGGCAGGTGCAGCAGCTGCGGGAGCTGCTGGCCGACGCCGAAGCGGCCACCGCCGGCGAGGACGCGTCCGCGGCCACGGGCGTCGACGCGCTCTTCCACCGCTCCGTCGTCCGGGCGAGCGGGAACGACCTGCTGATCGAGGTGTACGACTACCTCGGCACAGCGCTCACCTCGCACCTGGGGGGCTTGCCCTGGGACGCCGCGCACGCCGAGGAGCACGCCCGCCTGCACGGGCGGCTCGTCGACGCGATCGAGGCCCGGGACGCGGACGGCGCCCGCGGCGCCGCGGCCGCGATCGTCCGGCTCACCCACGACCACGAAACCGCCGACGCACGTGCAGCGGAGGACCAGTGAGCCCGCAGCCGACCCCGGTGTCCCGCCGGCACTCCGCCACCGGGACACCCGCCGCCGACGGGACACCGGCCGCCGACGGCGCCCGGCCCGCCGTGTCCGCCGGACTCCTCATCGCGATCTGCCTCGTGGCGGCGAACCTGCGCACCACGCTCACCGGCGTCGGCACCCTGCTGCCGGACATCGAGCACGGCAGCGGTCTGACATCGAGCTGGGGCGGACTGCTGAGCACCCTCCCGCTGCTGACGTTCGCCGCGACGTCGCCCCTCGTGGCCCGAGCCTCCCACCGGTTCGGCAGCGCCCGCCTGCTGGTGGCGGCACTCGGTGTGCTGGCCGTCGGGACGGTGGTCCGCTCCCTTCCCTCCGTGGCCTGCCTGTTCGCCGGAACAGTGATCCTTTCCGCGGCCATCGCGTTCGGCAATGTGCTGCTGCCCGCTCTGATCAGGCGGAGCGTGCCCGCACACCGCATCCAGGGCGTCAGCGCTCTCTACGTCACCGTCATGGGACTCATGGCCGCGGTCTCCTCCGGGATCTCCGCGCCGCTGGCCCACACCGTGCCGGGTTCCTGGCGCACCGCGCTGGCCTGGGGCGTCGCCTTCACCGTCGCGGCGCTCCTCGCCTGGCTGCCCCGAATACGGGGTGACAAGCCACAGGCGTCCACCGGCGGGACCCACAGCCCGGTGCCCTGGCGGTCGTGGCTCGCCTGGCAGGTCACCCTCTTCATGGGCCTGCAGTCCCTGGCCTTCTACACCGCCGTCGCGTGGCTGCCCAGCATCCTGATCGACCGCGGCACGAGCAGCACCACGGCCGGATGGATGCTGTTCTACTACCAGGTGGTGTCCCTGGCGGCCAGCAGCCTGCTGCCCCTGCTCACCCGGGGCCGGCACGACCAGCGCTGGACCGCGGCCGGCGCCTCGGCCCTCCTGGCGGGCGGCTTCGCCGTACTGGTCGCCGCCCCCGCGCTGTCCGTCCTGGCGTGCACCCTGCTCGGACTCGGCGGCGGCGCGTGCCTCGTCCTCGCGCTGACCTTCCAGAGCCAGCGCGCCGGCAGCTCCGGCGAAGCCGCCGCACTGGCGGGCATGGCCCAGTCCATCGGCTACCTCGTGGCGGCGGCCGGCCCCCTCCTCCTCGGCATCCTGCACGACGCCACACACAGCTGGACGCTTCCGCTCGCCGTCCTGGCCGTCCTCGGCATCGCCACGGCGGTCACCGGACACGGCGCGGGACAGGACCGTCACCTACGCCGGCCCTCCCACTGATCCGATCTCCTGCCCGAACGGCGACGCCGTGTGCCTGAACAGGTTTTCACGGCCGCGAAGGACATCACTCGTGTCTCGCTCCCAACCCCCCACCGACGAGCTCGACGCACGGACCGACCGACGAAGCGCCCGCCTGTACGCGACCGACGCCCAGTTCCGTGACACCGCGCCCCTGGACGCCGTCACCGAGGCGATCCGGCGCCCCGGGCTGCCGCTCGCCGATCTGATCGCCACCGTGATGGAGGCATACGCGGACCGTCCCGCCCTGGGCGAACGTGCCACGGAGCCGGTCACCGACCCGGAGACGGGCCGCACCACGCTGCGCCTCCTGAAGCGGTTCGACACGCTCACCTACGGCGAACTCTGGGAGCGGGTCGGCGCGGTGGCCTCCGAGTGGCGGCACCCTCCCGAACACGCGGTAAGCCCCGGCGACTTCGTCGCCGTCCTCGGTGCCACGAGCGCCGAACACACCGTGGCGGATCTGGCCTGTGCGTCGCCTTCGTCGACGCACACGGCAGGGCCAAGGCGACGATCATGGCCAACACCTCCGGGAAGGCCGGCAGACCCTCACGTCGGAGTACGAGATCATGCGCGGGAACCTGGTGCGCATCCTGCACGATGCGACGAAGGACGACACCGAGTATGTCTTCGGCGTGCGCGTCGACGGCTTCGAGCAGGACGAACAGAAGGTCATCGGGCACTTCTCCGACGGGTCCTCCGGCGAATTCGACCTCCTGGTCGGCGCGGACGGGCAGGGATCGCGCATCCGGCGAGCGATCCTCCCTGCGGGCTTCGACCCGTACTGGCGGGTCGGCATCCACATGGCCTACTGGTTCATCCCGCGCACAGCGTCCGACAGCAACATCCGGGACACCTGCATGGTCCCGGGCGGCCGTCAGATCATGCGCCGCAGCCACAACCCGACCGAGACCCAGGTGTACTTCGTCGTACGGGAAGAATCCGAGGAAGCCTCGGCGATCCACCGGGAACCCGTCGAGCGCCAGCAGGAGTTCTGGGCGAACAGGTTCCGCGACGCCGGATGGCAGACCGAACGCTTCATCGAAGGCATGAAGACCAGCCCGTTCTTCTACTCCCAGGAGATCGTCCAGGTCCGCACGGACACCTGGTCCAAGGGCCGCGTGGTCCTGGCCGGTGACGCCGCGCACTGCGCCTCCCCTACAGCGGCATGGGCGTCTCCGGCGCCCTGGCCGGCGCCCACGTCCTGGCCGGCGAGATCAACCGACACCCGGGCGACCTGCCGACCGCACTGGCGCACTACGACCGCGTGCTGCGTCCCTTCGTCAACGAGATCCAGGGCGAAGTCAACCCGCGCCTGCTGCGCCTGGGCATGCCGATGACCCAGCGCGCGATCGATGCCTTCCAAGCCACCACCGCACTGGCCTGCTTCCTGCACATTCCCGAACTCGCCGCCCGCCTCTCGAAGGAGGACCGCGGCGGCAACTGGCAACTCCCCGAGAACCCAGCCCAGACCGGCGCCGCCTGCACCACCATCTCGGCGTTCCGCCGGTAGCCCACCGCGAGCGCGTCCACGGACGCCCCCGGACACCAGCGCGCTCCCCACGTCCACACCACCGCACCACCCAGCCGGGGCGTGGGCCGACCGCGGCTCGTGGTCTCCGCCCGCGATGACACCGACGAACGGATCCAGGGGCGGGTCCGTGTCGCCCCGCGCGACCCGATCAACCGCATCGGCCTGGGCGAAACCCCGGGGGCTGAAAGACCTTCATCGGCGGTTCTGCCGACGGCGGCACGCTGATCCACCGTCGCAGCAGCGCCTGCGGGATGCATGTCATCGGCGGCGAGGACCGGACCGGCACCGCACTCACCGGCGTCGAGCGGCTGCCCGGGTACGGCGACTGCGGCAGCTCGGACGCGTCGAGGCGTGGCTGGCTGATCTCGCACATCAGCCGGTAGTGAACGGGGTTGTCGACGGCGAACCGGCAGTAGGCGTGCGCCTGCGCCCAGAGCGGCTACGCGGGCCCTCGTCCGCGGTGGCCTCGTCGGCCTCCTGCATATGGCGCGCGAGCTGCTGGTACTCCAGTGATCACTACCCAGCGCCGCCACCGATTACCAGACAGAGCCGTTGGCCGGACAGACCCCCGCATTCGGCCGGCCGTGGCCGGGGGCCCGCTGTCTCGGGGGCACCGCAGCGGTTGTCGCCGGGCAGCGGCTGCGGGTCGGCATGACATCGCAGAAACCTCCTGGCGGTGTGACGGGGCCTTGGATCTTGGCTGGTCTGTGGTGCGGGCCGGTGGGGTTGGAGTGGGAGGGCGGGAGCGCGTGCCAGTGGTTTCACGCTCGTGCGATCAGCTCTTCTCCCTCATCTGCTGGCGCCGACTGAGGAACCTCCCACTTTGTCAGGAGTTCTAAGTAGCTGTTGTCGTACCGAACCTGGGACCGGTGTCTTCGCTGGTCAGGCATAGGTTCGGTGCTCTCGTGGGAGGGGTGGCTTGTCGTGTCATCGTTCCTGGGGAGGCCGAATGCCTTCGGTCGTGAAGTTGCTCGAGCAGCGTGAGTTGGGTGCTCGCCGTCGTGTGGACGAGCTGCGGGAGGAGGCCGACCGCGTCCAGGCCGAGCTGGCCGTGGCCGAGCGGGAATGGAAGGAGTGGGTCATCGCCCGCTCGCGGGTCGGCGAGGTGCTGGGTCCGGTGGACGAAACCGCAGATCACGCACGGACCGAACCGGCGAGGCCGGCGCAGGGACAGGTGGAGGAGGCATCGTCTGCGTCGACGGCAGCGAAGCCGAAGGCGCAGGTGCCGGTGTGGCGCGAGGGGCTGGACGTGTCGGCGCTGTCGGCGGACTACCAGCGCATCCTGCAGGCCCTCACGGACCGCCATCGCCTTCATCAAGGGCCGCTGACCTGCCAGGAGATGGCCGTCTTGTTCGGCCTGGACGCGGTCCCGGCGAAGGTGGAGGCGTTGCGGTCGAAGGCGAAGCGCCTGGTCGCGCGGGGCTGGCTGGCCGAGCGGCAGCCGGGCCGGTTCACGCTCGCGCGGAACGTGAGCGGGCAAGGCGGCGGGTCATGATCATGCTCATCGACCACATGATCATCGCCTCGGCGCTGGTCGTGGATCGTTCGAAGTCGCGCACCAGGCGGCGGCTTCGCATCAGGTGGGCGAAGAGCCGCTCGACGATCCACCGCTTGGGCAGCACCACGAAGCCGCGCGTGTCGTCGCTGCGTTTGACGATCGCCAGGACCAGGGCGAACGCGGCCAGGCAGTGCTCGACGAGGCTGCCGGTGTAGCAGCCGTCGGCCCAGACGAGTTCCAGCTGGTGGTGGGCGCCGGCCACCCGGGCGAGCAGCATCTTCGCGGCAGCACGGTCACCGGTGTCCGCCGCGGTGACCATGACGCCCAGCAGCAGGCCGAGGGTGTCGACCACGACGTGCCGCTTGCGGCCGTTGATCAGCTTGCCGCCGTCGAAGCCGCGGCTGTCCGTGCCGACGACGGCGTCCGCCTTGACGGACTGCGAGTCGATCACGCCGGCCGTCGGCTCCGCAGCCCGGCCCGCCTTCTGGCGGACCCGGTCGCGCAGCCGGTCGTGGAACTCCCTGACCAGCAGGTGGTCGCGCCAGCGGCGGAAGAACGCGTAGACCCGGTCCCACGGCGGGAAGTCGGCCGGCATCGCCCGCCACTTGATCCCGTTGTCCACGAGATACCGGATCGCGTCCAGTATCGCCCGGTGGCAGTACGCCTCCGGCTGCCCGCCCCGGCCCCGCATCCAGCCCGGCACCGGCAGCAGCGGCCGGACCAGAGCCCACTCCGCGTCCGTCATGTCCGAGGGATACCTCGGAACACGTTCCAGATGATCGGCCGCGTTCCCGAACCGGTGAGCGACACAATCACACGACAGAACAGCCGAGTTGAACTCCAACGGCGCGAGCACGTACAACTGCGGCAACAGGGGCTCCTGGATCTCGGTCGGCTTCGCAACCCCGAGCTACCAAGAGGCCCTGCCTTCATGCCCACGAACGGCCGCGATCACCCGACCGAGACTCCTGTTCGACGCCCACCCCTAAAGATCGGAACGACAACAGCTACTAAGCTTCCCGCGTCAGGAAACGACGCTCGCGCTGAATGCCACATCCTCAAGTCAGGTGCGGCAAACACCGGTAGACGCCGCCGTGAACCGGATGCTGGTGCGGCGCGTTGCATGGGCGTCGGAAACGCCTGGAGACGAAGGGGCGCGGAGCGCAATGCCTTGCAGGAAAGCGATCTGCCGGTAGCCGAAGCAGACAGCTGGAGCCGAATCCCGAAGCTACGGGACTGGGAGCAGCGGAAGCGGGACAAGGCGGCGCAGGAGGCGGGCTCCACAAGGCGGGCGTGGAACCGAGTCGCCTCGCAGCTCCTTCGGGCACGAAGAATCCTCATAAAGGACGAGAATCTGCAACAGAGTGTGGCAAAGGACGTGTATGAGGCTTATCAGCCGCTGTTGAAGTTGCCTGAGGAGCCGCCGGCGGGGATGGGGGTGGCGCTGGCTTGGACGAGTCTCGGTCTGTCGGGTGTGAAGCCGTTGGTGGTGCCGCTGAACCCGTCGGATGGGTCGGTGACGTCGGTCATAGCCGATCTTTTGCTCAACCTGCGCGACCCCAGAGTGCAGAATGAACTGAGGTACGCGAAGGGGTTGGACGAGCAGGTCTGCGCGACGGCGTTGGGCTGGCAGGACGATCTGAAGTCTTGGCTCGGTGTCGAGGCGTCAGGGAACGACGCACAGCCCGACTACCCAAGACCAATGTTCTCCGGTGTGAACGTGGACGCATTCTGTCGACGATCAAGTTTTTCCCCACTTGGTGTGGTTTGAGCGTCACGTAATTCCCCATGCCGAATTCTCCTAATTGTCCATGGGTACGGCGGTGTTCGGGATCGATGGACCTGGTCATCTCGGAGCTGTGGATGGTCCTCGACCTGTGGTCCCGAAGGCCGATGGGCAGCCCGGATGGCAAGGAGAACGTTCGTCGTGGTCGACATCACCGAGATCTACGTCCACTGGTACGCGGGACGCTCGAAGAGCGCGCTGGCCGCGTCTTTGGGGGTGGACCGCAAGACGGTCAGGAAGTACCTGGCGCCGGCGGAGGCGTCCGGCATCACCCCGGGCGGCCGCCGATGAGCGAGGCCGACTGGGGTCGGCTGATCGAGGGATGGTTCCCCGGGCTCATCGACAAGCGGCTGCGGCAGGTGACCTGGCCGGAGATCGACGAACACCGCGACTACATCAAGGAATTACTCGGGACTGTGACCGTCTCCACGATCCACCAGCGGCTGCGGGACGAGCACAAGCTGAAGGTGTCGATCTCCTCGTTCCGCCGCTGGGTGCACGCCACGCTGCCCGACGAGGTGAGCCGGTCGCAGGTCACCGTCCTGCGCGACGAGATCGAGCCGGGCGAGGAGGCCCAGATCGACTACGGGTTCCTGGGGCAGTGGATCAATCCGCGCACCGGCAAACGGCACCGGGTCTGGGCGTTTGTGATGGTGCTGCCCTGTTCACGGCACATGTTCGTCCGTCCGGTGCTGCACCTGGACCAGCACGCATGGACCGAAGCGCACGTCGCGGCCTTCCGCTACTTCGACGGCGTCCCGCGCCGTCTCGTGCCGGACAACCTGAAAACCGGGGTCGACAAGCCCGATCTCTACGACCCGAAAATCAACAAGTCGTATGCCGAACTCGCCACCCACTACGGAGCGTTGGTGGATCCGGCTAGGGCTTCGAAGCCGAAGGACAAGCCCAGGGTGGAGCGGCCCATGCCCTACGTCCGCGACTCATTCTGGCGCGGGCGGGAGTTCACCTCCATCGAGCACATGCAGACCGAGGCCATCACCTGGAGCCAGCAGGTCGCCGGGCGCCGCCAGTGCCGGCCGCTGGGCGGGGCCGCCCCGATGGCAGTGTTCGGCGCCGTCGAGGCCGCCGCCCTGCTGCCGCTGCCGCCTACTCCGTTCACCCTGGCCCGCTGGTCGACTGCCGTGGTCGGCCCGGACATCCACATCAAGGTCGGTCGCACCCTCTACTCGGTGCCCTGGAAGCTGATCGGCCGCAGGGTCGACGTCCGCTCCACCGCCACGATGGTGCAGGTCTTCCTCGACGGCAGCCTGGTCAAGACCCATGCCGCCCTTGAACAGGGAAAACGCACCGACAAGAGCGACTACCCGCCGGAGAAGATCGCCTTCCAGATGAAGACGCCCATCTGGTGCCGCACCCAGGCGTCCGAGATCGGTGACGCCTGCCGCGAGGTCATCGACCAGCTGCTGGAGGTCAACGCGCTCTACCGGCTCCGCACCGCCCAGGGGGTTCTCGGGCTGCGAAAGAAGTACGGCGACACGCGCCTGGAGGCCGCCTGCGCGAGAGCAATCACGGTCGGCGACCCGTCCTATCGCACCATCAAGGGCATCCTGGTCGCCGGCACCGAGACCGATCCCGAGCCCGAGACCAGCGGAGACGCAGGCGCCGCGGCCTTCCTCCACGGCCCACAAGGGCTCTTCGGCTCCGAGATGCCCCCGGACACACCGGACGGCGCCCACGACGACCAGGTCCACGGCGAAGACGAGGTGGCGGCACGATGAGCGTGATGGACACCGCCCTGCGCGAGTCCCTGAAGTCCCTGCGGCTGTCCGGGATGCTGGAGACCCTCGACGCCCGCCTCGCCCAGGCCCACGGCGGCGAGCTCGGTCACCTGGACTTCCTCCAGGTCCTCTGCCAGGACGAGATCACCCGCCGCGAGACCGTCGCCTTCCAACGCAGGCTCCAGCGCGCGAAGTTCGAACAACAAGTCACCCTGGAGGAGTTCGACTTCACCGCCTCCTCGAAGCTCCCCGCAGCCCAGATCCGCGACCTCGGCGCCCTGCGCTGGCTCCATGCGGGCGAGTCCGTCATCCTGTTCGGCCCCGTCGGGGTCGGCAAGACCCACATCGCCCAGGCCCTGGGCCACCTCGCCGTCCGCCAGGGCGCCCACGTCCGCTTCGCCAAAACCAGCCGGATCCTCGCCGAACTCGCCGGCGGCCACGCGGACCGCACCTGGGAGAAGCGGATCCGTGAACTGGTACGGCCCGACGTGCTCATCCTCGACGACTTCGCCATGCGACAGCTCTCCGCGGCCCATGCCGACGACCTCTACGAGTTGGTCAGCGAGCGGCAGGGCCGGTCCCTGATCATCACCAGCAACCGGGCGCCCAGCGACTGGTATCCCCTCTTCCCCAACCCCGTCGTCGCCGAGTCCCTCCTGGACCGGCTGATCAACACCAGCCACCAGGTCATCATGAACGGCCCCAGCTACCGCCCCAACAAGCGCCCCAAGAGCCCCACCGACAAGAACGGCAAGACCCCAACCAAGTAGGAAAACCGGTGGACGCCGTCGGGATACTGCCGTCATGGCCGTCACCCAACAACTCGCCCGCGTCCCGGCGGAGTATCTCGCCGCCTGCCGCCAGTCAGCCGGCACGTCGACCGATGGAGATCCCAACTGGGACCCGCCGTCGTTGGATGCCCTGGACCTGGACTGGGCACCGGCCATGTTGGAACGGGTCTGCGAGCTGGCAGGTCTCGACGACGTCCACCTCGATGCTCTCCGGCAGGCCACCGAGGGCGACTCGGCGATCGATCTCGGCTTCCTCAACACACACCCGCATGCCATCGGTCCCTTCGGACCGCCTCCCACCGCCCTTTCCGCAGCTCAAGTGGCCCGCGTCTCGGAACTGCTCGGCCAGATCGACTTCCCGGCCGTCCTGGCCGACCTGCCGACCGAAGACACCGAGGCCGCTTCCTTGATCGGTCATGGAGCGAACAAGATCGTCGGTGGCCCGAGGAAGTACCTGCTGGGGCACTTCAATGCCCTGTGCGAGTTCTACCTTGCTGCATCCCAACGGCACCTTCTCCTCGTGCTCTGGTGGGACTGACCCAGGACTTCATAGTCGGCTCACGACCCAGTACCTGGGGAATTACGTGACGTTCCGGCCGGGGAATTACGCGAACGTCCACACGCATTCTGGGCCGACCTGACAGCAGGCGGGCTCGGCGGTGTGCACCACGGCGAATACGGCGGGTACACGCATGCCGAGGGGACGGCCCAACCTCCCTCGGTGGGTCCGGTGGCGTACTCGCCCCGGGTCAACCCCTACGGCGAGGGCACCAGCCGGAGTGCGGCGTACCAGCCGGAGAACGCCTCGCTGGTTCCGCAGGCCATGGCGTAGCTGCGATCTGCACAGTCCGCCGACCGGAGCGCCGGTGCACAGGAGAACGACGAGCCGGTGGTGCCATGGGCGCCGCCGAGTCGCGCAAGGCACACCCGGACACGGTGAGAAGGCGCTGTCTGTTCGCCGGCGGTCGCGGGCAACGGGACCACCCGAAACGCCATCGCCCACTGCATGCACGCCTTCCTCACCCTCCCCGGCCAGTGGGACCTCTGCGAGCGCGAGCGCCCGGCCGCGACGGCGGAGGAGATCGCCCGCTGCGGAACCGGACGACCGGCCGTACGGCTGGGCGACGACGGTCAGCGCTCTCCCGCGTTGAACCGGCCGATCTGTCCGGACAGTTCCAGGAGGCTCTCGACCCGGAAGGCCGGCAGCTTCCGCGCGCCCTCGCCGTTCCACTGGTTGGAGGCTCCACACACCGTCGCCGGCCGCATACGCCTGACTGACGGCGTACTCGCGCCCCTCCACCCGGACGGGCATCATGGTCACCATGCCGATACCCCAGGAACCGGCCCAAGGGCAGGAACACCAGGAGCAGGAACAGCGGAGTCCGGAGAAACTGCAGCAGCGGTGGGAACAACTGCAGAGACTGCTGGGACAGTTGCAGAACGTGTTGAAACAGCGGGCGGACTCGCTGGAACGGCGGAAGGAACGGTCGGGGCTTCTGCCGGAAGCAACGCCCGAGGAACGTCGCCAGGGGTTGGAGGTGCAGCGCACCGAGCGCGGGCGGCAGCAGGGGATGAGGTATCTGAGCGAGCGGATGCTGGAGCTTGCAGGGGAGCTGCTGAAGTATGTGAACCTGAAGGTTACGGATGTTCCGCAGCTGGGAGCGACCCAGAAGAAATTCGAGGACGTCGACCAGCGCGAGGCGGAGCAGCTGAAACAGGAGATCGAGGAGCACAGCAAACACAGCGAGGAAGGGCCGCTGCCGGGATCGGAGCAGGAACAGCTGCTGCCACACCGACTGCGGGAGCGAATGTACGGGGCGGGACAGAAGGTTCAGCAGCAGACCAACGAGCTGAAGCGGTTGAATGACGAGGCTACGCCCCCGGTTCGTTCAGAGGGGAAGAGGCTTTCGACGCCCCTGCCGGCACCCGTGTCCCCCGTGGAGGCTGCCGCCCTGAAGATCATCCAACGGGACGCGGCACAGATGGCTGCCATGCGGTACCAGATGGCTCGCGTGGAAGCCAGGCGGGACACCTCGGCGCAGCACGAGGCCGTCGAAATGGCCAAGCAGCTCGGTTATGTGCCCTCGGCACTGGCAAATGCCATCCAGGGCTACAACCAGCCAAATTCGGCCGTCGCGTCAGCGACAGCCTCCTACTCTCCGGAAGTGAGCAGCAGGCAGTCCTCCTCACGGTCACGTCCACGCAGCCCGCAGCCGGCCCCACCGGCGAACACGGCTGACGTGGCCGCTTCCCACGGCAAGAACAACCGACGCGCGCGTTGAGCACCACGAACAGCGCGGGCGCCGGGAAGAGGTACGGATGCGGGCCGTTGACCTCTTCGAGGAGGATGTGGAAGTTCCGTGCATCGCCCGGGAGTTACGGGTGAGTGAGAAGTCGGTCCACCAGTGGCGCCGTGCCTGGCTGCTGCACCGTATGGGCTACAGCGTGCAGATACCCGCCCGGCCCGCCGCCGAACGCGACGAGGAAGCCTGACGCCGGCGTCTTCGAAGCCCTGCTGGAGTACTAACCGGCCATGAGGTCCTCGATCCGGGTCGCAGGGCGGCCGGTGTGGAGGCTGAGCAGCTGAGCGAGGAGGTCGTCGAGCGCGGGCCAGGGCAGGTTGCCGTGGCTGTTGTAGAGCGATACGAGACCGTGCATCCCGGTCCAGAGGATGAGTCCCGCCTGCCACTGCTCGTCGGCTGTGGACGGTTCGCCGTCCGGCCGGCCGGCGGCCGCGAGCACACGTACGAGGGCGTTCATCAGTTCCTCGCCGGCGCCATGAGCGTTGAGCGACGCAAGCTGCTCGGGCATCCCGCCGCCGATGATGGTGCGGTACTCGCCGGGATGCCCGACACCCCAGTGCACGTATGCGGTGCATCTGGCGACGAGTTCCGCGAGCGGGCTCGTGGTCGTGGCCGCGGCGTCGTTCATGAGGCGGCCGAGTTCGTCGTAGCGGAGCTTCAGGACGTGTTCGACGAGTGCGGAGAGGTCGGCGAAGTGACTGTAGATGCTGGCGGGTGCGACGCCGACCTCGCGGGCGACCTGGCGCAGGGTGAGCGTCTCGGGCCGGTCCATCGTTGCGAGCAGGCGTGCTGTCGCCTCGATCAGCTGTTCGCGTAGCACCTGGCCTTGCCCGCGCGGGTTCCGCCGTCGAGTGGCCTGTTCCACAAGCCGCCCCTTCCCATGCGCTCGCCAACGATTGTTCAGCCGACTGACCAGTCTAACGACCCGTCCCCTGCCCGCGCCCCGGGGGAAAGCGCCCTTGACAGAGATAACCAACACTTGTTTACTCACATCGCCAACACTTGTTCAGTCAAAGGGGTTGTCCATGCGTGTCGTGGTCCTCGGTGCCACCGGCAAGGTCGGGCACTTGATCGTCGAACAGGCCGTGCAGCGCGGCCACGAAGTCGTCGCACTCGTGCGCAGGCCGGAGGTGTATGCCGCGCCCGGACAGGGCACCGTCGAGGTCCGGGAGGCCGATGTCACCCAGCCCCCGTCGTTCCCGGACCTCAGCGATGCGGACGTGGTGATGTCCGCGCTCGGGATCAGCAAGGGCGACGGGCCGGGAACGCTGATCGCCGGTGCGCGGGTGCTGGCCGGGCTGCCGGTGCGCACCCTGTCACTCGGTGCGCTCGGTTCCGGGGTCTCGACCGGGGCCGGTGGCGGGATGTACCAGGCGGTCATGAAGATGGCCATCGGCAAACAGCTCCAGGAGAAGGCCGACGCCGACAGGATCGTGCTCGACGGCGGCGCTACCGTGTTCCACGCCCCGGATCTACAGGTCGGCGGTATCAGCGCCACCCGCCGCAACATCCCGCTGGACAGCTACCCGAGGCCGTTCCTGCCGCCGCGCGTGTCCCGCGCCACCGTCGCCGCGCTCATGCTCGACGAAGCCGAGCACCCGACGCACGACGCGCGGATCCTCGTCCCGGTCGGCAAAGCGTGATGGTCGGGTACATCGCTCTCGAAGAGGCCGTCGCCATTCCCGGTCTCGCCGAACGCCGGCCGCCCGTTCCGATGCCGGACAACACCGACCCGGGGTTCTTCGACCACGTGATGGCGCGGCTGCCCGACGTCACGGACCTCCGGTTGCCGGACATGGACGCGGGCGGGATCGCGATGCAGGTGCTCTCCCTCACCGTCCCCGGCATCGAAGCGGACCCCGATCCGCAGCGCGCCGTCGACAACGCCCGGTACGTGAACGATTCCCTCGCCGCGATCGTCGACGCCCACCCGACCCGGTTCGCGGCGTTCGCCGCGCTCCCGCTCCAAGACCCGGACGCCGCCGTGACCGAGTTGCGCCGTGCCGTTGAACGACGCGGGTTCAAGGGCGCCCTGGTCAACGATCACATCCAGGGCAGATACCTGGACGACCCGGTCTTCGATCGGGTATGGGCGACCCTGGCCGAACTCGACGTCCCCCTGTATCTGCACCCGGGTATGCCGCCGGCGGACCGCTGGCACGTACTCGACGGCCACCCTGAGCTGGACGGTGCCTTGTGGAGCTGGCAGGCCACGACCGGCGGCCACGCGATGCGCGTCGTGATGTCCGGGGTGTTCGACCGCCACCCGGCCGCCAGGATGATCCTTGGGCACGGCGGCGAGTTCTTGCCGTTCCAGTTGTCCCGGTTCGATTCCCGGTACGCGACCATCACCGTTCAGCAGCCGCTGCGGCGTCGGCCGTCCGAGTATTTCGGCACGAACATCTTCGCCACCACCAGCGGCGTCCTGTCTCCCGCCGCCGTCGAGGCGCTGGTGCATGTGATCGGCGCGGACGCGGTGCTGTTCGCCGTCGACTACCCCTACGAGAACACCGGTGCCGCGGTCGCCGCGCTCGCGCACACGGCCCTCCCGGATGCCGACAAGCAGAAGATCGCCCACGGCAACGCCCGTCGACTGCTGCGACTTTGACACCCCGAGCACCAGTGTTCTCGAACGTGAGAGGTTCGTCATGAAGGTATTCGTCACAGGTGCGTCCGGGCACATCGGCCAAGCGCTCGTCCCCGAACTACTCGCCGGGGGCCACAGGGTCGCCGGGCTCGCCCGTTCCGATGCGGCTGCGGACGCCCTCGACGGCATGGGGGCGGAGGCGGTGCGCGGCACCCTCTCCGATCTTGACACGATCCGGGAGGGAGCCGCCGCTGCCGACGGGGTGATCCACCTTGCGTTCATCCACGACTTCGCCGACTTCGCCGGAGCCGTCGACACCGACCGCCGCGCGATCGACGCGATCGGGTCCGCGCTGGCTGGAACGGACAGGCCGCTGATCGCCGCCGCGACCCTTCCGGCCGTCCCGGGCCGGGCCGCCACCGAGGCGGACGACGGCGACACGGCCAACGGACTCGACGGGCGCGCGGCCAACGCCCGCGCCGTGCTGGAACTGGCCGGACAGGGAGTGCGATCCGCGATCGTAAGACTGCCGCACACCGTCCATGCCGCGGGCGGACGCGGTGGCTTCGCCGGGTCGCTGTTCCGGATCGCTCGGCGAGCCGGAGTGTCCGGATACGTCGCGGACGGGTCCGCGCGCTGGCCGGCGGTCCACGTCGACGACACCGCACGGCTGTTCCGTATCGCGCTCGAAACCGCGCCCGCCGCACACGTGCTGCACGCCGTCGGTGAGGAAGGCGTGACGATTATCGACACAGCCACGGCGATCGGCCGCGAACTGAACGTGCCGGTACGGGCCGTCGACCCGGACGCACTCGGATTCCTCGGACGCCTTGCCGCCATCGACAAGCCCGCGTCGAGCATCCTCACCCGGCAGCGTTTCGGCTGGACACCGACCGGCCCCGGCCTGCTCGAAGACCTGAACCCCTCCCGATGGTCGCAGCCCGCGGAGTCCTGACGACGGTCGCGCGGCCCCCTGGCACAAGATCGCGAAACCGGACTTGCCGGTCGTGCGCAGTGTTCAGTATTCGTTGAGCCAGAGAACGATGCCGGTGACGCCGGTGAGCACCGCTGCGGCTCCGGCGTGGATCGCGGCCGCGCAGCGGGAGCTGGTGAACGAGGCGGGGTCGTAGGTGGAGGACATGCCGAGGCCCTCACCGCGGAAGGACGCGCCGGACCAGTCGACGGCGGTGACGTTGCTCGTGGGTTCGGCCAGTTCCGCGCCCACCACGAGGAACTGCTGCGAAAGGTGGTTGGGGGTAACTGTCGCGAGGGGGTCTATGAGGTCGTTGCCCGCGCTGACGACGAGGTCGGGGTGCAGGTCGAGCGCACGGGTGATGCTCGGGATGAGATCCGCTGAGTGGGCGGCGGTCACGGTGCGCAGGTCGACGTGCTCGTCCTTGGCCCAGTCCTCGACCGCCTTCACCAGCGTCTTGGTGGGGCGGTCGTCACCCGCTGTGAGGAGGACGACGCGGTAGCCGTCGGAGGGGTGGACTCCGGTCCAGGAGCCGGGCTGCGGGGTAGCGGTCGCTTCGGGGGCGGGTGGGTTGGCGGGGTCGACGAACCCCGGGCCTGGGGTGCCGACAGCGGTCGGTTCGGGGTGCGGCCGTGACCAGTCGTCGCCGGAATTGCATCCCGTGACTGGCAAAGCGAACACGACGGCCGTTGCCAGCGCGGCGACGGGCCGAAACGGGGGGCGCAAGGCGATCGTCCTCCGAGAGATGGCGGGTGGTGCGCCCTCATCTTCACCTCCCGGCTTCCGCCGTCTCCATACGGGGAGAGCCCATGTCGAACTTGTTTTCGCATGGTTCGTCAACACGCCGGTTCCGGTTCATTCAAGGCTTGCACGGTGCACGGGCAACCTTGGAGGAACCACATGTCACACCGCGTCCGTCGCGCTCTCGTCGGGATCACGGCAACGGTGATCGCCTTCCTGTGTACGGGGCAGCAGCCCGCACTCGCGCACGGGTTCACCTCGACCGTGTATGCCCACCTCGCCCCGTCCGACGGAGGCAGTCTGCGGACGACACTCGGCCTGGAGTACGACCTGTTCGTCGTGTCCGCCGCCGACTCCGAGCATGACGACTCCCTCTTCCGCGACGGAACGAGCGCCTTTGAATCCGGCGACGCCGGCGAGCAGGCCGCGGCGCTCACAGCCCACGCGACGTCGGCCGTCGCGTACGCGACCAAGCGCTTCTCGGTCGCCGCCGCCGGCAAAGCCTGCACACCTTCACACGTCGGGAACTTCAGAGTGGGTCAGCGGGAGGGCGTGCCGTACGTGACGCTCCCACTCGACTGGGCCTGCCCCGGCGGGGGTGGTGAGCAGTCGGTCCGCAGCGAACTGTTTCCGGACGCGGAGGGCTACGTCAAGGGTGTCAAGACGATCGTCACGTACGAGATCGACGGCCGCTCCGGTAGCGCGGCCCTCGACGCCGCGCATCCGTCCTTCTCCCTCGCGCAGGCTTGGTACGAGCGGTTCTGGGAGTTCTTCCGCTTGGGTGCCGAGCACCTGCTGACGGGGATCGACCACATATTGTTCCTGCTGGCGCTCATCGCCGGTTCACGGCGTCCGCGGGAGATCGTGCTCGCGGCCACGAGCTTCACCCTGGCGCACTCGGTCACGTTCATGCTGGCCGCCCTGGGTCTGGTCGACGTGCCCGGGGAGATCGTGGAGCCCGTCATCGCGTTGTCGATCGCCGTGGTCGCCGGCTGGTACCTGTGGCGGATCAGTCGCCGGGGTGACCACGCGATGGACCTGGAGGCGGCGGGGCAGGGCCACTTCAGCCTGGACAGGGCGGGCTGGATGCGGCTGGGCGTCGTGTTCTGCTTCGGGCTCGTGCACGGCCTCGGCTTCGCGGGTGCGTTGGGGATCCAGGCGGCATGGTCGTGGACGCTGCTGTGGTCGCTGCTGGTGTTCAACGTCGGCATCGAGGCGGTCCAGTTGGCCATCATCGCCGTCGTGTTCCCGCTCCTCCTCCTGCTGCGCCGCCGATCGCGCAGGGCCGGCCTCTGGGCCACCGGGGCGATATCCGCCGGCGTTTCCGTCATGGGGCTGGTGTGGTTTGTGCAACGGGTGTCCGGATTCTGAACCATACGGATCTTGGGCCAGACTCAACCATCTGGTGACCTGACCTTTACGCGCACTTTACTTCGCGAGCTGAGTGTCAAGTTCTCCACTCATGCACACCAGAAGTGCACAAAAGGAACAGAGAACGAAACACATGAGATCGAGCAACCCCTCGCATGCCTTCGGGCCTGTGCGGCGCCGTGTGGCCACAGGCGCCACGGCGGCATTTCTCGGCCTGACCGTAGCTCTCGGCGGCACCCTGGCGTCCCCCGCCAGCGCCGCGGACACCGCCGCCCTCAGCGGCATCGTCCTCGGCGTGGGTGCCAACGAGACCCAGCGCACCGTGACCTGGTACTCGTCGGCGGACACCACCCAGGTCGTCCAGGTCGCGCCGACCGCCCAGGTGGTCAACGGTGAATTCCCCGCCGGCACCGCTACCTTCGACGCCGCCGGTGCGGCGAACATCGCCACCAGCGGCGGCTTCAACCGCCACGCGACGATCACCGGCCTGAAGGAGGACACGGCCTACTCCTACCGGGTCGGTACCGAGGGCAACTGGTCCTCGGCGTACTCCTTCAAGACGCAGGACTTCGAAGGCGACTACGACTTCCTGTTCTACGGCGACCCGCAGATCGGCTCGTCCGGCGACCTCGCCCAGGACCAGGCCGGCTGGCAGGACACCGTCGACGTCTCGCTGAAGGCCAACCCGAACGCGGAACTCCTGGTGTCGGGCGGTGACCAGGTCGAGAGCGCCAACAACGAGTCCCAGTGGAACGCCTTCCTCGCGCCCGACGGCCTGCGCCAGTACCCGTGGGCCGCCACCATCGGCAACCACGACGTCGGCGGCAAGGCATACGAGCAGCACTTCAGCACCCCGAACACCGACCGCTCGGCCCCGTACTACGACAACGGGAACCCCGCGGGCACCAAGTCCGGCGGTGACTACTGGTACATCTACAAGGATGTCCTGTTCATCGACCTGAACAGCAACAGCTACAACTCCGCCAACGGCGGCGGCGACGCGGCCCACACCGCCTACGTCACCGACGTCATCAACAAGCACGGCGACGAGGCCAAGTGGAAGGTCCTCGTCTACCACCACGCGATCTACTCGCCGGCCAGCCACGCCAAGGACAGCGACAACAAGACGCGCCGTGTCGACTTCCCGACCACGTTCTCCAAGCTCGGCGTCGACCTGGTGCTCCAGGGCCACGACCACAGCTACTCCCGTAGCTACCTGATCAAGAACGGCGAGAAGGCGAACCCGGCCGAGCAGCCCGGCGCCGCCGATGTCTACCCCGGTCCCGGCGGTGTCCTCTACGTGACGGGCAACTCGGCCTCGGGCTCCAAGTACTACGACATCACCACGCCGGACAACAGCGGGACGAGCGGTGCCGGCAACGGCGCCGACCCGCTCAACCCGAAGAACTACTGGTACAACTCGGTCCAGAACCAGGAGCACGTCCGCTCCTACGTCAAGGTCCAGGTGCGGAACGACAAGCTCGTCGTCGAGAACCTCCGCAGCGGCACCTGCGCGGCCCCGAACTCGGACGCCGCGCCGTGCAACAACACCCCCGCCGACCAGCCCGTGGGCTCGGTCGTCGACAAGGTGACGGTGCACCCGTACCACGGTGACAAGCAGGACCTCCAGGTCAACGTCCCCAACCCGGCTCCCGGTGAGTTCGGCTGGACGATCGACGGCTACAACGGCCTGGTGGACCTCGGCACCGCCGTGGAGAAGAACGGCGACCACTTCGAGGCCGGGGGCAAGATCAACCCGATCCTCGTGTCGGACACCCGCCGCTCGCTCGCCCCGTGGACGGTCTCGGCCAACGTGAGCGACTTCCGGGACGCCGACAAGACGTTCTCCGGTTCGTACCTCGGCTGGACGCCGTACGTCCTCGACGGCGGCGCGGGCGCCAAGGCCGGCAAGCCGGTGGCCTCCGGCTACGACGACCACGGCCCGGGTCTGTCCATCTCGCGCGGCATCGGCTCGGCGGACCAGGGCCACGCCCGTGGCACCGCCAAGCTCGGCGCCGACCTGGACCTGAAGATCCCGGACACCGTCACCAAGGGCGGTTACCGCTCCACCTTGACGATCACCGCGCTCAGCAGCTGATCGCGCCTTCCACCTGGCGAGGCGGGCACCGTCCGGTGCCCGCCCCGCCTCCCGCGCCAGGAGAACCCCGAAATGCACGCACCCGTAAACCACCGGAAGACCGCCGGCAGCGCGCTCATGCGTGCTTTCACCCTGGCCCTGCTCATCGCATGCGCGATCACCGGCCCGAGCGTCGGACCCGCTCGCGCCGCGGACGGCGACGTCACCTGGACGGTCAGGACGGCCCCGAACGGGTACGGCGACGACCGGTCCAGCTACAGCTACAACGTGAACCCCGGCGGCCAGGTCAAGGACGCCATGGTCGTCGCGAACCACAGCAAGACCCCGCTCCGGCTCGCGCTCTACGCCGCCGACGGCTACACCACCGACACCGGCCGGCTCGACCTGATCACCAAGGACAAGAAGTCCGTCGGCATCGGCGCCTGGGTCCACGCCGACCGCGACAGCGTCCTGATCCAGCCCGGCAAGACCGCGCAGATACCCTTCACCGTCGCCGTTCCGGCCAACGCTACGCCCGGCGACCACGTGGGAGGCATCCTCACCTCTCTGAAGCAGTCCGACGACGCCGCAGGCATCAACGTGGACCGCCGCCTCGGCATCCGCATCAAGCTGCGGGTCAGCGGCGCACTCAAGCCCAAGCTCGCGATCGAGAACCTGCACGTCGACTACTCCGGCTCGGTCAACCCGTTCGCCAGGGGCGACGCCACCGTCACCTACACCGTTCACAACGTCGGCAACGCCATCCTGTCGGCCCGTCAGACGGCCTCGGTCACCGGCCCGTTCGGATGGCTGCGCACGGAGGCCGGCGGCATCGCCGCTCTGCCGGAGCTGCTGCCCGGTGAAAGCTGGAAGGTGAAGCTGCCCGTCCACGGCGTCGCCCCGGCGGTGAGTCTGGCCGCGACCGCGACCCTCACCCCGCTCCTCACCGACGCCTCGGGCTCGACCACCTCGCTCACGCCGGTCGAGGCCACGGCCCACGGCTGGGCCGTCCCGTGGACGCTGCTCGTGCTCGTGGTCGTGGTGATCGCGGCTGTCGTCGGCGGTCTCCTGCTCGCACGCCGCGCCAGCGCGCGCCGCAAGCTGCGTGAGGACGCCCGCGTACGCAGCGCCGTCGAACAGGCACTCCGAGAGGACCACACGCGGAACACGCAGCCCAGGACGACGGACTGACCCCGCCGACATCAGGGTGACTCCAAACGCTGAAAGCCGCCGCGCCCATCCTTCGGAACGCAAGCGGGCAAGGGACGCTCGGCAACACCCGCCGCCGGTACGCCTATTCGGCCGCCGGTACCTCCGGCAGCTCGACACTGAGGGCGTAACGCACCGCCTCTGCCCGGGAGTGAAGATCCGCCTTGGCGAAGAGGTTGTTGATATGTGTCTTGACGGTGGCCTCGCTGATGACCAGCCGGGCGGCGATCTCGCCGTTGCGCAGCCCCTCGCCGATCAGCCGCAACACCTCCCGCTCGCGGAGGGTGAGCCCGGCGGCCGGGTCCGGTGCGACCGTCCGGGGCCGGGTGGTGGCCAGGCTCAGCAGCCGGCGCTGGACCTCGGGCGCCAGTACCGTCTGCCCCTGGGCGGCGCTGCGCACCGACTGAAGGATGGCGGCCCGGCCGGCGTCCTTGGTGAGATAGCCGCTGGCTCCGGCCTGCAAGGCGGCCAGGATCGTCTCGTCGTCCTCGAAGGTGGTGAGCACCAGCACGATGGTCGCCGGGTGGTCGGCGCGGATCCGGCGGGTGGCCTCGACCCCGCCCATCACCGGCATGTTGAGGTCCATCAACACCACGTCGGGGGCATGCGCGACGACCGCGGCGAGCGCCTGCTCGCCGTTGGTCGCGGTGGCCACCACCTCCACGTCGTCGGCCAGGCCGAGCACCACCGCCAGCGCCTCGCGGACCGCCGCCTGATCGTCCGCGACCACCAGGCGGATGCCGCCTGCTTCACTCACCTCGGTACCTCCAGCCGAACCGTCCACCCCTGACCCGAGCCGCTGCCGGGATCCGGGCCCGCGTTGAGTGTTCCACCCAGCAGGGCGGCCCGCTCCCGCATCCCGACCAGCCCCATCCCCGTGCCACGAGCCTCCTCGCCGGGGGGCCCGCCCGGCGCCGGGCCGTTCGTCACGCTGAGCAGCACCGTCTCCGGCCGGAATTCGAGTCGCACCTGACAGGCTGCCCCGGGAGCGTACTTCACCGCGTTGGTCAGGGCCTCCTGCGCCACACGAATCACCGTCTGCGCGCTCTCCACCCGGACGTCAGCGGCCTCCCCGCTCAGCGTGAACTCCACGGGATCGGCCGCGCCCTGGGCCATCAGCCGCAACGTCTCCGGCAACGGAACGGTGTCCTCGCGCAGGGCGTGCACCGCGCGACGGGTCTCGGCGATGCTCTCCACCGCCATCGACCGGGCCCGGCGGATCGCGACGGCTGCCTGCTCCGCACGCCCCTCCTCGGTCAGCGCGTCGGCCATGTCCAGTTGCAGGGCGATCCCCGACAGGGAGTGGCTGAGCACATCATGGATCTCCCGGGCGATCCGCCCGCGCTCGCCCAGCGCCGCGTTCCGGGCCTCCGACTCGGCGGCACGCTCGGCCTCGGCCGCCGCCCGGCGGGCGTTGACCACAGCCTCCTCCCGGTCTCGGTTGGACATGCCGATGTACACCGGAAAGCCGACCGTGAGCGCGAGCCACCAGACCCATTCGCCGGGACCGGGCGCGACCCGGTCCGTCACCGCCACGGCCACCGCGCAGCTCAGGGAACCGGTCACGGCCACACCGAGGGCGGCCCGGCGGGAGGACAGCTTCCCGCCGGCGACCCCGCAGGCCAGGAAGGCGAAGAGGGGCGCCAGGGTGGTCTGGGCGAGCGGCAGCAGTACCGCGGCGAGCACCACGTACGCCGTGCACAGGACGGTCCGGGCAGCGGACGGCAGGCGGGTCCACGGCAGCAGGGTCCCCAGCGCACACAGCGCGACCGCCGCGAACACCACGGTCGCCAGCGGCGGGGCGATCAGCCGCGCACCCGGGAACTCGACAGCGGTCACCGCGATGGCGGTGACGGTGAGGAAGGGGCGGATCAGCTCGTCGGCGAAACGGGCGGGACCCCAAGCCTCATCCGCCGGTGTCCCGGTCCGCTCGACGGCGGACCGGGACACCGGCGGGCCGGACGGCGATACCGGGGAGCCGGGATCGGGGTGGTTCGTCGGCACCTTCTGACCTCGCTTCAACCACGTGGCGTACGACGGAAGCCGGTGCCCGGTCCGCCGCCCGCGGCGCCGCCGGCGGAGAAGAGATCACCGAGACGGGAACCGGACTCCCCGCCGGTGCGGCCGGCGGCGATCCGCCGCTGGATCTCGTCGAGGGCCGGAGACATGGTGTGCGGGGCACCGCCCTTGCCCTCGGCCCAGGCGATCCGGCTGTCGGTGCGAAGCGCGCGGGCCAGGACAACCAGCCCCTCGGCAAGCATGCCCAGACCCAGGGTGAACAGCAAGCTGTTCCCGGCGGCCGAAGCCGCGTGCGGGTCAAGCGCCCCGAAGAGAAGGTTGGCGCCGAACTTGACCACCAGATTCACCACCCACAAGGCGACCGTCACACCGCTGTAGCGGACGAAGACCAACCCGTTCTGGCTGGAGAGCCGGATGCTCATCCCGCGCAGCGCCCCGAGCAGCAGGCTCACTCCGGCGGTAGCGGCCAGGAAGAGCAGCGCGACGAGGCTGTGTCCGGCGCCGGACACATCGGACAGCCCGATCACCGCGAGCACCGCGGGAAGCACCAGCATCCGCTTCGCCTGCGCGGGTTCGCCGATCATCCGCCGGACCAGCACATAGGCCACCGCGGCCAGAATCAGCACGACCTCGACCGGACCGCTCATGATCCCGCCTCCCTCTCTCCCTGTGATACGCCGGAACGCCCCGGCTGACGACGTCCAAGCTAGGCACGGCCCGGCGGAACGACCTGGACCGAGCGCCGTATCTCCAGGTGGAGATCCATCTCCACCCGGACGGGCCGAGAGGCACGATCGACTACGGAAAGTCAGAATCTGACCGCATGGTGTGTCATGGCGGTCCGGGGGCGGAGCGTGGAAAGCCTCGGGCGCGCCGGACCAAGAACCGGGTGGGCATGAGACTACGCCGGTGCCCTGGGGTCAAGGAGCGTCCAGCAGGCCGGTGAGCAGGTGGAGGCGTTCGGCGTCGGGGGTGCCCTCGGCGGCGGTGCAGACCAGGAGCGCGGGGCCGAGGTTGCCCGGTATCGGGTAGGCGTCCCAGTCCAGGTTCAGTTCGCCGACCGAGGGGTGGTTGAGGCGCATCTGTCCGCGGGTCGGCTCCTCCACGTCGTGGAGGGACCACAGGGCGGCGAACTCGTCGCTGAGGACGGCGAGTTCGCCCACCAGCTCGACCGCCCGCGGGTGTCCTGGTTCAGCGGCGACCTGCGTCCGCAGCATCCCGATCAGCTCCGCGACGGTGGCCGCCCGGTTCGGGCATGCCCGGTCGGCCTCGGGGTGCAGGAACAGCGCCAGCAGGTTCCGCTCCTTCTGCGGCTGCCGGGTGAACTCCCCCAGCAGGGCGCCGCCGAGCGGATTCCAGGCCAGCACGTCCAGGAAACGGCCGACGACCAGGGCGGGCGAGGACAAGTCGCGCAGCAGTCGCAGCGTGGTGTCCGGTACCTGCTCCGGCTCGTACGAACGCGGCAGGCGGGCCGGGACGCGTGCGGCGGTGGCGAGGCTGTGCAGGTGGCGGCTCTCCTCGGCCGTGAAGTTGAGGGCGCGGGCGAGAGCGTCCAGGACCTGTTCGGAGGGGCGGACGTCACGTCCCTGCTCCATGCGCTGGTAGTAGTCCGAGCTCACCCCCGCCAGCAGGGCCAGTTCCTCCCGCCGCAGCCCGGCGACGCGCCGCCGCGGGCCGGGCTCCAGACCGACGTCCTGTGGTCGCAGCCGAGTTCGGCGAGTGCGCAGGAACTCGGCGAGTTCGCGTCGGGGGTCGCCGCTCATGGCGTGCGTGGAGTCGGTCACGGCGCCAGTATGCCGCCGGCGCAGCCCGTGAGGGTGGGTCTGCCGGACCCAGGAAAAGGAGAACGACCGTGATGCCGCGTGCGGGGTCCAGCATCGGATCCACCACAACCGTTTCACGTAAGGACAGCGACATGAAGTCCGTTCAGCTCATGAGTTTCGGTACGGCGGAAGTCCTGCGGATCAACGACGTGGACCGTCCCGTTCCCGGCGCGGGTGAGGTACTGGTGTCGGTCGAGGCGTCCAGCGTGAACGGACACGACGCGATGGTCCGCGCGGGGGAGTTGAAGATGGTGTCGGGGCGCCGGTTCCCGATCGGGGTGGGGCTGGACTTCGCGGGCACCGTCGCCGGGACCGGCGCCGGTGTCGCGGGCTTCCGGGTCGGGGACCGGGTGTGGGGCATGGTGCATCCCCGGCGGCGGCACACGACCGCCGGGGCGGCCGAGTACGTCGTGGTCCGCGCAGACCGTATCTCGATCGCCCCGGCGGACCTCTCGTCGGTCGAGGCGGCTGCCCTGGTCGTCACGGGTCCTACGGCGCTGATCGCGCTGCGCGACAGCGTGCGCCTCACGAGCGGTGAACGGGTTCTGGTGCGCGGCGCGGCAGGCGGAGTCGGCACGGCAGCCGTGCAGTTGGCGCACGCGATGGGTGGCCATGTGACCGCGCTGGCCCGCGACCGGCACGCCGGTCTCCTCACCGACCTCGGCGCCGACGAGGTCCTGGACTACGGCTCCACCACGTCGGACCGGATCGGGCCGTTCGACGTCATCGTCGACACCGTCGGTACAGAACTGCACTGCTATCGGAGCCGGTTGGCCAAGGGCGGCCGGATGGTCACCGTCGGACTGTCCTCGTCGGCCCTGGCCGCGATCGCCGCGTCGAGCGTGCACGGCTCCCGCCGCATCCGCGCCTTCAGCGCCAACCCCAAAACCCCCGTGCTGCTCGATGTGGCCGACCTCGTCACGTCGGGCGCGCTGCGCCCGGTGGTCGACAGCGTGTATCCGCTCGCGGACATCGCCGCGGCGCATGAGGCGTTCGAGCGCGGCGGCGTCGTGGGCAAGCACGTGGTGACGGTGCCCCGTGGCTCCCTGTGACGGAGTTCGGTCAGCGGGGCGTGGTACGCAGGTCGATGCCGCGGACCTGGGCGTCCGCGGTCACGATCCGGTCGTCAGAACACCGGTGGACGGGCGACCTGCCCCGCGCGTTTCCTGACGGCTCGCGCTCACCAACCGCACGTCACCGTCCGGGCCCCGGGGATCTGCCGCCCGTCGGGGGCCCTGCGAAGCAAGGAGTCGCACGGCTGTCCCCCACGTGATCGGCGTAGTGCAGTACACCATGGATCTGGTCGGCATCGTGGCATTCGCTCTGTCCGGTGCCTTCCTTGGTGTACGGAAAGACTTCGACATCGTCGGAGTGACAACCCTCGCCGAAACCACCGGCCTGGGCGGCGGCGGGCCGTCGAGCACCACGGGCGCCCCGGTGCAAGTGGGCGATCGGCTCCGCTGCCGGACGTGGCAGCCGGGCCCGCGGCGGCGGCCGGCTGTACGGCGTCGCGGGGCGGTGGTCGGCGCTCGCCGCCGGGCCCGCGCCGCGAGTTGCATCGGGTCAGCCCAGCGCGTCCATCAGGCCAGTGACGTAGGCATCCAGCCGCTCCTCCACGGCCCGTGTCGTCAGCTCCGCCCTCCCCGCCTCCCGCCACGGTCGCGCCAGCCACTGCGCGCCCGCCGCGAACGCCAGAGCGTCCAGCAGCCGCCAGTACAACCGCTCGCTCGCAGTCGCGGCCAGCACCCCGCCGGCCTGCTCGTACGCCTCAGCGAACCGCAGACCCCACGCCGGGCCGTGCAGCAGGGCGAGATTGGTGGAGCAGTGCGCCACATCGAGGTCTGCCGGGCCCCAGGACGTCTGCACCCAGTCGACAACCCCGGTGATCCGGGGATCTCCCATGCGTGGGGACGGCAAATCGAACAGGACGTTGCCGGGGTGGAAGTCCCGGTGCAGGAACCGCCCCTCATAGAGCGGCGCGGGCTTGCGGATCACGTCTGTCGCCGCGGCCCATGCCACCGTGTCGGCGCCGTTCGGAGGGACGACGGCGTCGGCGGTCGTCCATGGCTCATACTCCCGGGGCCGCTCGTCGGGTCGCAGCGCGTGTATCGCCGTGAGTTGACGGGCCAGCAGGGGGACGCGCGTCTCCAGTCCCTCGTCGGCGAGGACCGTCCGGCCCGGCAGATGTGTCATCAGGAGCGACGGATACTCGCAGTGCGCGGCGGTCGGGTCGACCGCGACCAGTCCGGGAACCGGCACTCCGGTCGCCGCGAGCAGGGTCTGGGCGCCGGCCTCCCGGTCCAGCAGGTCCTCGGCGTGCTCCACGAAGTACGGGTCGACGAAGGTCCGCAGCACCAGGTCACGGGTGCCTCCGTCCCGCGTGCCGATGGTCAGCCGCCGCATTTCGGCGGTGATGCCGCCGTGCAGCGCCTCGGTTCTGACGATCCGTTCGCCGACGTTGACATGCTGGCTCACCCAAGCCAGGGTCAACGGTCGGACGGCCCCCGCCTCATCGTGGTTGATCACCGTGCCACCCCATCATCCGGACGGCGGCTCGCGCAAAAGTTTTCGCCGGAGGGGATGCCAACGCTGCTCTGTTCCTCGCAAGCTGCCGCAGACACCGTTCAGACCGCTGCATCGAGCCGGGGCCACAGCCTGGAAGACCCCGTGAGCGGGCGTGCCGGCAGTGACCGTGGGGAGCCGTCGCCATCGGTCTCTGAAGCAGGATCATCTTGCGAAGCAGTCCGGATTCGACTCGCCCGTACAGCTACTTTTTAGTCTTTTTGATGCGGTTCACGGCTCGTTCGGTGCCGCCCGAGCTCCAACGGAGAGCGAGCCCGGCGGTGACGGCGTCGAGGTCGCTGGTGAGGCCGCGAGCGGAGTGGGTCAGTCCCGGCAAGTCCGCCTCGGCGGCGCCCTCGATCCAGGCGGGCAGCAGGACGCCGGTCGGCTGGGTGAGCACGTAGCCGAAGCCGCGGACCACCCGGTGCGCGGTGGCTGTACGTGGCGGCCGGCTCGGGGCAGGCATTGAGCACTGCCTTGAGCTGCTGATGTTCGTCTTCGGTGAGCGTGGAAGGGGTGCCCGCTTCCTGCTCGTCGTCAAGGACTACCAGCCCGGACTGTCCAAGGAGTTGCGCTCGCTGCCCTGGAAGGAGGCCACCAACCGCCATGCGGAACGCGATGCGGGGCGGGGCGGCGTGAACTGCGATCGGCACCCTCCGCCGGGCCGTGCACCGCAACATCGCCGCCTCTCAGGCACGCGCCCCACACCCGGCCCCGACCTCATCGGCCTGCCCTGACCAGCAAAGCCGCAAGATCACTCAACTTTGCGGCAGCCTGGAGTACGCACATGCCACCTGACCTGCCCGAACGTAATAATCGTCACCCGCACCGTGCGGCGCCTTCATCTGCTGGGGACAGCTGTGGTGAGATGGCGGCGAGCATGTCGGTCACTTCATCACGTTGTTGTATCCGGCTTTCTCCAAACGAGTGTGCTGTCCGGACGATAGATGCTCGCGTGGCCGTCGTACTGGACGTAAAATCGGCTTGCACGGTTTTTCTGGGAGCCCGTGTTCGTATGCCAGACCCGGTTGGAGTCGGCGTCATAGACTGCGAGGTCGCCATCCGGCTGCATGATGCATACGCCAGGAGATTTACCCTCGGTACCGGAGGCCCACAGCTCAGCATTGTTGTCGTTCCGATACAGCACCAGGTTCCCGTTCTTCTGGTACGTGAACGTGTAGGCACCGTTCTCGGAGATCAGGTACTGGTCGGCCACGAGAGTGTCACCGGGCAGCATGCGGTCCCCTTGGGCCGCAGGCCATTCCGTGTCGTAGATGTAGCCGAGGGCCTGGTGGTTGAGTGTGCTGGCAATGGTGGTGTTCCCGAACCAGGGATCCATGGCGTCGGGTTCGTTCTGCCCTTGTGGCGCCCCATGCTGCGGCTGGTAGATCTGGTCGGGGTGTTCGTACTGCCATTGGGCCCACAGGCGGTCGATATTGGCGTGGTGCAGCCAGAACACCGGGTCATTGGGAGAGCTCAGCGGTCTCATGTGGCCACCGACCCACTCGTGCACCCGGTTGTGGATGTTCGGCCCGATCCAGCCTTCGAGTTGGTTTCGGAAGCTCGGGTTGCTCGTCGTGTCCCACGGCTCGCTGTCATAGGGCGTGGTCTGGAGACAGTCGGCCACGTTTTGGGCGGTGGGCAGCGATCCGATGTGCACCCCCAACTCCCTGGTCAAATAGTTCGTGGCAATGTCAATCTTGAGACAGACCCACTTGCCGACGTCGAATGCGAAACGACCGGTCGTCACCTTCCTGTCGCCGTCCCGCCCGTTTCCACCCATGAGGTGGTCGCTCCAGATCGACGCATACGGGCTGCTGTCGGTCGTCCAGTCCCAATACGGCACGGCGAGACCCGGTGTCACTTTTTGAAGATCTTGCTCGAAACGACGCAGGAACTCCCGGTGCCAAGGAAGGAAAGCCGGGCCCATGTGGCCGTTGTAGCCGATCTGGGAATGTTGCCTGATGTAACCGTCGTAAATACCGCGGCGTTTGAGTTCCAACAGGGCATCTACGAATACCGATTGCTCGGCGTAGTTCAGCATTGCCTGATCTCTGCGGACGAGAGCCATCATCGCTCCAACTGTCACGTTTCGCGTGTATCGCCCCCCCTCCCTCCAGCATCTGCCCGGTGGAAGTATCCGGCAACGCGTGGACAAGGAGGTTGAAAAGGCTACGGATGACGCCGGCGCTGGAGGACGGGCGGCATGTGGGATGCGGAGTTTTGCAACATGCAATGACCGTTGCGTGCGGTGCACCGACTTGGATACCGGCGACAACTTCCACTTCCTCCTCTTCGCCGCGCCCCGGCCGGAGTTACCTACCTGTGCGGCTCGTAAAGTCAAGGCAGCATGTTGGGACCATGGAGCGGTCCCGGCTGGGACATGTCCGCCGTGACCCTCTCGATGCTGTAAAAAGTAGCCCGCTGCTGCGCCTGCGGGTGCCGGCAAATCGTCTCCATCTCACCAGTCACACAGGCGGCTTGACTTCGTCGTTGAGATTCCTTGGTGCGGCCTGTCAAACCCAGCGACTCGACGACCGTCCCGGCGGGATCAAACAACCGGTACAGCTCACAGACGTCGCCGGTCTTCAGGAGCAGCCCGACCCACGGTGCGACCAACGAGCGCAGCTCTCGGTGCTGCCCGTCTCTCTCCCGATCGTGGGGCGGGACGAAAGTCACGCGCTTCACGGGCTGTCCGCTGAACCGGGCGAACTCTCACGGTAACTCAGTCAACAGGTAAACACCTTGATGCTCCTGGACATTCTCGGCGAACCGCCGCCGGGACAGACGCGTGGGCCGGGCTGCGCGGGCGGGTGGCCCGCTGGTTCGGCCGCGGAGACGAGCGGCGAGAGAACACCGAGCTTGAACGGCTCGACCGGACCGCTGGTGAACTGGACGCTGCCGCCGCCTCGGGGCCTGACGAAGCGGAGCAGGCGCGGGTCCGCCACGAGGCCGGTTGGCAGGCCCGTATCGAGACGATGCTGGAAAACCTGGATGACGCCGACCGGGTCGAGGCGGCCGACGATCTCCGGGCGCTGCTCGCCGAGCACACCTCCCACGGCGGTGTGTCGGCCGGCCGGGGCGGCCTGGCTGTCGGCGGCAACGCGGACATCCGCGCCGAGGACGGCTCGATCGCCGCCGGTGTCATTCATGGGGGTGCGCACATCGGCCACCCTCCGATGCCGGATCCCTCCCAGGGCTGAAGGGACCGGCAACCGCCACCAGCCCGATCGCATCGCCCACAGTCTCCGGGGCGCCCCCCGCCTACACGGCCCACGCCACCCACCACAGCACAGCGATCGGCCACGCCGACCAAGTCAACCACTATGCCGCGCCCCAGGCGCCCGTCGCCTGGCCCCACCAGGTCGGAGTGATCCCCTTGCGGGCGCAGTCCTTCCAGCACCGTCCCGAGGCGGAGCGGCTACGGATGGCGGTCGAGGGAGGCGGCACCGCGGTGCTGGGTCAGGTCCTGACCGGTATGGGCGGGGTGGGCAAGACCCAGATCGCCGCCGACTACGCCCTCACGGCCTGGGACAACAGCTCGGGCGAGCGCCTGGACGTGCTGGTCTGGGTCACCGCAAGTTCCCGTTCCGCGCTGCTGGACGGTTACGGTCAGGCCGCCCGGGAGCTTTGCGGCGCCGACAGTGACAAGCCCGAACAGGCCGCGCGGACCTTCCTGGCCTGGCTGACGCCCAAAGCCGGGGCGAGGCCGTGCCGCTGGCTGGTCGTCCTGGACGACGTCGCCGACCCCGACGACCTACGCGGCCTGTGGCCGCCCGCCAGCCGCCACGGGAGATGCCTGGTCACGACCCGCTGCCGCGATTCCGCTCTGGCCGGAGAAGACCGCCGCCTGATCGAGGTCGGCCTGTTCACCCCCGCCGAGGCCGTCGCCTACCTCATCGCCGCGCTGGCCGCCCACGGCCCCACTACCCCTCACCAGGCTGTCCGCGTTCACCAGCTCATTCAACGTGTCAGCCGGGACTTCCTCACCCCTGACCAGCGCGACCGGCTCGCCCAAACCGCCGGCGACGCCCTCTTCGCCGTCTGGCCCGCCATCGACCGCGACAGCAGCCTGGCCCAAGCCCTGCGCGCGAACGCCGATGCTCTGACGGCGTGCGCGGAAGATGCCCTCTACAGGCCCAACGGAACTCATCTCGTGCTGCTTCTCGCCGGACGCAGTCTCGCAAGTGCTGGTCATTTCCAAGCCGCCGTCGATCACGGGCGAAATGTGGCTGATGCCGCCCGTGACAGGCTAGGACCGATGCATTCCGATACTCGCGCGGCCCACCGTGAACTTGCCGTTCACCTGGGTCTTGCGGGTGAGCCGGCGAGCGCGAGGGCAACTGTTACCGAAGTCCTGGAGCAGGAGTTGCGCACACTCCCGCCGGACGACACCGACGTGATGGCGACGCGCTTCCTCTTGGCTCGCTATCTGGGTGAGACCGGCGAACCCTCCGCAGCCACGGCCACCCTTGCGGCGCTGCTCCCGCAAGCGCTGCGGGTATGGGGACCTGACCACACCAACACCTTGGCTATTCGCAGCGCCCTCGCCGTCTGGCAAGCAGCGGCTGGAGACCTTGCGGGGGCCTCGCAGTCCTTTTCCGATCTCTTTCAGCAGACGACCAGGCTGTCTGACCCCGAGGAGAGCGTCTCCTCGTAGAACGACCGATTCTTGAGCAAGATCAGTAACAACCTGGGGAGCAACAGGAGGTGGATCCAACCAGCGGCGTCACGTTACTTCGCATCCGAGGCGAAGGAGGGAGGCGACGCGAAGCGTCATGGACCGACGACAACACGGAAAGCGGAGCCACACGGCGTCGGGAGCCCCGCTCCCTCTTGCTCCCCAGGTCGTAAGCGCCCTCTGGACGACGGCCCGCAGACCTTCACAGCATCTGGCACGGCAGTCGTCACCCAGGTGCGTACGCGGGCATGCAGAACACGTTGAACAACCGCCGACGAGTGATCCCATGGCGTCCGCTGTGACAAAAGCCGTGGTCTCGGCGGCTTCCTGGGGCACACACGCCGGAGGGCCCCGGCAAAGTGCGGTTGATCGGCGGGTGTTGAGCCGAGAGAATGGTGGGTCAGCGGCGCGGTGGGCGTGTCTACACACGAGGACGCAAGGGGCAGCGACAGTGACTAGGATTCGTGGCACGGCTTCGGTTCTGGTCGTGGGCTCCGCGCTTCTGGCGTCGGCGTGCAGCGGGGGTGGTGACGGCACGAAGGCGGCTCCGTCCTCGTCCGCCGTGACAACCCCCACCCCTTCCTCCGCCACCCCGACGGTCGCGGCACACCCCGTCGCGACGAACACCTACGACCTACAGGCGTACTGCTACAAGAGCGGCCCCGCCACGCTTCTGACGGGCCAGCCCGCGTACCAGGGCAAGGGGCCGCACCCCGTGCTGCTGGCCACCACGAGCCCGACGCCTCTGTCCGTCAACCAGAGCCCGCTCCCGTCGCCGGGCGAGACATCGACCGCCCCGGCCCACGACACATACCACCCCGATCCGGCGAAGGCTCAGCTCGTCGCCTGCGTCGTCAACAAGGGCAAGGGCAAGCTGGTGACGACCTGCCGCTACAACGACGACTTCGTCCGCTACTTCAGGCAGGGCCAGTACGACGTGACGGTGTACGAGGCGAGGACCGGCCGCAGGCTCGGCACCACGAAGGTGGTGGGGGACGACCAGTTCAAGTGCCTGGCCCAGGAGACGTTCCTCCAAGGAGAGCCCCAGTCGAAGACGGAGTGGCTGGACCCCTCCCTCCCGGCCTTCCGAAAGGCCCTGGCCCCCTGGGTGAACGCGGTGAAGTCGTAGACGCGCGTCCATGGAGAAGGTGGCCGGGCTGTAGCGAGCTGGGATCCTGAGCCAGCGTGGCGGCCGACCCGTGACGCGGACAGGGCGGTGCGGATTGGGCGAGCTGTCACGCCCGCCTGGATCCGCCCCCCAGTCGCGCCGGAAGACATCGGAGCCGTTCGCCCGACGGCCGGGGCTGTGACGTCCACGAAGAAGTTCCCTCCTGGGACCGTGGCCCTTCGTGCCCGGGTTCCGTCTGCCACCTGTGACTCATCGCCGCCGACGCGACTCGCACACCACGCAGGCACTCTTACGGTCAAACCCCCAATACCTGCTGAGCGGCCCCATCGCTGCCCAGGTCCTGCGCGACGGTGGTGCTGCGCATAGCCGACCATCTCGCCGACGGCGCCCTGACCGCCGAAGACGTCGCCGCGCGCGGGCAGTCATCCCCAGGCCACGTACCGTCTGATGCGCGCGGCCTCGTCGCTGGGCCTGCTGAGCCACGAAGGACAGCACCGTTGCGGTCTGACCGGGCGAGGCCGGCTGCCGTATCCTCCGAGTGGGCATTCAGGGACGTTTTCTGATGCGGCGGCGCCTGCCCGGGTCCCGTCGGGGACGGTGGGCAGGCGCCGCCGGTGGACACAGCCGGACTCTTCTCCTCACGAAGCAGCAAGCCAGGGGCGCCGTTTGCGCTACCTCATCGGATCTTCATCACATCGTCCAGAAGCTGCGCCGTGGCTTCGGGGGCCTCCGCAGGGAAGTGGTGGCTGCCCAGGTCGACGAGCACGATGTCGAGGCGGTCCCCGTAGCGGTCGATCGCCTCCTGTGTCACCAGGTCGCGAACGGCGAACACGGTGATCTGCTGCTTCGTCTCGCGCAGCGCCGCGTCCATGTCCCAGTGCACCAGTCCCTCCATGGCGCGCAGGCCCGCGGGCTGCCGCACCGCGACCATCTTCTCGAAGTAGGCGTCCATGAGAGCCGGGTCCGTCCCGGCGGGAGAACCCCCTGCGACGAGGCCGCGCACCGCCGCGGGGAAGTCGTCGCGGAACAGGCCCAGCAGGGCGCCGGCCTGTTCCTCGCTCTGCGCCGGGAACAGGGCCAGATAGTGCAGCCCGTCGAGCGCGATCACGTGCGAGACGGTGTCGGGGAGCAGTCGCCCGACCTCGACGGCGACCGCCGAGCCGAGGGAGTGCCCGGTCACGACAGCCGTGGTCACCGACTCGGCCTCCAGTACTGCCGCCACGTCGCGGGCGAATTCCTCCATGGTCCACACCTCTCGCGTCGACCGGGACTCGCCGTGCTCGGCGAGGTCGACCGCGAGGATCCGGTAACCGTCGGGCAGGTGGCCGGTCACCGCGTCGAAGTCGCTGCGGTCGCATCCCCAGCCGTGGATGAGGACCAGGGCCGGCGCGTCGGCCGGGCCGCGGGCCGTGTACCGGATCGTCGTGTGGTCCGCTCGCCGGACGACGAGGTTCTCGCTGGTCCCGCTGCTTGCGGTGGTCACGGTGTTGCCTTCTTTCGTACGAGTGGTTCCGTGTCGGTCTTCGGTGGGGAGGGATACGGCGGTCGCCGCGGGCCGGTACCTCACTCGCCCGGGGCCGCGACGGCGCGGCGCTGCGCCCTCAGCTGGTTCAGGCGCAGGACGAAGGCGGCGGAGACGATCGCCGCTATCGCCAGTGCGTAGATCTCGGTGGCGGTCCGCAATCCCATGGTGGTGACGGCGATGCCGCCGAGCACGGCGGGCACGCTGTTGCCGAGGTAATTGATGATGTTCGCGGAGGCGAAGACCGCGCTGCGCTCGTGCGGCCTGGCGATCCGGGCGAAGGTGCCGAACGTCGCCAGAACCGAGGCGCCGAAGCCGACGCCCGCCACGACGGTGCCCACGGCGGCGAGCCAGACGAGGTCCGCCATGATGCCGGCGAGTGCGGTCAGGACGCCGAGCCCGAGCAGCGCGGACGAGGGCGCCAGCAGCGAGGACGCGGAACGGGAGCGGAGCACGGCGACCGTGAGCGCCCCGGTGCCCGCCAGCAGGGTCACGACGACGCCGCCGACCAGGTGGCTGTGCAGCCCCAGCAACTGGCCCGCGACGGACGGGCCGAGAGAGAGGAACAACCCGGCCAAGGCCCAGCTGGCGATCATCGCCGGGACCACCGGGACGATGTCCGCGCGCAAGTGCGCGGGCAGCGCCGCCCGTGGGCGCAGGGAAGCGACGGCTCCAGGCCGACGCGGGGAGCTCTCCGGCATGAGAGCGGTGAGCGCCGCCGCCAACACCATGGCGGCGAGCAACAGGGCATAGACCAGCCGGGTCGGGGCGGGGCCGAACTCCACCAGTACACCGGAGCCGAGAGCGCCGAGCGCGAGCCCGGTCAGGGGGGCCACCGAGGTGACGACGCCCGCGCGCCCACGGGCGTGCGGCGGTTCGAGGTCGACGAGGGTGGCGCTCAGGGTGGTGGTCGCCGCCCCGGTGGCGATGCCCTGCACCACCCGCGCGGCGGCGAGGACGACCACGTTCTGGGCGGTGAGGAACAGGACGAGCGCGACCATCTCCAGTGCGATCGCCGCGGCGAGCACCGGCCGGCGGCCGAGATGATCCGACAGCGCCCCGACGACGAGCAGCGAACCCAGCAGGCCCACCACGTAGAGGGCGAAGACAACGGTCAGCACCCATGCCGAGAAGTGCCATTGCTGCTGGTAGATCGGGTAGAGCGGGGACGGCACGCTGGAAGCGGCCAGGAAGACGACGAAGACGACGGCCGCGCTGGGGAAGGCGGCCCCGCGCAGCACACGGCGTGTGCCCCCGTCGGACGATACGGCGGATACAGCAGAGTCAATAACCATACGAATCTCGCAGTGATCTGTGCGTTAGTGGCCTCACGCTAACACAAACGCATCGATCACTGCACTATTCCCGATGCAGCGATCAATGCGATACTGGTCGGGTGTCTTCTATCGCTTCCCCCGCCCCACAGACCGGGAGCCGCCCAGGAGGCCGCTCCGCCCGAGTCCGCGCGGCCGTCCACCGGGCCCTCAAGGAACTGGTCGCCGACGAGGCCAACGAACCATTGACGATCCCGGTCATCGCCGCCCGCGCCGGAGTGCACGCCACCACGGTCTACCGCCGTTGGGGCACCGTCGCCGAACTGCTCGCCGACGTCGCGACCAGCCGCTTCTCCGGCGACATCGTGGTGCCCGACACCGGCAGCCTCCGCGGCGACCTCGAACGCTATGCGTACAACCTCGCCAAGGACCTCTGCGACCCGGACACCCTCGCCCTGGTACGCGCCACCATCGGCACAGGCGGAGAACAAGGCGCCGCCGCGTGCCGCGGAGAACGCCAGCGACAGCTCGAAGCCATCCTCGAACGGGAACGGGCCCGGGGCGAACAGCCCCCGACCCTGGAACGCACCACGGACGCCGTGCTCGCTCCCCTCTACTACCGGGCCGTCTTCACCAACGAGCCCCTCACCCCCGAATGGGCACACGCCCTCGTGTCACACCTGCTGCCGGACTGACCACACCCCGTACGACTGCGGCGAGTCCGGCGGGCCGACAGTGGCAGCGGCAGCGGTACCAGCCGCCCGCGAGCGCATTCCAGACCGCCGTCGCAGCCCTGCGCCCAGAGAAAATCCGCCCACCGAGGACAGGTGCCCGGACCTCGCCCGATCCCGTCGTGGTCCGCAGCACCCGTCTCCACGACCGCACCTCCCGAGAAGGCGGCCCGTGCGACGGAATGATGCAGCCGGCCGCCGCTCGACACCTTGTTCAGCTCTGTTCCCGCTCCACCGGAAGCCACAGCTCAGCGTCGGCTTCGGTCTTGTCCGGGGACAGGCGGGTGCGCAGGATCTCGGGGCCGGGGCGGCTGCGGTACGGGTTGGACGGGAACCACTGCGTGAACACGTCCCGCCACAGCTCCTGGATGGCCTGCGGGGCCGGCCCCGAGGTGGTGAAGACCGCCCAGGTACCGGCCGGGACAGGCAGGACCGCGGTGCCGTCAGGGGCAGCCGCTGACGTGATCACCCCGTGGTAGTAGTCGAGTTCGGTGCCTTCGGCACGGCTCGGGTCCAGGTCGTCGCAGACCGCGACGATGCCCTGCGGCTCCTGGTCCGACAGCTTCTCCAGGTGCTCCAGGATCTGCGGGTCGATCCCGCGGACGAAGTCGATGAGTGCCTGGTTCGGCCCCATGTGCACCAGTGGTATCCGGGCCTTGACGCCGACGACGCTGAATTCCGGCCTGTCCGCTACGCGATAGCGCATGCTGCTGCTCCCTTCGACGGTGAGACGGAAGGTCAACCGGGGCTGGGAGACGAGCACGGCGCCGGTGTGCCGGGCCTCGCCCGGTCCAACCCCGTGCATGGCACGGAACGCCCGCGCGAACGCCTCGCCCGAGCCGTAGCCATAGCGCACCGCGATCTCCAGCAGCGGCTCACGCCCTGCAAGCACGTCGGCACCCGCCACGGTGAGCCGCCGGCGCCGGATGTACTCCGACAGTGGCAGGCCCGCGAGCGCGGAGAACATCCGACGCAGGTGGTACTCCGAGGTGACGGCGATGCGCGCCAGCTCGGCCACGTCGATCTGCTGGTCGAGGCGACGCTCGATGTACCACAGGGCCTGGTTGAGACGCTCCAGCACGCCCGGTCTCCTTCCCTTTCGACGATCACCACGCTAGGCAGCAGACACCTTGTCAGACCCGACAACCTGTGCCCGATCAGGTCGGGTGAACGCAGCAGCCCGCAGCCAGGGCATGGCGGCGCCCGAGCCCCGCGACGCCACTCGGGTGTCTGCTGCTCGGCGCGGACGCGGAGTTGCAGGTCGCGGAGTTCTCGTGGGGGGAGGCCCACGGTGCGGGCGCTGCCGGCGGTGGTGGAGCAGCGGGTGCGGGCCGGGCAGGGGCGGCACTGACTCTTGGTGAATCGGGCCACGATCAGCGGGGCGGCGGTGGGCGAGAAGGTCGGGTAGGGGCCGTGCCAGCCCGCACTGACCTGGCCCTGGGGCAGGTGACCTGGCGACGGTCGAAGTCGATGTGGAAGTCGTCCCGGTCGAAGCCTTCGTTTTTGCGGTGCTGGCGGGTGAGGTTGACCGGCAGCGGCCCACTGACGGTGATCTGGTGTTCGCGGGCGGCTCGTTCCAGGTGGACCAGGTACGTACAGCCGCCGCCGACAGGTACTCGGCGGGCAGCAGTCCGCGACGGGCTAGGCCCGTGTGGATGCCGGGCAGGGCCTGGCCGTCGTTCGTGGGGCCAGGGTGGTGGCCACGTGCGTGATCGCGTTCACGCTGCTGGAGGCACACGTTTCGGTGACATGCGCGGCGTACTCCTTCCAGCTGATGATGTGCTCATGGCGGACATAGCGCGCCGTGGTGTCGTATGGAGAGAGGACCGCCGAGGAGGAGGGCGGTAGCCCGGCGTCGGCGGCGGTGCGCCGGCGCAGCCGGCCTGCCGGGTCACGGTGATAGTTCTGCACGACGATCTGCCGCAGCACCTCTATCTCGACGAGCGACAGCGTCGCTTGCTGTTGGGAGCGGAGGCCAGGCTGCTGGGGCATGGCGGGATCCGGGCCGTCGCGCGGACGGCCGGGGCCCGGCCGGAGGCCCGGGAGCTTTTGAAGGCGGCCCCGACTCCGACCCGGGCCACGCGACTGACCCGCACGCAGTTGGAGGCCGCGCTCAAACGGGCCGGCCGCAAGCGCGGCATCACGGCCGAAGCTGAGCGGCTCCGTGGTGTCTTCCGCGCCGACTACGCTCACCAGCCGCCGCTGGTCGAGGACGCGCTGGGCAGGCAACGCTTTGGCTGGTGTGATCACGGCGTCCGAGCCGTCCTGGACAGCTGGCCGTCACGACAGCCCGGGTTGATAACCTGTGGTGATGGACGAGGCATTGGACGAGGGGCCGTTCTTTCACGGCACAAAGGCCGAGCTGCGGGTCGGGGATCACCTCACCGCCGGTTTCCGTTCCAACTACCGGCCCGAAATCGTGATGAACCACATCTACTTCACCGCGTTGCGCGACGGCGCGGGACTCGCCGCCGAACTCGCCGCAGGCGACGGAGCCCCGCGAGTGTACGTCGTCGAACCGACCGGGGAGTTCGAGAACGATCCAAACGTCACCGACAAGAAGTTCCCCGGCAACCCCACCCGCTCCTATCGCAGCAGGGAACCACTCCGGATCGTTGGTGAGGTCACTGACTGGACGCGACAGACACCCGAAGCTCTCCAGGTGTGGCGAGACCGGCTGGCCGCAATCCGCATGGACGACCGCGCCGAAATCATCAACTAACCTCGATCATTATAGTTTCAGCTACAAGGCGAGGCTGATTTGAGAATTGCGAGCGCCGCCGAGCCGTCATGAGATTGCGAGCAAGTTGATTCGCTCAAACTCATGACTGGCGTCGGCGGCTGTGACCATCCGTCTGAATGACGTGCAACGGGTGGCCTATAGCTCACGAGTTTCCTTGGCGATTCTCTGTGGGTAAATCGCCATACGCTGTGCCTACTTGGAGCCCACCACGCCTGCCAGAAGCTTTGCTGTGCCTTCGGGCGCCTCCACCTGGAAGTGGTGGCTGCCGAGGTCAACGAGGGTGATGTCGAGGCGGTCCCCGTAGCGGTCGATCGCTTCCTGATCTGTCAGTTCTCGTACCGCGAAGACGGTGATCGGCTGCTTCGTCTCGCTCAGTGCTGCGTCCATGTCCCAGTGAACCAGACCGAGGATGGAATGCAGGCCGGCAGGCTGCCGTACCGCGACCATCTTCTCAAAGTAGGCATCCTTGAGGGCCTCGTCAGTTCCAGCAGGCGAACCTCCCTCAACCAGTCCCCGCACCCCTCCTTCGAAGTCTTGGCGGAAGAGGTTCTCCATCGCCTCGGCCTGCTCCGCACTCTGCGGGGGAAAGAGGCACAGGTAGTGCAGCGCATCGAGGGCCACGATGCCTGACACCTTGTCGGGCAACTGTCGGCCGACTTCGACAGCAACTGCCCCGCCAAGAGAGTGCCCGGCAACAACGGCCGTGTCTACCGATTCCGCTTCCAGGACAGCGGCTACGTCGCGACCGAATTCTTCGATCGTCCAGACGTTCCGTGTCGACCGCGACTCGCCGTGCTCAGCGAGGTCAACGGCGATGACTCGAACGTCGTCAGTCAGGTGATCGGTGATCGCGTCGAAGTCGGTCCGATCTAGGCCCCATCCATGGATGAGCGCCAGCGTCGTTCCCGAGGCGGGGCCGCTGACCGTGTACCTGATGGCCGTGTGGTCATCCCGCTGAACCTCGAAATGCTTCTTTTCCCTGGTCGTCATGATCTCTCCTTGTCGAAGGGGGTGAAAAGCCGTGTTGGTTGGCGTGTGGATATTGCTGGGCAGCTCAACTGCATGGGGCGATCTCTGCGGTTGTAGCTGAGTGGCGCTCCACGCGTACCTGGTTCGGACGCAGCGCTAGGGCGGCGAAAGTGATCACCGCGATTGCGAGCGCATAGATCTCCGCTGCCGTCCTCAGTCCGATGTTGGTAACGGCGATTCCTCCGAGTACGGCGGGAACCCTGTTTCCCAGGTAGTTGATGACGTTCGCCAAGGCGAACACCGCGCCGCGCTCATGCGGCTTTGCAACGCGTGCCAAGGTCCCGAAGGTGGCTAGTACTGAGCCTGGATCCACCGCGTGATACTCGGCCTGTGGGCGATGAAAAGAGAAAAGGTGCCTGCTGACCTGGGATGATGGGAGTTCCAACACCCACATCAGTCCCACGAAGCAAGGCACCTCGTAAGTGAAAGTCTCCCACAGGCCCGCGGAGCTCTTCGCCGCGTTCGACGACCCGGACCTGATTGCGCACGCCGGGCTGGTCCCGACGATCCGGCTGGCCGAGCGGTGCGGTCTGCCCCGACTGGTGGCCGAGAAGGTCCACCTGACCGCTGCGAAGAACGGGGCCGGTACGGCCGCCGACGCGAAAGCCATGTCGATCGTGGGCAGCATGATCGCCGGGGCGGACAGCATCGACGACCTGGACGTACTGCGCCACGGCGGGCTGCCGCGCCTGTTCGGCGGGGTGCGGGCGCCGTCCACGCTGGGCAGTTTCCTGCGCGCCTTCACCTGGGGTCATGTGCGCCAACTGGAGTCCGCCGCACGGGCGGTTCACCTGCCGCCTGGCCGCGCACACCGGCATGGTCCCCAAGCGGGACGAGGTGGTGTTCGTGGACATCGACTCCAAGGTCAAACAGGTCTACGGGCCGGCCAAGCAGGGCGCCTCGTTCGGCTACACCAAACAGCGCGGTCTGCACTTCCAGATCGTCACCGTGAAGACCTCCACCTGCGCGCCCGTCATCGTGGCCACCAGGCTGCGCAAGGGATCGGCGGGCTCCGGCAAGGGCGCGGCGAGCCTGCTGCGCGAGGCGCTGGCCACGGTGCGGGCGATGGGCATCACCGCACAGGTCGTAGTCCGGGCGGACTCGGCGTACTTCTCCCACAGGGTCGTCGATGTCTGCCGCAAGGCCGGCGCGGCCTTCTCCCTCGCGGTCGCGGTCAAGAAGAAGATCCGTGAGGCGATCACCACGATCCCCGAGGATGCCCGGACGCCGATCAAGTACGCCGCCGCCGTCTGGGACGCCGAGGAGGAACGCTGGATCTCCGACGCCGAGATCGCCGAGATCACCTTCACCGCGTTCACCAGCAAGAAGAAGGCGTTCCACACCACCGCCCGACTGATCGTGCGCCGGGTGAAACGGCTCAACCTCAAGACCGTACCCGAGGGACAGGCCGAGCTGTTCGGCGTCTGGCGCCACCACGTCATCTTCACCGACAGCCCCTTCCTCCTCGCCCAGGCCGAGCCGATGCACCGCGAACACGCCGTGGTCGAACAGGTCTTCGCCGACCTGGAGGATTCCGCACTCGGCCATCTGCCCTCGGGGAAGTTCACCGCGAACGCCGCCTGGCTGACCCTGGCAGCCACCGCCTACAACCTCACCCGCGCGAGCGGCCACCTCGCCGCCGCCTTCCACGCCAAGGCGAGGACCGGCACCATCCGCCGCCACCTGATCAACGTCCCTGCCCGGATCGCCACCGGAGCCCGCCGCCTCACCCTCCACCTACCCGAACGCTGGCGCTGGGCCGACGACTTCACCGACCTATGGACAGCCACCGGACAGCGCATGCTCACCTGAACCACGCAACCGACCTGACCGCCCACGACCTGGAAGAACCTCGGAGACCCCGCACCGGACGGCCACCCGGCCCATCGTGCTGCCCGCACCCCGAAAGATCACCTCGAACCCGCCGGATACCGAAGATCACAATTCACGCGGTGGATCCAGGTTGACGCGAGTCGAGACGGTAGATATGGGGCGAATGTTTTGTTCTGTTAATTATGTCTGCCGGGGGGCGTGAATTAGGTGTGGCCAGGGGGGTGTGTGGGCCTGTAGAACCTCTCCTGTTGATCTTCAAGTGAAGATCGTTCTAGGGAGTTGTGATGGTTTCTTGGTTTAAGGGCGGGCCTCCGGGCCCGTTCATACCTGCTACGTCATTGGCGCGCAGACGCGCGCGACGGGTAGCTGGGGCTGTGGCGCTGGTGCTGGCGGTTGAGACGGCGCTGGTGGTGGAGTCCACCGGGCAAGCTGTTGCCCTGCCACCGCAAGCCCTCCCGACGGTGTCCTCGGCGGCGGCCGAGGGTCCAGCGCAGGCACAGGATGAGTCCTCCGCGGTGCTGATGGCGCGGCTGCAGGACCGGAAGATCGAGGTGCTTTCGGCGCGGACGACGGATTCAACGACGTGGGCGCTCCCGAGCGGTGAGCTGCAGACCGAGGCATTCGCCGGTCCGGTGCGGGTCAAGCAGGGCGGGGTATGGCAGGACATCGACACCTCGCTGTCCGACACTGGGGCGGATCTGACGCCGGCGGCGACGGCGGCGGACATCGCGGTCTCCGACGGCGGCGACACCGCCCTCGTATCGGTTGCCAAGGGGGCCATGTCGTTCGGGCTCGGTTGGCAGGACAAGCTGCCCACGCCCGTGGTGAAGGACAACACCGCCTCCTACGACCTCGGCGACGGACAGAAGCTGACGGTCTCCGCGCTCGCGCAGGGCTTCACCGAGAACGTGGTCCTGGACCAGCAGCCCGACGGCCCCGTGTCCTACCGGATTCCGCTGAACCTGGACGGCCTGAAGCTGTCGCAAGCCGAGTCCGGTCACCTGCTGCTGAAGGACACTGCGGGCAAGCTGGTGGCCGAAGCGTCCGCGCCGATGATGTGGGACTCCACCAAGAACCCGGTCTCTGGTGAGTCCGACCACCGGGCGCGGGTCGCCACTACGGTGGAGACGGCAGAGGACGGCACACAGTCCCTGGTCCTGACCCCAGCTGCGGACTTCTTGGCGACGGCCACCTATCCGATGACCGTCGACCCGACGTCCACGCTCGCGGTGACCACGGACACGTGGGTGCAGACCCCGGACTACCCGGACTCCCAGCAGGGCTCGCAGGAGCTGAAGTCCGGCACCTACGACACCGGCCAGGACATCGCACGCTCGTACCTGAAGTTCGACGTGTCGAAGTTCAAGGGCAAGCACATCACCTCGGCGGTGATGTCACTGTACTCGTACTACTCCGCCACGTGCGCGACCGACGGCCCCGGGACGCAGGCCAAGCGCGTCACCTCGACGCTGGACACCGTGAACATCACGTGGGTCACGCAGCCGACGACCACCACGGACAGCATGGCCACCAACACCGGCCACTGGGGCTACGACTCCTCCTGCCCGGCGAACTGGTCGAACTGGACGCTGACCGGCATGGTCCAGGACTGGGCCAACGGCGCCGCCAACTACGGCATCCAGATCCGCAGCGCCGACGAGAAAGTCCCCACCACCTGGCGCCGCTTCCGCTCGGCGAACTACACCACCTCCGGCTACGCGCCGAAGCTGGTCGTGACCTACAACTCCTACGCCACCACCGCCTCCGCGGCGATCTCGCCCAGCGTGGTCAACGCCTACAACGGCAGCCGGTACGTCACCTCGCTGACCCCGACCCTGTCGGCAAAGGTCACCGACGCCGACGGCGGCAACGCTCAGGCCCAGTTCGAGATCACCCCGGACCCGGCCTCGGCGGACACCACCTACACCTACACCGCGTACGGCAAGACGGTGGCCTCCGGCTCGACCTCTGCGCTGGGGATCCCGTCAGGGTCGGCGTTCCCCGCGGGCGTGCATCTGCGCTACCGGGTGCGGGCGTATGACGGCACGGACTTCGGGTCGTGGTCGGGCTACACGACGTTCGTGCTGAACACGGGCAAGCCGGTCGCACCGACCGTCATCTGTGACACGTACACCCAGAACGGCTGGACCGCCAAGGCATCCGCCGCCGTGAACTGCACCCTCGACACCTCCTCCACGGACGGTGCCGGCTACCAGTGGGGCCTGGACGACGCGTCCCTGCCGAACACGAAGCTGGACACGACCAACGGCACCGGCGGCGACGCGCAGACCATCAGCATCAACCCGGTGGGCGGCTGGCACACGCTGTACGCGCGCACCATCGACTCCGGCGGCAACCTCTCCACCGCCAGCACCGCCTACAGCTTCGGCGTCGGCGCCGACGGCGCGGCGATCCTCTCCCCGCAGGACGGCGACACCACCGCCCGCCGGGTCACCCTGGCGGCCAAGGGCCTCACCACCTACACCGGCGTGACCTGGCAGTACCGGCGCGGCGAGACCGACATCTGGCACACCGTGCCCGTCGGTGATGTGACCGCCTCCGGCTCCGCCGTCTCCGCCTGGCCCGTCGCCGTCAGCGGCGGCACCGCGACCAAGCTGGCGTGGAACACCGTCTCCACCCTCGCCGAGGACGGCGTGATCCAGCTGCGGGCCGCGTTCACCGACGGCACCACCACCGGCTACTCGCAGACCGCCGAGGTCACCCTCGACCGGGACGCGGGCACCGCCCTCACCAATCAGATCGGCCCGGGCCAGGTCAACGAACTCACCGGTGACTTCAACCTGTCGGCCACCGACGCCTCCGCGTTCGCCGCGAGCGTGGACCGTACGTTCTCCTCGCGTACCAACAGCACCGACGCCGAGGGCCAGGCGCAAATCTTCGGCCCCGGCTGGACGTCGGCCGTCTCCGCAGAGTCGAGCGACTATACGCAGATCCGCGAGACCTCCGGCACCTCTGTCGAGGTACTGGCCGGTGACGGCAGCGCGATCGCGTACACCGAGACGAGCAGCGGCGGCTGGCAGCCGGAGATCGGTGCCGAGTCCCTGACGCTGACCTACTCGACCACCACGAACATGTTCACGCTGACCGACACCGACGCCAACACGGTCGTGTTCGCGAAGGCGGACCCGGCCTCGACGACGTGGACGGTGTTCTCGTCGGCCTCGGCGGTCGACGACTCGACGGTCACGGTCTTCTCGACGACGGTGGACGTGGGCGGCAAGAAGCTGGCCCGTCCGAGGTACGTGGTCTCGCCGACGAGCGCGGCGACTGCGACGACCTGCCAGACGACGCCGTCCACGAAGGGCTGCCGGGTACTGGAGTACGTCTACGCGCCGGCCACCACGGCCACTTCCAGCACACTGGGCGACTATCTGAACCAGGTCTCGGCCATCAAGCTGTGGGCCACCACCCCCGGTGCCTCCGCCTCGACCTCCGAGACGCTCGCCTCGTACGCCTACAACGCCTCCGGCCAGCTGCGCCAGGTGTGGGACCCGCGCATCAGCCCCTTGCTGAAGACGGAGTACACCTACGGCACCGACGGCCGCGTAGCCACGTACACCAAGCCGGGCGAGCTGCCCTGGACCTTCACCTACGGCACGGCCGGCTCAACCTTGACCTCGGGGGCCGGCATGCTCCTCAAGGTTTCGCGTGCCGCGCTTGCCGCGGGCTCCGCGAGCACCACGTCCGGCACGGCGGCCACCACCGTCGTCTACGACGTCCCGGTCTCCGGCACCGCCGCCCCGTACCAGATGGACACCGCGACGGTCGCCACCTGGGGACAGGACGAGGCGCCCACCGACGCCACCGCGTTCTTCCCCGCCGACAGCGTTCCGGCCTCCAGCACCGGCGGCGACCTGACAGCTGGCGCCTATGCCCGGGCCACGATCAGCTACATCAACGCGAACGGAATGGAGACCAACACCGTGAGCCCGGGTGGTGCGATCACCACCACCGAGTACGACCTGCTCGGCAACGAGTCCTCCGACCTGACCGCCGGCAACCGAGAACTCGCCCTGGGCGCCTCCGCCAACGCGGCGACAGAACTGGCCGCCCTGGGCCTGACCGATCTGTCCACCGCCGAGCGCGCCCAGCAGCTGGCCACCGTGCTGGAGTACTCCGCCGACGGCACCCGTGTGACTGACGAGTACGGTCCGCTGCACCAGGTCACCCTGGCCGCGGAACTCACCGGCACCACCCCCGAGTCCACCCTGGCCGCTGGCACGGTGATCCCGGCCCGTGCCCACACCTCCTACGCCTACGACGAGGGAGCCCCGGCAAACGCGGCGGTCTCCGACCTGGTCACCTCCTCCACCACGGGCGCGGCCATAGCCGGCTACGCTACCGACGCGGAGGCCAAGACCACGACCACCACCTACGACTGGTCCACGGGCTCCGAACTGGCCACCACCGGCGGCGGCGAGTCCGCGGGCCAGGTGACCAGCTACGACAGCGCGGGCCGTGTGGCCACCACCCGCACCCCGAAATCGTCCGGCTCGGACGCGGGCACGCTGGTGTACACCTACTACGACGCGCACGCCATCGGCGCCTGCGCCTCGACCGAGTGGGACGGCCTGCTCTGCAGGACCGCTCCGGCCGCGGCCATCTCGGGTGGCGGGACCAACCCCGCCGAGGCCGTCACCACCGTCTACACCTACGGTCGGTGGGGCCAGGTCGTCACCAAGGCCGAGACCGCCAACGGCGTGACCCGTACGACCACCACCGCGCCCGACGCGGCGGGCCGTCCGACCGGCACGACCGTCACCGGCGGCACCGGAACAGGCACTCCGGCCACCACCATCACCTACGACGGGGCCACCGGCCAGGTCGCCAGCACCACCGCCAACGGCAGGACGTCCACCTCGACGTACGACGCCCGGGGCCGGACACTCACCTACAGCGACGGGTCGGGCAGCACCAGCTCCTTCACCTACGACATCCTCGACCGCCCGGTGACGGCGTCCGACTCGGTGCCGTCCACCACCACCTACACCTACGAGGCCACCACCGGCCAGGCCCGGTCCATCACCGACTCGGTCGCCGGGACGTTCACGGCCGGTGCCCACGATGCCGACGGCGCTCTCACCGGTGAGACCCTCCCCGGTGGCTACACCCTGGCCACGACCTACGACACGACGGGCAACCAGACGTCGGTGACCTACGCGGACTCCTCAGGCACCACCGTGCTCTCCGACTCCGCGACCTACACCATCCACGGCAAGCAGACCGGTCACACTCAGACCGACGGCGGAACCCTGTCCACCGCCTACGGCTACGACGCCTCCGGGCGCCTGGCCCTGGCCACCGACGACGACGGCACGACGACGACCTCGCGCGCCTACGCCTTCGACACGGATGACAACCGCACCTCGCTGACCACCACGGTCACGGCTGCGGGCTCCACCCCCACCACCTCCAGCACGGCGTACGCGCACGACACCGCGGGTCGCCTCATCGCCGGGGGTTACACCTACGACGCCTTCGGGCGCACCACCCAGGTGGCGGGCAAGACCCTGGCCTACTACACCAACGACCTGGTGGCCAGTGAAACCGTGGGCTCTACCCGTACCACCTGGGGCCTGGACGGTTCCGGCCGCCTGGCGTCCTCGGTCACCGCGACCACCAGCGACAGCGGCGCGACCTGGTCGACCACGAGCACCACGGTGAACCACTACAACTGTGGCTGCGAAACTCCGTCCTGGACGGTCACCACCGCGGGTTCCGCCTCCACTGTCAGCCGGAATGTCCCCGACCTCTCCGGCGGCCTGGCCGCCACCACCGGTGCCACCGTCGGCACGGTCCTCCAACTGGCCAACCTGCACGGCGACATCTCCGTCCGGCTGGACCTGGCGACGTCCGCCGCCACGGTCCAGCGCTACGACGAGTACGGCAACCCGCTGGACGCCACGGCCGCCGCAGCGAAGTACGGGTCCCTGGGCGCCTACCAGAAAGCCACCGACGGCCTGGCCGGGTACACCCTCATGGGCGTCCGCGTCTACGATCCGACCACCGGCCGCTTCCTCCAGAGCGACCCGGTCTACGGCGGCAACACCAGCGCCTACATCTACCCCGCCGACCCGATCGGTCAGTCGGACACCAGCGGTGAGCTGAACTACCGCTATCAGACGAAGAGTACGAAGAATTACACCCTCGGCATCCGCAGGAACTGCACCGGGAAGTCCAAGTGCAGCCTGACCTGGTACGTGAAGCTGAAGAGCATCTGGAAGAAGTACGGCGCTCTGAAGTTCGTGTACACCATCGTCCTTCCGCTGTACTACGCCGCGAGGAATCAGAACTACGGCCACCTGGAGTCGGGCACCTACGTCTTCCACGGCTCCTGGGGTGTCCCGAACGGGAGGGGAAGACCGGAGTCGGACCGGGGGAAGTACAAGGCCATGGGCATGACCTTCTGGTTCGACTGGACTGACAACGTTGAATTCAGCGGGAAGTTCACCGTCATGAACATCTGCGCCAAGAACCCGAACCTGAACGTCTACGGCCTCTTCACCTGAGACCCTTCGGGGTGATCACCGCCGGGGGAGAAGTGGGCAACCACTTCCCCCCCGGCTTTCATTGCCATCGGAAGGCAGCGATGATGTCGAATTTCTCGGACTGGCAGGACCGGATGCTGCGAGCGGTCTGGCGGCACGGGGAGCAGCTCCCCGAGGAGGTACTGACGTGGATGGCCGAGCTGTACAGCGAGCGTGGAGAAATTCCGGAATCGGAGTTCTGTGAATCCTGGACCGCGCGAACCTTCTCCATGGCGAGATCGGCCTTCGAGACGGTCACCAGGTCGGCGGAGCAGGACACCGGGAAAGCGGCCACCGGCGACGACTTCTGCTACATCGACTACGTGCGCGACCCGGACCTGGGACCGGTCGGCGTGGTCCACATCAAGTCGGCGGAGGTCTCCACACCCGATTCGGCAGAGGTTCTGGGTGCTGTGGCGGAAGGAGTGCAGGAATTCGTCATGAGCCACCATCGCGTGACCTGGCCCGTCTGCGGCGAGCACGACCGCGGTCTGCATGTGGGTTACTTCCATGAGACCGCGGTCTGGAAATGCACAGGAGGGACTGCAGAGGGTCACGTGGTAAGAGCGGTTGATCCTGCCGTTCAGCTGTAAATCACGGCGGGGCGTCGAGGGCGCCGCGCAAAACCGCGTCAAAGCACTTAGACCGACCGGCAAATGGTGGGCTGCTGCCCGGCGACTGGACGCTCTAGTGTCTCGTGATCCTGATTGTGTTACTTCGAGTTGTTATTGACGAGTTTCTTCACGCTGGTCTGGACAAGTCGGACCTTGGCGAGGATCTCGTCGGCGGTGGCGGCCCAGGTGAAGGGTTTCGCGTTCTCGTTCCAGGAGTCGATGTAGTCGCGGATCTGTTTGACCAGGACGTTGACGCTGGCGAATGTGCCGCGGCGGATGGACTGCCGGGTGATGATCCCGAACCAGATCTCGTCGGGTAGGACCGCTGCATTGCTGCAGCGGTCCCCCCTCAGCCTGGATCCACCGTGCGATAGCCGGTCTGTGGACGGCGGAATGAGAAGAGGTGCCCGCTGACCTGGGATGATGGGAGTTCCTACGCCCACACCAGTCCCACGAAGCAAGGCACCTCTGAAGTGAGAGTCTTCCACAGCCCGGCGGCGCTGTTCGCCGCGTTCGACGACCCGGACCTGATCGCGCATGCCGAGCTGGTCCCCACGATCCGGCTCGCCGAGCGGTGCGGGCTGCCCCGGTTGGTGGCCGAGAAAGTGAAGCTCACCGGCGCGGGTAACGGTGCCGGGACGGCCGCCGACGCGAAGGCCCTGTCGATCGTGGGCGGCATGGTCGCCGGGGCGGACAGCATCGACGACCTGGACGTGCTGCGCCACGGTGGCCTGTCCCGACTGTTCGGCGGGGTGCGTGCCCCGTCCACGCTCGGCACGTTCCTGCGCGCCTTCACCTGGGGACAGGTACGCCAACTCGATTCCGCGGCAAGGGCGTTCACCTGCAATCTCGCCGCGCACACCGGCTTGGTCCCCACCGGCGACGAGGTGGTGTTCGTCGACATCGACTCCAAGGTCAAGCAGGTCTACGGCCCGGCCAAGCAGGGCGCCTCCTTCGGCTACACCAAACAGCGCGGCCTGCACTTCCAGATCGTGACGGTCAAGACCGCGACGTGCGCGCCGCTGATCGTGACGACGAGGCTGCGCAAGGGCTCGGCAGGCTCCGGCAAGGGGGCGGCGAGTCTGCTGCGCGAGGCCCTGGCCACGGTGAGGGCGATGGGCATCACCGCGCAGATCATCGTCCGCGCCGACTCGGCGTACTTCTCCCACAAGGTCGTCGAGGTCTGCCGCAAGGCCGGCGCACGGTTCTCCCTCGCGGTCGCGGTCAGGAAGAAGATCCGCGAGGCCATCGCGCACATCGCCGAGGACGCCTGGACGCCGATCAAGTACGCCGCCGCGGTCTGGGACGCCGAGGAAGAACGCTGGATCTCCGATGCAGAGATCGCTGAGGTCCCCTTCACCGCGTTCACCAGCAAGAAGAAGGCGTTCCACACCACCGCCCGGCTGATCGTGCGCCGCGTGAAGCGCCTGAACCCCAAGAGCGTGCCCGAGGGCCAGGCCGAACTCTTCGGCGTCTGGCGCCACCACGTCATCTTCACCGACAGCCCGTTCGTGCTCGCCCAGGCCGAACCCATGCACCGCGAACACGCCCAGGTCGAGCAGGTCTTCGCCGACCTGGAGGACTCCGCGCTCGCCCATCTGCCCTCGGGGAAGTTCACCGCGAACGCCGCCTGGCTCACCCTCGCGGCCACCGCCTACAACCTCACCCGGGCCGCCGGCCACCTCGCCTCCGTCTTCCACGCCAAAGCGCGGACCGGAACGATCCGCCGCCACCTGATCAACATCCCCGCCCGGATCGCCACCGGAGCCCGCCGCCTCACCCTCCACCTGCCCAAACTCTGGCGCTGGGACGACGACTTCACCGACCTGTGGACCGCGACCGGACAGCGCATGCTCACCTGAACCAGGTGACGCAACTGCCCGCCCACGACCCGAAAGACCTCGGAGGCCCCGCACCGGACGGCCACCCGGCGATCACCGCTGCCCGCACCCCGAAGAAACCCCCGGAAGCCGCCCGACACCGGTGATCAGAATTCACGCGGTGGATCGAGGCTGAGGCGCCGAAGCCGATGCCGGAGATGACGGTGCCGACGGCGGCAAGCCAGGCGACGTCCTGCGCCACCCCGGAGAGCGAAATCAGCGTGCCGATCCCGAGCAGTGCGGCCGATGGGGCCGACAATGTTGAGGCCGGCCTGGAGCGACAAAGGCGCCCTTGCCCGGCCTGCGGTGCGAAGCGCCGACGGACGTGTGCTTGGTCTTCGTACCGCCCGGCCTCCCGGCCCTAGGGCCCCCGGCAGCGCGATTTATGGATGTCATCGGATTTTCCCTTCACCTTCCGTCTACGGCTCTGCTCTCACAGGGCCCGGTAGTACTGATTCGGCCAGGACGAGGGGTCGTCGCGGCGGTGGTAGAGGACGAGGTACGGATCGCGCAGCAGTGCCCTCCCCATCAGCACTGCGTCCGCTTGGCCACTCGCTACGACTTCGCCGGCCAGCGACATATCGGCGATCTGCCCAACAGGAGCGACGGGGAGACCCGACGCCTTCTTGAGGGTGTCGGCGAACTCGATGTGAACTCCTTCGCGAGCCGGCGGGCGGGCCCGCACGTCTTGCAGCAGCACACCGGAGGTGACATCGAGGAGGTCGATACCGACGGCGGCCAGTTCCTTGGCGAAAACTGCCGCTTCGTCAATAGGGATGCCACCTTCGACCCAGTCCGTGGCTGTGATACGGACGAAGACCGGCTTCTCCGCCGGGAACGCCTGTCGAACTGCCCGGGCCACGCGCAGAGGAAAACGCATTCGGTTCTGCAGGGTTCCGCCGTACTCGTCCGTCCGGTGATTGGACAGCGGGGACAGGAACGCGTGGAGGATGTATCCGTGAGACGCCTGAATTTCGACCACCTGGTACCCCGCATGGTGCGCCATCTTGGCCGAGTGGGCGAAGTCCGCGACAGTCTGGTCGATGTCAGCGTGGCTGGCTTCCTGCGGAAGGCTCAGGTCGCCGAAGGGAACTGCCGACGGCGCGATCGTGTCCCAACCGCCATCACCCACGTGCACAGGGTCGTTCTGGCCCAGCCCGTCCCAGGGAAGCTTGTGCGACCCTTTCCGGCCCGCGGCCTGGAGTTGAATGGCAGGCACTGCACCCTGCTCGGAGATGAATGAGGTCAGGCGCCGGTGAGCGGCGGCCTGCTCTTCATTCCAGAGCCCGAGGTCAGCAGCGGTGCATCGGTGGGATGGCCCGACGGCTGTGGCCTCGATCATGATCAGCCCTGCTCCGCCGACTGCTCGCGCCCCGTAGTGCACGAGGTGCCAGTCGGTCGGCTTACCGTCCGCAGCGGCAGAATACTGAGCCATCGGGGACATCCACACACGGTTGGCTACCGTGACGTCTCGCAGTTGCAGGGGGCTCATCTCGGGGCCCACGAATGCCGGGCTGGACATAGTAGGACTCACTTCCTGAGGCGCAAACCTCGCAGTGATCATTGCGTTAGTGGCTTGAGCGTAACACAAACGCAGCGAACGATGCGCTACAAAGGCAGTGATCACTGCAATACTGGTCACATGCCTGCTACGACATCCCCCCGCCGTACCGAAAGGCGGCCCGGCGGCCGCTCCGCGCGGGTCCGGGCGGCCGTCCACCAGGCCGTCAAGGACCTACTCACCCACGAAGCCAGTGAACTGACGATCCCGGTCGTGGCCTCTCGCGCCGGCGTGCACGCCACTACGGTCTATCGCCGCTGGGGCTCCATCGGCGAACTGCTCGCCGACGTCGCCACGAGCCGCTTCTCCGGCGACATCGTGGTACCAGACACCGGGACCCTCCGCGGCGACCTGGAACGGTATGCGTCCGACCTGGCAAAAGACCTCTGCGACCCGGACACCCTCGCTCTGGTGCGAGCCACCATCGGCACAGGCGGAGAACAGGGTGCTGCCGCATGCCGCGGCGAACGCCAGCAGCAACTCGAAGCCATCCTTGAACGCGAGCAGGCCAGAGGTCATGAGCGCCCGACTCTGGAGCGGACCACAGACGCCATCCTCGCCCCCCTTTACTACCGGGCCGTCTTCACCGACGAGCCCCTCACCTCCGGGTGGGCATACGACCTTGTGTCTCACCTGCTGTCAGATGAGAACAGCGCCGCCAAGGCACCTGACTCCGCATCCGACAATCTGCTCGCGCAATGACGGGCCTGGCTTCGATGTTCCTGCGGGAGCAGCTCACTCACGAGCCTCAGTACAGGGAGCGCACATGACCGTCCAGAACCTTGAAACAGCATGCCTTCGTCGAAGAGTGTGAGCGGTGGCACCGGCAGCAAGAACAGGTGCTGGCCGCACCGCACGGATTCCTCGCAATCACTACTGAACTTGATCGAGTGATGTCGGGAAGGTTCGCCTGGCAGCGGCTGCTGACGCCGGTAGGTCCTGGGGAGTGAGATATGCGCAGGTTGGTGGGCTGACCGACAAGGGAGTGCGACCGCCGCCAGCGGTCTCGCCGACCGACTTCAGGATCGTGGCGCACTTCGGGCAGAACCGGGGAATGCCGTCCTCGAACACCATCCCCGTCGTCCTTCACCCGTCCCTTCGTCGCCGGCCACTGCGCCGACGACATCCCCTGCGTCCTCTACGGCGCACCACGGCGACGACGCCGACCACATCAAGCACCCGAGCCACCAGTACTGGGCGCGCAACCAGTCTGCCTATCCCCCATCGACACCCTGGTCCGCGGTTTCGTTGGCGCGGTCGATCTCGGCCATGTGCTCCTCCGCCCAGGTCCGCAGCCCCGCGAGCGCGACTTCCAGAGACAGCCCGAGTCCGGTGAGCCGGTAGAAGACCCGCGGCGGCACGGCCGGTTCGACCCGGCGCGACACCAGCCCGTCGCGGGTCAGGCTTCGCAGCGTCACGGACAGCATCTTCTGCGAGACGCCCGGCATCCGGCGTCTCAGCTCCGCGAAGCGCACCTCGTCCGGTGCGGCATCGGCGAGCGTCTTGACGGCCATGGACGTCCACTTCGTACCGATGCGGTCCAGCAACTGCCGCGTCGGGCACCGGGGGTCGAACAGATCCCCGCTTACCCCGTGACCAGCGGCCCCGGCTCCTCGGGTGGTCACCTGGAACTCACCACCTTCCCTGAAAGTGCCGTCTGGGAAGCGACCGTACAGTCACCTATCGTTCTGTGGTCACCCATGGTAACTCGCTGGCCACAGGAGCCGTCATGCCCGTCACCACCGCACACCGACTGCGCCGTATCACGACGAACGGCGTCCAACTCAACGTCGCAATCGCCGGGGACGGACCTGCGGTTCTGCTGCTGCACGGCTTCCCGCACACCTGGCAACTCTGGAGCGGCATCATGGGCCGGCTGGCCGGGCAGTACCGGGTCATCGCCCCGGACCTGCGAGGCTTCGGTGCCAGTGCACGTGCCGTCGACGGTTACGACGCAGACACCCTCGCGACCGACGCCGAAGGGCTGCTCGACGCACTCGGCGAACCCTCGGCAGCGGTGGTCGGCATCGACGCAGGCACCGCCCCCGCCGTCCTGCTCGCGCTGCGCCGGCCCGCCATCGTCCGGCGCCTGGTCGTGATGGAGGCGCTGCTCGGCCGTCTGCCCGGAGCCGAAAACGTCGTCGCGGGCGGCGCCCCGTGGTGGTTCGGCTTCCACGCCGTCCCCGGCCTTGCCGAGACCGTCCTGGCCGGCAACGAGGCCCCGTACATCGACTGGTTCCTCGACTCGGGGACGCTGGGGCGAGGGGTGCCCGACGACATCCGTACGGCCTTCGTCCACGCGTACACCGGGAGCGAGGCCCTGCGCTGCGCGTTCTCCTATTACCGGGCCCTGCCCACCAGCGCGCGGCAGATCCAGGACGCTGTCGCGACGGCTCGGCTGACCATGCCCACCATGGCCGTCGGCTCGCACCCCGTCGGCACTGGGCTCGAACGCCAACTCCGTCCCATCGCCGATGAGTTGGTCGGACACCACCTCCAGGACTGCGGCCACATCATCCCCCTCGACCGCCCCGACGCATTGTTCGCGCTCCTTGCTCCCTTCCTTGCCGCCGATCTGCCGAAGTGAACGGAGCGGGGCCGAAGGATCTCGGTCGGCGGTTCGGGCGTTCGTCCCGGCCGAGGTCCTCCACCGTGCCCATCCGCGTGACCTCCAGGACGGGCGGGAGTCCAAAGAAGTGGCCCCGGCGCTACTTGAAATGGACCACGATCCGCCCGGCGTTGGTCGGATCAGCCTCCACCCTGCGATAGAAGCGCCGCATATGGTTCTGGTTCAAGTAGGCCAGAACATGATTCTTGAGCCGCTGTTTTCCCTTTCCCGGGATGATCTCGGCCATGGAATCTCCGGAGTTGTACGCGTTGAATATGAAGGACCTCACCGCCTGATCGATGTCCCGGTTATTACGGAAGATCGGGTGTAGATCGAGGGAACGCAAGACACTTCTCGCTTTCATTGGTCTGCCGGGTATTCTTCGTCCTCTTGCCGCCCGGAGTCCGCGCGGCCTCGGGCTGGACGACGGCCAGGTGCGCAATGTGGCTCGTCGCAGAAGCGGGTGCAGTCGGGGGCTGTCGGTTTTCGAGGTCACCTGCACGGATTTCCACGCTCGGCTGCACTCCTGTCCGGGCGCGGCGAGACGTGCGCCGCGGAAGGAGCTATGCACCGTCCCTGCCGTCGCGCAGGGAATGAATCATGCTCCGCAGGATCCGGAACGCGTCCGACTGCTCGGTCCCGGTCATGCCGGCCAGCATTCTGACCTCGACGGACCGGACCGCCACGGTCGCCTTCTCCAGGCTCCGGCGGCCGCGCGGCGTGAGCCGCGCGGGAAGAACCTTCCCGACGGGCGCCTCCGCGGGCCTGGTCACGTAGCCGTCTCGTTCCAGGGCCTGGAGCAGCACGTTCATCGACTGCCGCGTCACGAACGCGCCACGCGCGAGCTCGGAGTTCGACAAGCCCGGCCGTTGAGCCAGCAGCTCAAGGCAGGAGTAGTGCGTCACGCTCATCCCGAGTGGCCGCAGCACCTCCTCCATGGCTGCGCGCAGGGCGCTCGAAGCCTCTTTCAGCAGGTAGCCCAGCGATTTGTCCAGGTCGATGCCGGCATCGTTTTGACTCATGTCAGAAGTCTGACATACAGTGACCCGTGTCAGGAATCTGACACGAAGAGAAGGAGCATCATCATGCCCGCCACCGGCCCCGACTTCATCTCGCTCCAGGCGCGCGACCTCGACGCTTCGCAGGCGTTCTACGAGCAGTACCTCGGCCTCGTCCGCTCGCCGGCCGGACCCCCGCACGCCGTCGTCTTCGAGACGAAGCCGATCGCGTTCGCACTCCGCGACGTCGTTCCCGGCACCGATCTCGCATCCGTTGCCCAGCCCGGCATCGGTGCCGCGATCTGGCTCCACGCCACCGACGTCCAGGCCATCCACGATGCTCTCGTCGCCGACGGTCACACCATCGTCTCCGCACCGATTGACGGCCCCTTCGGCCGGACATTCACCTTCGCCGACCCCGACGGCTACCAGATCACCCTGCACGACCGCACCTGATGAGCCAGAGCCACCGACTATCACCGTTCCCCGAAGACCGCCGTTGCGCCCGAGGCGCGAGAATACGGGCGACATTCATCGGCTCTTCGCATTCAACCGCGCATGCGGATCAGAGCGCGGCGTCCTCGCCGGTGCTTCTTCGGCGGCTGGGCCAGGGCGAGCTTCGCGGCCTCGATGTGGTCGGCGGCGGTGTTACTGCCCGCGTTCCCCGGCCGCAGCAGACCAGGATCCTGGACACATCCCATCGTCCCGGTTCAGACGCGCCCCTCGATTATGTGATCATCCCTCGGACAGCCCCACTCGCGACAGCGCGAGGCTGATGATCCTCTGCCACGACCCGAGCTTCACGGATGGCCGCATCGCGGCCGAGTGTCCGAGAGCGGACTACCGGGCCTCTTCCGGGCGAAGTGCGTTGCGTACGGCGAGGTGGAGCAGTCGTTGCAGCACAGCGGTGCCGTCGGAGGGCGCACCCGCTGGGAGGTCGGAATGGTAGTCGGCCTGGAACACGACGTTTCGGCAGAGCAGGAAGGCGTGTACGAAGACGCCGGGCTCCCGGTCGTCGCTCCCCGACCAGATGGACTCGTGGTCCCAGTCGCAGGGGGTGGCCGCGGGATCGGCCTGGGCCGGGGCGTCCGGGTTCGTCGTCCCGACGAACACGCGCCGCGCGATCTCGGCGCCGCTCTTGTCGGGGGTCGGCGTCTCCGTATCGGTGGCCAGTGCCAGTGTCGAGGTGTTGGCCTCGGTGTGCCAGCTGCACCACACGTCATCACGCCTGGGCCAGGGCTCGTACAGCCCGCCCATCCGTTGCGCCTCACGGTCGCGCACCGGATCCCCGTGGAGGGCCGAGGTGACCGTGTCTCTGTCGAGGAGAGAGCAGGCCGGCGGAGGCGCGGCATAGGGACCGGCCGGCAGGCTGATCCGGCTGATGGACTGGGTGAGGTAGGCGCTGCCGAAGAACAGCACGATTCCCGTCAGGAGGAGGGCGGGCCGGCGGCCCAGCAGCCAGGGGGCCCGCGACCACCGGCGGAGACGGACCCTGCCGTCCCGCACCGGCGGCGCTTCGCTGATCAGGTGCTCCCGCAATCGTGCGTGGCGGAACTGGAACACCCCGCCGGTCTGCCGCAGTACACCGCGCGCGTGGGCGTCCTCCAGGAAGGCCATAGTCCGCCAGGGCAGCCGGCCGGTGGCCGCCAGGACGACGCGCGCCGCGGCATGGCGCCCCCAGGCCGTGTGGGTGATCCCGTGCAGGACGGTGATGGCGAGGGTGCCCGAGACCACGGTGGCCCACGCCGCCGGACCCGTCACCCCCGCCCCCGCGTGGTCGCTCCAGGTGCTGACGCACACGAGAGGCAGCAGCACCACCGCTTCCAGGCACCACCGGCGCGGCCCGGTGACCGAGTGGTTGACTGCCAGGGTCAGGGCTGACGTCCGGTCGGCCCGCAGCAGCGAGCGAGGGGTGACCGACTCCACGTCGGTCGTCATGCTCGGTGCGGCGCGGACGACGAAGAGCACGCCCAACGCGACGGCCACGGGCATCGGGAAGCCGGACGGGTAGGGATGGTCCTTGGTGGGGATGTTCGTCGCCCAGGCGAACCCGATCCCGGCGGCGCTTCCTGTGGCGCGCCGGAGAATCGTGGGTGCGCGCCGACGCAGTTGCAGACGCACGGGCACCGGCACGGTGGCATAGACGTCGACGACAGCGACGATCAGGGGAAGCACACCGATCAGTGCCAGCGCGCCCCACGCCGGCAGCGTCATGCCCCACCAGCGGATCGTGCCGTGCGGCGGCAGGGCGGCGGTGAGGGCCACAGCCGTGCCGTAGATCAGGGTGACGGCCACCGCCGTAGCGGCCTTCGCCTGCCCGGGATACCAGCGCCACCAGGCGAGTTCGCCGCCGGGCGCATCGTGCCGGGCGGCATCTTGGGCCAGCCGTCGGAGCTGGCGTTCGGCGTCCTCCGCGCGCCATCGCGGCGTTTTCCCCACGTCGGGCGGGGCCGTGTAGACCGCCGGTACGAGCCGTGCGATCAGGTGCTTCTCGATCCGCGCTCCGGTCGGGAACGCGGCGGTGTCCAGGAGTTCAGCCGGGTCGGCGGCCGTCTCACCGTAGACGGCCAAGGCCAGCCCGAGCATCAGCGGCGACGACAGCGCGGCGCGCAGCCGCCGGGCATGCGGCTCGTCACCGTCGCGCATGCGGGCGAGGACGGGCTCCCACAGCGGGGCGCCGTCCGCCCGGGTCCGCCGGGTACTGGTCCTGAGGTGCTCGCTCAACTCCCGCACCGTCAACGGCTGGAGCGTCACGGCCGCCGCGCCGCTGAGCACGTCCGCCTGGCACACCGCGTCCCGGTACTGCGCGGTGCGGCTGGTGAGGATCAGGTGGGTGTGCTCGTCCAGAGTGTCGTTGAGCGTCCGCAGGGCCATGGCACGCCGTTCGGCGGGCACTTCGTCAAGGCCGTCGAGGATCAGCAGGAGCCGCTCGGGTGCGGCCACCTCCTCGGCCAGTACGGTGCCGAAACCGGTCGGTGCCGCCAGTTCGGGGTGTTCGGTGGCGAGCCGCTGCGCGGCCCAGCGCCACAGGCCCGTCTCGCCCAGGTCCCAGGAGGCGAGGGGGAGGATCACGGGGACCCGGCCGTCGGGCCCTCGTCGCTCCAGCAACCGCAGCCCGAGCCGGAGCGCCGCCACGCTCTTGCCCGCGCCCGGTTCGCCCAGGATCACCAGCCGTCCGGAGGGCACCAGGCCGTAGAGCCGGTCGATCTCCGCGACGTCGCCGTCGAGGGGCAGGGGTTGGTCGCTCCGTTCACCGGTGCGGATGTTGGACCAGTGGTCGAACAGGTCGCGCCCGGCGGTCCGGCACAGCACGGGCAGCAGGCGCGGTCCCTGGACGCGGCGCGTGATCGCCTCGTCGCGCCACTGCCTGGCCTGCTCCCGGGCGAGTCCGGCCAGCACGCCGTTCACCGTGGCGCGCAGCGCGTTCTCGTGGCGGCCGCGGGACAGTTGACGGCACTGCCAGGTCACCCATCCCACGGAGTGCGCGGTCATCAGCAGCGCGAGCCCGGCTACGACCAGCCAGGGCGCCTTCCGTCCGGTCGCGGCGGTGAGCCCCGTACCCAGCAGGAAGCCGCCGAGAGTCACGAGGACCGTCACGACCGCACAGCGCCGGACCACGGACCAGCCGGACAAGGGCGTCAGCTGGAAGGGGATCCCGTAGAGGTGCACGCGGCCGATGGAACCGGCCTGGATGACCGTCTGGGCGTCACCGTGGAAGGTGTTGTGTACGTCGTGGGACCTGCTCCCCCCGGCTCGCCCCACGTCTCGCGCACCTCCGCCGTCTCCTGGTCGAGCACGATAGTCCGCGTCCCCGAAGTGTTCCAAGTAGGCTGGTAAGGAGCGAAGTTCGGGACTGAGCAGCGGGAAACGGAGGGTGGCGGAGTGGAGGCGGAACTGACGGCGCTGGCCGTGTCCGGGGCGACGACCCTGGTGCAGCTGATGGCGGGCGACGCGTGGGCCACGGCCAGGGATCGGGTGCGGGCGCTGTTCGGGGGTGACCGGGCCGGTCGGACGCAGACGGCGGACGCGGAGCTGGAAGAGGCCCGCGCCGCGGTTGTTGTGGCCGCGAACAACGACGACCGGGCGGCCCTCGCCGAGATCGAGTCCCGATGGCAGGCGCGGCTGCTGCTCCTGCTCCGCGAGGACCCCGCGGCGCAGGCCGAGCTGCGTGCCCTGCTGACGGCGGCAGAACACCGCTCGGAGCAGGGCACCACCGTGCACAACACCGTCAGTGGAGGCGACATCCGCGGTCCCGTGATCCAGGCCGGCACCATCGAGGGCGACCTCCACTTCGGCTGACGCGCCCCGCCGCCGTCCTCGCCGACGCGACGAGTCCCGGCCCTCAGGACGGGCCCCCGCGCCCACTCCGGCGCCTCCCCGTCGGCCCCGACCGGTCCACGCCCGGCAGGGCCGCGTCCGGGACCGGGCCCGCGTGACACACGGACGCCGGCTTTGGGGGCGCGGGCGGCCGAGGGGTCACGGATACCGTGGTCAGCCCGCCGACGGGTACGCCGGAGCAGGAACCAGCGCGGGAAAGGGCAGGCGTGGTTGGCGTGTGCGGCAGGCATGTCCGCGACCTCGTGCTCCAGCCGGCCGGGGATGCGTTCGAAGTCCTCGTACCCTCGGCATCCCGGGCGAGGTCACCGAATTCCTCCGCGCAGCTGAGCCGGAGGCCGCGCTCGACCGTGGCCGTGGCCGTGCTGTGCGGCCAGGGCTACACCCTGCGCGTCAGCCGACGGTCCGCCTACGGAGGAGGCCGTCTGCTTGCCCCGGTCGTTGACGAAGGTGTTCACGGATCGCGTGGTCTGCGAGTGGAGGATGGTTGTGATGTCTGAAGGTCAGGCTATGGACGATGACCGTTGGGCCAGGTGGCCCGAGCCGTGGGTAGGCACGGATTGCGACATGCGTACGGTCGTGAGCGCGATCCCGCGAGGGGTCAAGGACGGGTTTGAGTACGGCGAGATCCCTTGGCAACGGTTTCCGCACTTCTACGGCTCTGGCGAGGAGATACCCGGACTCCTCGCAACGCTTGCCTCCAAAGACGCCGAGGCCGCCGGCCGGGCTTTGTGGCAGCTGTGGACAGATCTTCACCATCAGGGCAGCACGATCGCGGTGGGAGCACTGACGGTGCCGTTCCTGCTCCGGATCGCGGCTACCGGATCCCCGGGGCTCCGGGCGGAAACCCTTTGCCTGGTCGCCTCGATCGGACGATGTCAGCACCATGGGGACGGATCGCGGGAATGCCTTCTCGCGGTCTCCGAGGATCCACTGCTGATGGAGGGCACCACAGAATGCCCGGTGGACTGGACGATTCAGGCCGCACGCGACGCCATCACGAGCGACCTGCATCTCCTGTTCCCTCTTCTCCTCGACCCCGATCCCGCCGTCCGCTCCGCGACCGCCTTCGTCATGGCGGAGGCGACCGGCGACATTCCACACGTCTCCTCAGCCCTGCACCGCGGGCTGGCAACGGAAGACGATCCGGTGGTCCAGGTGAGCTTGATCCTGGCGATCGCCCAAGTCGCCCGCGAACACCACGATGAACATGCTCACGCGTGGGCCCGGCACCTGTGGTCAGATCCCGGCCGACCGCCGCAGATCCGCATCGGCGCCGCCCTTGCCTGGCTGTGCCTGGCCGACGACCCCGTCCCCGACGAACTCCGCACCCTTCTCACCGACCCCAGCACCAGTCAACACAACGACCTGCTTCAGCGGGTGCCATGGCTTTCGCCGGTCGACTCCCACAACGGACTGCGCCGCTGCCTCCACGACATGCTCACGCCGCATATTCCCTGGACCAGCGCTTGACGGCCCTCAACGCCAGGCGGCTGCACAGCGTATGCGGGTCCAAGAGCCCGACCGACCACGCACGTGACTACCGAACACCCTCGCCGAGGGACTGACCGTACAGATCGTCTCCGCGCTGCGAGGGGACCGGCACAACGAGCCCACTCACGTTTCGCTACCGTCCAAGGTGAAACAGAGCCGCTCATTTGGCAGAGCCCTGCGAGGCTGCGATCGCCCCCAGCATGTCCGACCTCGCTGCTGCCACCGTCCGCACTTGTTCGTCCAGCGCGTCCCGGTGTCCGCCGGCTTGCGCACGGGTCGCCCGGATACTGAGCCCACTCGCCTCTGCTTGGTAACGTGTGGTGGCCTGGGCCGCGCTGCGACCCGAGTGGCGTAGCACGGCTCTCCTCCAGCGGCGGCGTTGACCGAGGTTGGAGAGGGGCGTCACCTCACCGGGGTCGATATGGCCGTCGCGCGCCAGCGCGGGCAGGGAGGCGGCCACCATTTTCCCCGCCCTCCTGCGGAGCACGAGTGCCAGGACCAGCGTCGTGAGGAACACAGGCACCAGGACAGCTCCGTAGACCTTGTAGATCAGGAACGGATCGCTGCTGGCGAGACCGGCCCAGTCCCACGCACCGTGCAGTGCGATGGCGGCGAGCAGGGCGCCCAGGGCAAGGCCCACGCGCGCAGATCGGCCGCGCTCTCGAACGACTGCAACGATGCCTGAGGCGGACACGATGACCATGAGCGGGTGGAAGAACGGAAGCATCACCATCCGCAGGAGGACCGTTGCGGCGAGTTGTCCCGCTGCATGTGCATCGGATACGTCTGTTGCGAAGGCAGTCATGGCTTTCCCGAGGTACAGGGTGTTCTCCGTGAAAGCGAATCCGGTGCCGACGAGACCTGCGTAGACGATTCCGTCGAGCAGTCCAGTGATCCACCTGGCCTGATAGATCACCAACCACAGCAAGAAGAGGCTTTTGAGGACTTCTTCGGCGACCGGGGTGATCACGAGTGGGCGGAACCAGTGACCGAAATCGGTGCTCACTGCGGTGTCGGCAAGGTATTGCAGTGCTTCTTCCGACCAAATCGCGGCGAAGGCAGCCAACGACGCACCCCACACGAATGCGGAAAGCAGTCGCTCTGAACGCTCGCGCTTCCAGCGGCCCAGCCACAGGAAGGCGCCGGCGACGGGGACGGCGGCGAGAGCGGATACGACGAGGCCGGCCAGCACCCCCGCCACTCCGATCTGACCGCCCACCCAGACGATGGAGCCGATCCATGAGGCACCTGCCACCAGGGGCCACAGGCTCCGCGGCCGGGTTCGTCGCCTGTGACTCATCGATGTTCGCATCACGTTCCTTCTCGGCGTCCGCCTCCCGCGGTTCGCGGTGGCGCCTGGATGAAACACCGTGCCGTCGCGGCATGCTCAAGCCGAGGTGGTCCTGAGCAGAGAGGGAGCGATCACACGTGCCGCTCGGCAGTACCTCGGTGCCGGCGGCGTCGGGCTCTGCCGCGTAGGCGTCGAGGTACCTACGTCGTGGCCCCTCATGATTTTGGTCCCAACCGGTAGGGCGCTTGCGTCGTCTCAAGGGTGCGGTGAAGGAACAGCCGACCCGTTTGAGACAGGAGAGTCATGATGAAGCAACGAGCACTGACGCCCGCGGCCCTGGTCGCCGCCCTGCTGCTCGGAACAGCCCTGACCGGCGCCAACGGGGCACAACCCATGAGTGGCACGACTGGTTCGAGAGACGTCGGCAGCCTCGCCCTCGTCGGCCAGGCTACCGAGCAGCGGACCGTGACCGCCGCTTACGATCTGGGGGACACCGCGTTCACCGACCCCGAAACGGGCACGGTCAGTGAAGTACGCGCGGTGGTGCGCTATCCGGCGCGGGTAAGCGGACGACTGCCCCTGGTGGTGGTCTCCCACGGTTCCTGGTACGCCTGTACTGAACAGGACGCCACGGCGTGGCCCTGCGACAAGGGCACGTCCTATCCGAGCTACCAGGGCTACGACTACCTGGCCAAGAGTCTCGCCGAGCGTGGTTTCGTCGTCGTCTCGCTCAGCGCGAACGGCATCAACATGGCGTCGTTCGACTACGGAGACCGCGCACGGCTGATCAACGAACACTTGCTCTTGTGGCGGCAACTCGCCGACGGCCGTGGGGCTCTCGCCAAGCGGCTCCCCTCGCTCCGCGGACACCTGGACATGCAGCGCGTCGGAACGATCGGGCACTCCCGGGGCGGCAAGGCCGTGATGTGGCAGGCGTCGGACAAGCACAGGGGGGAAGTGCCGGCCGGGGTCCGCGTCGGCGCCGTCCTGGCGCTGGCGCCGGTGAAATTCGACGACCCGGACGGAGACAACAGCGACACACTTGTCACGCGTACTCCCGTCGCCGTGGTGACCTCCGGCTGTGACGGCGCCGTCGGGGAGGCGGGGCAGAAGTATCTTGACGACGCCCAGGGGCGCACCGCGCAGCCCGCGTACTCGGTCTCGCTGCGCGACGCGAACCACAACTTCTTCAACACCCAGTGGACCCCGCCCGCTTCCCTGGGCGAGGACGACAGCACCTGTCCTGACCACGCGCTGGCCCCCAAGGTCCAGCAGAACGCGCTGACCGCGTACGCCACCGCGTTCTTCGAGGTACATCTCAAGGGTGACACCGCCGGTACAGGACTGCTCACCGGAGTGCGCGCATTGCCCGGGGTCGCCTCAACGACCCGGGTGGTCGAACCGGTGACCAAACACCAGCTTGATCATTAGCGTGTGCGGCAGGGCCGTAAGGCGGTAACTGCCGCCAGGCCCCGCAGAGTTCGCGCGCTACCACTCCTGGCGCCAGCCCCGGTGCGCCACCGAGCCGCGTTCGATGCTTTGCGATCTCTTTACAGCCGACTTCGCCCCACTCCCGTCTCTCCGTCCGGGCTCGCGAACACCGCGACCGCCCGTCCCTGATCCCGCGCGTCCGGGCATCAGGGCGCACCCTTCATCACCACCACCAGAGAGGCCCGCACCGATGCACCCGGCCCACACCGCAGGTCGCCGCACGGCCGACCTCGGCACCTTTCACCCCCACGCATCCGGCCCGCGAGCGTCCCGGCTCGGCACATGGACCCGCCTGCGCGCCGTGACCGCGGTCCTCAGCCTGTGCACCGTTCTCGTGGGGGTCCCCTTGGGCATCCCCGCCGCGGCTGAACCGCACACGGACCCCACCCCGCCCGTCGTCACCGCGGACCAGGTCATGCCGCACCTGACCGCACTTCAGCGGATCGCGGACCGCGACGGAGGCAACCGCGCCCACGGCACCCAGGGCTATCGCGACTCGGTCGCCTATGTGAAGACCGCGCTGGACACGGCCGGTTTCCGCACCACTCTGCATCGCTTCACGCACGACGGCAGCGCCGGTTACAACCTCGTCGCGGACTGGCCCGGCGGCGACGCACGGCACATCGTGTTCGCCGGGGCGCATCTCGACAGCGTGGAGACCGGCCCCGGCATCAACGACAACGGCTCCGGCTCGGCTGCCCTGCTCGCCACCGCACTTGAGGTGGCCAAGGCAGGCATGACGCCCCAGCGCCATCTACGGTTCGCCTGGTGGGGTGCCGAGGAGGCGGGCATGGTGGGGTCCGCCGCCTATGTGCGGGACCTGCCCGCCGCCGAACGCGACCGGATCGACGTCTACTTGAACATGGACATGGCCGGCACCAAGGGCAACCGGACGTGGCTCGTCGTCGAGGACGACCCCGCGGCCGCAAAGGCGTTCAACGACTATTTCGCGGCCCGGAACCTGCCCACGTTCGGGATCGGGATCGGCGGCAGCGACCACGTGTCGTTCGGTGACGCCGGCATCCCCGTAGGGGGATTCGCCACAGGACTCGACGCCTGCTACCACGAGGCGTGCGACCGCGTCGAGAACGTGGACCCGACGACCGAGACCACCAGCACCAACGCGTTCATCAACACGGTCTGGCAGCTCGCCGGACGCCACTGACGCCACCCTTCCGACACCTCCGAGGAGGATACGCATGCCCGCCTGCCGGAAACATCACAGCCGCACCACCGCTGTGGTCACGACCCTGGCCGCCAGTGTCGTGCTCACCACCCTGCCCGCCTCCGCCACCTCCGGCGCCGCCGACCCGTACTACCCGGATGACGGGAACTCCGGCTACGACGTCACCCAGTACGACGTGCACGTCACCTACGACCCGGCCCACCCCCGCCACCTGGAGGGCGACACCACGGTAGAGGCTGTCGCGACGCAGGACCTGACCCAGTTCCACCTCGACCTGGAGGGCTTCGAGGTCACCTCCGTCACCGTCGACGGCACCCCGGCCGCCTCCGTCTCCCGCGAGGGGGCGCACGAACTCGTCGTCACCCCCGCCCGGCCGCTCACCAGGAACGCGCACTTCGCCGTACGCGTCCGCTACTCCGGCGAACCCGTCGGCGAGGGCTGGCACACCCTCGCCGACGGCGGCGCGAACGTCTCGGGCGAGCCGCACTCCGCAACGGCCTGGTACCCGGCGGACGACCACCCTTCGGACAAGGCGACCCTCCGGCTCACGGCCACGGTCCCCACCGGCTGGACAGTGGTCGGCAACGGCAGGCCCGGCGCCACAACCACTGACCAGGGCACCACCACGTTCCGCTGGTACGAGGACCGGCCGATGGCCACGTACCTCAGCACCATCGCCATCGACAAGTTCACGGTGCGCACCTCGGCGCTCTCCGACGGCACCCCCGTCATCAACGCCTACAGTCCCGGGGCCACCATCGATCCGAAGAACGAGGCCCTGCTGCCGAAGGTCATCGACTTCCTGGCCTCGAAATTCGGCCCCTACCCGTTCTCCTCGGCCGGGGCGATCGTCATCACCAATGACGACGGCAGCGGCCCGTTCTCGCTGGAGACGCAGAGCCGCCCGACCTACCACTGGGGGTTCTTCGACACCTCCATGGTCCACGAGAACGCCCACCAGTGGTTCGGCAACAACGTGTCGTTCTCCGACTGGCGCGACGGCTGCCTGGCCGAGTGCTTCGCCCAGTACGCCGTCCAGCTGTGGTACGAGAAGGACGGAGACGACCTGGACCAGAACTTCTACCGTTCCATGCTGGAGGAGAGCGCGGCGGACCCCGACTTCTGGAAGACGAAGTTGTATGACCCAGGCCAAGGGCGCGAACTGGACAACGCCCTGTACAGCAAGGGTTCCATGATGCTGCACGCCCTGCGCCGCACGGTCGGCGACGATGCGTTCTTCGGCACCCTCAAGCGCTGGCAACGCGAGCACCGTTACGGCAACGCGTCCTGGCCGCAGTTCGAGGCGCTCATCGAGAAGGTCTCCGGCAAGGACCTCACCGGTTTCTTCGCCGCCTGGGTGCAGGGCACCACCGCCCCGGAGAAGGCGTACCTCTACCCCGGCTCCCTCGGGGCGCTCGACCCGGCCGACGGAACGCCGGGTTCGCCGAGGTAAATGAGCCAGCGGGGCCTGCGGAGGCTGCGTCTGCTTCAAGGACGAGGGCAGGCTGCACCCGCCGGCCGCCCGAAGGACACCTCGCGCACTCCGCGTGCACCGTCCGCCGAGACCCGCCGTAGGCTGTGCGGAACAACCTGTTCCGCACAGCCTCGCGCCGTTCCCGGAGGTCCCCTTTGGCTCCTTTGGACACCCCGTCCCTGCCCGCGCTCCTGGAGGAGCACCCGGTCGTCGCCAGCGTCAAGGACGAGGCGGACCTCCAGGCCGTGCTGCGCGCGGACTGCAAGATCGTCTTCCTGCTGTACGGCACCGTCCTCGACCTGCCGGCGGTTGTGCGCAGGCTGAAGGACGCGGGGCGGATCGTCCTGGTCAATGTCGATCTGCTGGAGGGGTTCGCAGGCAAGGAGATCGTCGTCCGCTACATCAAGGAGCGCACCGACGCCGACGGCATCCTCAGCTCCAAGGCGTTCATGGTGCGCGCCGCCCGCGAGCTGGGGCTTTTCGCGGTGCACCGGTTCTTCCTGATCGACTCGATGTCGTACCGGAACCTGGCCCCGCAGGTCAGGCAGTCGAAAGCGGACTGCGTCGAGATCCTGCCGGGCTGCATGCCCCGGGTGATCTCCTGGGTGGTCGCCGACATCGACGTACCACTGATCGCCGGGGGCCTGGTCTGCGACCGCGACGACGTGTTCGCCGCGCTGAAGGCGGGTGCGAGCGCCATCGCCTCCTCGAACCACGACGTGTGGGCCATGTAAATCCAGTATTGACAGTCGCGCCCTTCCCGGCTTACTTTTGCCGAGCGGTCCGATGGCGGCCCGCACTCGCTCAACAACGACATATTGGCCTGCTGGACATGAGCGCTGCGCTCATATTCCGGGGCAGTTACTAGAGCCCAGAGAACAGTAACCTTCCGAATTTTTGCGGAGGTTTGCTGTTCTTTTTTTGTTTATTAATGTCCGCTTTGTGCGGATCGTCGGCGGCTCCACGAAGAGGTGGCAGGGTGACCAAAATCCAGCGACGGATCAGCTTCCTGGTCCTGTCGATGACCGGGGGAATCATCTTCCAGGTCGTCTACATCCGTTTCCTCTTCCTGGAGCCGACGTACGAGGCGCTCCACCTCACGGCGCAGCAGTACGGCAACATCATCTCGATCGTCGGCGTCGTGGCGATGGTCATGTACTTCGTCGGCGGCTGGTTCGCCGACAAGTTCGACCCCAGGAAGCTGATCGTGATCGCGCTGGCCGGAACCGGTCTCGCGGACCTGTATCTGGCCACCGTGCCGGGTTACCGGGCGATCCTCGCCGTGCACATCGTGATGGCCGTGACGGGCATGGGCCTGTACTGGTCGGCGCTGGTCAAGTCGATCGGCATGCTGGGTGACGCCTCCGAACAGGGCCGCCTGTTCGGCCTCAACGAAGCGGCACGCGGCATCACCTCGACGGTGCTCGGCTTCGTCGGCACCGCACTCGTTTCGGCCGCCGCCGTCGCCTCGAACGGTGTGCTCGGACTGATCCGCGTCTACGGCGTGCTCGCGCTGGTCTTCGCGGTCCTGGTCTGGTTCTTCGTGGCGCAGGACAAGGAGCGACTCGCGCAGCAGGGAAGTTCGGCGATGACGCTGAAGCAGCTGACGGCCGCGGCGAAGAACAAGTACACGTGGCTCATCGGCGGTACGGCGATGATGATGTACTGCTTCTACACCACGCTCGGCTACTTCTCGCCGCTCCTGCAGAACCATTACGGGGTCGCGGCCGGAACCGTCGCCGTGGTCGGTGTCATCCGTACCTACGTCTTCCAGTTCGTGGGCGCCCCGGTCGGCGGCTTCCTCGCCGACAAGGTGACCCGTTCCTCGCCGAAGCTGCTGCGCTACCTCTTCGCCGCCGCGGCCCTGATCGTCCTTGCCTTTCTGGCCCTGCCCGACAGTTCCTCGCTGGCGTGGCTCGCACTGCTGCTGATGTTCGTGCTGACGTTCATGGTCTTCGCAGCCCGCGGTGTGTACTGGGCGACCATCGGCGAGGTCGAGACCCCGGAGAACGAACGCGGCGGCGTGATCGGCCTCGCCTCCGGTGTCGCCTACCTCCCGGACGCCTTCCTGCCCGCGCTGTGCGCCTGGTGGATCGGCGACCCGGCGAACAGAGTGCCGGAGCAGGGCGGCGGTTACCGCGCGATGTTCGCCTTCCTCGCCGTCATGGCGGTGATCGGCCTGGTGCTCGCCACGCTCACCATTCGCGCCTGGGAGCGGGAACTGAAGGTCCGCGAGCCCGCCGCCGACACCGTGCTCGAGCCGGTCGCCTCCTGACCCCGCTGCCACGTCGTACACACAAGGAAAGAGTCAACTCCCATGGACATCACCGAGTTCAACCGCGACTTCTTCTCCCTCGACGGGAAGAACGCCATCGTCACCGGCGGGAACACCGGCCTCGGCCAGGCATTCGCGCTGGCCCTCGCCAAGGCGGGCGCCGATGTCTTCGTGCCGTCCATCGCCGACGACGACGGCACGACCCGCAAGCTCATCGAGGGCGAGGGCGTGCGCTACGAGTTCCTCCGGACCGACCTGACCGAGCCCGGTGCGGCCAGGCACGTCATCGACACCTGTGTGGAGCGTCTCGGCTCGCTCGACATCCTCGTGAACTCCGCCGGCATGAGTATCAACCGCGAGGTGCAGGAATTCGGCCGTGAGCAGTGGGACCCGATGGTGGCCCTCAACCTCACCGCCGCGTTCGAACTGGGCCGCGAGGCGATCCGCCACCTGATCCCGCAGCGCTCCGGCAAGATCATCAACATCGCGTCGATGTTCTCCTTCCTCGGTGGCCAGTGGTCCCCGGCCTACGCCGCCACCAAGCACGGCATCGCCGGTTTCACCAAGGCGTACTGCGACGAGCTGGCCCAGTACAACATCCAGGTCAACGCGATCGCGCCCGGCTACTTCGCCACGAGGATCACCGAGCAGACGCGGGCCGACCCCGAGACCAACCAGCGCGTCCTGGACCACATCCCGGCGGGCCGCTGGGGCGACGTAGCCGATCTGATGGGCACGACGGTCTTCCTCGCGTCCCGGGCATCGGAATACGTCAACGGCCACGTTCTCCCGGTCGACGGAGGCTATCTGGTCCGCTGACACCGAAGCCCGCAACACCACCCCACCCGACCGCACACACAGCACACGGCACCACACTGCACCACACGGCACCACACGGCACCACACCGAGGCAGAGGTATTCCCATGGCCAAGTCGCTCTCGAAGCTCACCGGACAGGACATCGTCGACCAGCTGAAGGGACTCGTCGCCGGTGACCAGATCGTCGTCGACGAGCAGCAGCTCAAGGAGGCGAGCGTCGACCGCTTCAAGAAGTACCAGTCGGTCCACGGCATCTTCGACGGCCCGATCCCGGTCGCGATCGTCAACGCCCGCTCCACCCAGGACGTACAGAAGGTCCTCGCCTTCGCCAACGACCACAGGATCAACGTCGTCGCCCGCACCGGCCGCACCGGCACCGAGGGCGGCCTGGAGACCGCGGTCGAGGACACCATCGTGCTCGACGGCTCCGGCATCAACGAGATCATCAGGATCGACACCGAGAACATGCAGGCCACGGTCGGCTGCGGGGTCCAGCTCCAGGTCCTTGAGGACGAGCTGCGCAAGCAGGGACTGACGACGGGGCACTCGCCGCAGTCCAAGCCGCTCGCCCAGTACGGTGGCCTGGTCTCCACCCGCTCGATCGGCCAGTTCTCCACCCTCTACGGAGCCATCGAGGACATGGTCGTCGGCCTGGAGGCGGTCTTCGCCGACGGTTCGGTCACCCGTATCAAGAACGTCCCGCGCCGCTCGGCCGGTCCGGACATCCGACACGTCGTCATCGGCAACGAGGGTGCCCTCTGCTACATCACCGAGGTCACCGTCAAGATCTTCAAGTACATGCCGGAGAACAACGAGTTCCACGGCTTCCTCGTCGACGACATGGCCACCGGCATCTCGGTGATCCGCGAGGTCGTCACCGACGGCTTCAAGCCGTCCGTGGTCCGGGTGTACTCGCCGGAGGACGCCCGCCAGCACTTCGCCGACTTCTACGACGACAAGGTCGTCGTCGTCTTCGTCGCCGAGGGCCCCAAGGGAATCGTCAAGGCGACGTCCGAGGAGATCAGGCGCGTCGTCGACCAGTACCCGCACGTCAAGGTCGACCCGAAGCGCATCGAGAGCTGGTTCGACCATCTCAACTGGGGCCAGGACAAGATCGAGGCCGAGAAGCAGGTCATGCTCGCCCAGGCCGAGCTGGGCTACACCACCGAGGTCTCGGTCGACTGGTCGCGCACGGTCGAGATGTACGACAACGTCATGGGCCGGATCCGCAACGAGTACCCGCACGCCGCGGACCTGACGTTGCTAGGCGCCCACTCCTCGCATTCGTACCAGACAGGAACGAACCTGTACTTCGTCTACGACTACAAGATCGACTGCGAGCCCCGCGAGGAGATCCACAAGTACCACATCCCGCTCAACGCGATCATCGTCGAGGAGGCCCTGAAGGTCGGCGGCTCGATCGTCCACCACCACGGCATCGGCAAGTACCGCGCCCCGTGGGCCGCCGAGGAGCACGGCAGCGCGTACCCGATCCTGACCAAGCTCAAGGAGACCTTCGACCCCAACGGGATCATGAACAGGGGCACGATCTTCCCGATCGAGGCTTGATCCCTCCCCGTAAGTCCGCGCGGCCGGTCGGCCCTGGGTGGCCGACCGCGCACGCACCCCCCTTCTTCGTCTCGCGAGTTCTCCGGAGTGGGCATGACCAACACCCGTCCCCGCTACTTCATCGGCATCGACAACGGCTCCCAGTCGTCGAAGGTGACCGTGTTCGACGCCCGAGGCCGGGCCGTGGCCGAGGGGCGGGCCGAGCTGCGCCCGTACGACACTCCGCGCCCCGGCGTGGTGGAGCATCCCGACGACGACCTGTGGACGTCGATCGGCGAGGCGAGCCGCGCCGCGATGGCCGCCTTCGACGGGGACGTGGCGGACATCGCGGGCGTGGGCCTGTGCACGATCCGCTTCTGCCGAGCCGTCCTCAAGGCCGACGGCACCCTCGCCCAGCCGGTGATGAGCTGGATGGACGACCGGGTCGGCATGCCGTACGCGCCGACCGACCCGGAGGCCGCGTACGTCACGACCTCCTCCGGCTACATAAGCCACCGCATGACCGGCAACTTCCGTGACACGGCGGCCAATTACGCGGGCATGTGGCCGCTCGACCCGAGGAGCATGCGCTGGACGGACGACGAGGCGGCGTACGCGAAGTGCGGCATCCCACGCTCGATGCTCTTCGATCTCGTGCAGCCCGGCGACCTCCTCGGCCCGATGACGGAGGCGGCGTCCGCGCACACCGGCATCCCGGCGGGTGTCCCCGTCATGGCGACCGCCAATGACAAGGCCGTCGAGGCCCTGGGATGCGGCCTGCGCACCCCCGACACCCTGCTCGTCTCGCTCGGCACGTACGTCGCCGGCATGGCCGTCGGACCGCGTCACATCGCCGGCGCATCCGGCTTCTGGACCAATTACGCCTCCGAACCGCACTCCTACCTCTACGAGTCGGGCGGTGTGCGGCGCGGCATGTGGACGGTCAGCTGGTACCGGGACCTGCTCGGTGCGGAGGCGTCCGGGCAGGCCCGGCAACTCGGCCTGTCCGCTGAGGACTACCTCAACGCCCGAGCGGGCGAGGTGCCGCCGGGCTCCGACGGCCTGATGACGGTGCTCGACTGGCTCGCCCCCGACGAGGCGCCGTTCCGCAAGGGCAGCATGCTCGGCTTCGACGGGCGCCACGGCCGCTTCCACATCTATCGCTCGATCCTCGAATCGCTCGCCATGACCATCCACGACACCGCGACGCGGATGTCGGCGGAACTGGGCACCGAGTACCAGGAGGTCATCGTCTCCGGCGGTGGCTCGCGCTCGGACCTGATGATGCAGATCCACGCGGACGTGCACGGCGTTCCGGCCCGGCGAGCGGATGCCCCGAGCGCGGCCGGACTGGGCTCGGCGATCTGCGCGGCCGTGGGCGTGGGCGCGTACGCCGACTTCGACGGGGCCGTCGCGGCCATGGTCCGCCCCGGCGAGATCTTCCTGCCGAGCCGGGCCCACCACCGTCTCTACCAGTGCCTGGAGCAGGTGCACCGTGATGTGCGCGGCCACACCGATGCCCTCTACCGGCGCACCTACGACATCTTCGGCTGAGTCGGTCCGGGCCGTGCCGGGGCTCGGTGGCGCCACCCCGGCACGGCGCGCTCCGACTAGATGCCGAACGGTGCGGCGTAGCGGACCGTGCCGCTGGGCAGCGGGTGGCCGGCGTCGAGGGTGAGGGCCATCATGGCCTCGTCCGGGACGTCGATGCTGAGTCCGATGCCGTACTCGGAAGCGCGAGTGAAGCCGAACCGCGGGTAGTACGCCGGGTGTCCGAGGACGGTGACGAAGTGCTCGCCCAGTTCCTTGGCAGCCTGCAACGAGGCGCGGACTGCCGCGGAGCCGGCGCCGGTCTTCTGGTACTCGGGCCGGACGGCGACGGGCCCCAGGCACAGGGCCGGGGTGTCGTCGATGTGGCAGCGGGTCAGCAGCGCGTGGCCGACGAGCTTGCCGCCGTGGTCGGTGGCGACGATGGACAGTCCCTTGATCCAGGAGGGGTCGGCGCGCAGGGCGTCGATGAGGTCGGCCTCCAACGGGGTGTCGAACGCGGCGAGGCTGATGTCGCGAATGGTGGGGATGTCGGCGCTGGTCTCGGCGCGCGTGATCCAGTTGATGCTCACGATGGACGGGGATCCGTTTCATGGTTGGTTCGTATCGGTGTTGCCTCGCGCGCTCACGCTCCCAGCGAGGCGAATCCAGATGAGGTCAGGCCGCGGCCCGGGACGTGAGGGCGGTCCGGGCAGAGCACATGGCAGTGGCCTTGAGCGCGGTCATCAACCTCACCTCCCGACTTTCCCGATCCGGATCGAACACGAACGCCAGGCAGGGTATCATCCCGCCCGATGCGGCCGCTCACACCCCAGTGCGTCACGTCGGCTTCAAACGGGGAAGGGGCCCATTACCGCAACGGCATCGGGAAGCTCCTCGGCGGTGGCGGTCCCGAACCCGATGGAACCGTCCATCGCGACGGCCGGCGACCTCGCTTCCACGTTCGCGTCATGTCACGTCCGGGTGGTCCGCGGTGTCTTGAGGGCATGACTCAACACAGCGAATCCAACAAGGTCGTGGTCATCGGCGGTGGTTACGCCGGGACGGTCGCGGCCAACCGCCTGCGCGTGCGTGCCGGCGTCGACATCACACTGGTCAATCCCCGCCCGACGTTCGTCGATCGCATCCGGCTGCACCAGTTCGTGGCCGGCACCGGTGACGCCACACTGGACTACGGCACGCTGCTCGGTGCGGGCATCCAGTTGGCGGTCGACAGCGCCACACGCATCGACACCGCCACCCGCACGGTACGGCTGGCGTCGGGCCGCGCGCTGGACTACGACTACGTCATCTACGCGGTCGGCAGCACCGGAACGACACCGTCGTCGGTGCCCGGAGCGGCCGAATTCGCCGTCCCCATCGCGGAATTCGAACCCGCCCGGCGGCTGCGCGGCAGGCTGGCCGAGTTGCCTCCCGATGCCCCGGTCACCGTGGTCGGCGGCGGGTTGACCGGCATCGAGACGGCCGCCGAACTGGCCGAGCAGGGACGCACGGTCACCCTGGTGTGCGGCGGAACCCTGGCGCCGTCACTGAGTGCGCCGGGTCGTCGGTCCGTCGCGAAGTGGCTGTCCGGGCACGGTGTCGCCGTACAGGAGGCCGACGTGGTGACCGAGGTCCGGCCGGATGCGGTCGTCCTTGCCGACGGTACCGGTGCGGATGCGGTGCGGCCGAGCGCACTGACCGTATGGACGGCCGGTTTCGGCGTGCCGGGGTTGGCGGCCGAAAGTGGGCTGCGCACCGACGCGCTCGGCCGGCTGCTCACCGACGAGACGCTGACCAGCGTCGACGACGACCGTGTCGTCGCTGCGGGCGATGCCGCCGCGCCGTCGGGCCGGCCGCTGCGGATGAGCTGCTACGCGGCTGGGCCGCTCGGGGCGCAGGCCGCCGACACCGTGCTGAGTCACCTCGCGGGCACCGAACCGGCGGGGGTCGGCCTGGCCTTCTCGGGGTCGTGCGTCAGCCTCGGCCGACGCGCCGCGGTCCGGCAGCTCGCCCGTAAGGACGACACCGTGGTGAACGTGTACATCGGCGGCCGAGCGGGCGCGCGGATCAAGGAAATGTCCTGCAAGGTCGCGGTGTGGAAGATCCGCCGCGAGGCCCGCAAGCCGGGTTCCTTGATCTGGCCCAAGGGTGCCCCGCGCCCCGAGCAGCAGACCCCCGCTGCGCAGGAGATCACCTCCCCGTGACCGCCGACGAGCACGCCGAGCGATTCACCCGGTTGCGGCCGCTGCTGTTCACGATCGTCTACGAGATACTCGGCTCGGCGACCGAATCCGACGACGTCTTGCAGGACAGCTACCTACGGTGGGCAGCCGTCGACCTCGCGAGGGTGCGGGACACCAAGTCGTACCTGGCCCAACTGGTGACCCGTCAGGCACTCAACGCACTGCGGGCGAGCGCGCGCCGCCGCGAGGACTACATCGGTCCGTGGCTGCCCGAACCGCTGCTGCTCGACGAGCACGACCCGTCTGCCGATGTGGTGCTCGCCGAATCCGTGTCGATGGCGATGCTCGTGCTGCTCGAAACACTCACACCCGATGAGCGAGCGGTGTTCGTGTTGCGCGAGGTGTTCGGCTTCGACTACGACGACATCGCTGCGGCGGTGGACAAGTCCGTGGTGACGGTGCGCCAGGTGGCGCACCGCGCCCGGGAGCACGTACGGGCCCGGCGCAGGCGCTTCGGGCCCGTCGACACTGCGAGGAACGCGCGGATCACCGAGCAGTTCATGACCGCGGCGGCCACCGGTGACCTGGAGGGCCTGCTCTCGCTGCTCGCTCCGGACGCCATCTGGACCGCCGACAGCGGCGGCAGGACCCGCGCGGCGCGCCGGCCGGTGGTGGGCGCGGAGAAGGTGGCCGCGGTCCTCATGAAGATCTTCCCCATAGGACGGCCGGACCTGCGGATCGAGGTGGTCAACTGCAACAACACACCCGCGATGGTGGTCCACAGCGGCGAAGGCCCGCAGGGCGTCTTCCTGGTCGAGATCACCGACGGGAAGATCACCGGCATCTACGCCGTCCGCAACCCTGACAAGCTCGTCGCGGTGGCGGTTCCGCGTCAGATCAGCCGGTGAGGAAAGAAGACGGTACGGCGTCTTCGTCGAGGTGTTTCCCCACCGCGGAAGTGCGGTCGGGGAGCCGAGACCACCGGGGGGCCTTATACGTTCCCTTCGCACCGGTCGCCCCCTTCGCACCGGTCGACGCCCGGAGCGGCGCCTGAGCCAGGCCGACGTAGGCGGGCGTAGGCGGGCACCCCACAGACGCGGTGTGGGGTGCCCAGCAGGGCGGGAGAACACACCGGTCCGCCTGCCACGGGCACGCCGGCCAGAAGCTGCCCAGCCGGACATATGGGGCTAGCGTGGAGGGAGAGGGGCATCGAACGGATGCCTGATACCGGTCGCTGGAACGGAATGGAAGATGACCGTGCGAACAGGCAGGACAGCGCCTGAGACCGCGCCCACCGGGTCGCCGGTTGCGGCGACCGGACCCCGCGCGGCAGCCGACCGTGTCGTCTCGGAAAACTCGGTGACTGTCCGCATGGGTGACATGCGACTCGAACTGCCGCCGCCGGACCAGCTTGTCTTCCTCGCCGGTCTCGGCGTTCTCACCGCGGTGGAACTCATCGAATGGCCGGTCGCGCTCGCCATAGCCGTCGGGCACGAACTGGCCCGCAGCCACCACGGCAAGGCGCTGCGTGAGTTCGGGGAGGCCCTGGAGGCAGCGTGAGACGGCCGCCCCCGGTGCGCTGCTCACGCCCTCTGGCGGCTCAGCCGTAGGCTGCCGGCCGACCGCCGGACGGGAGGCGGGACGACTTTCGACTCTCAACCGGCGCGAAGCTCAGGGGGTACGGGGGCTCCGAGAGCTGCCAGGAGTGCGGCGAGCTTCGAGTCGAGTTCCCGGCCCACTGCGGCGATCTCCGGATCGTCGTAGCTGCTGAATCGGGAACTCGGCTGATCGACCTGCAAGGTCACGACACCGGAGGCGTCCTGGCAGATGACCGTACGCAAGGGCGCGCTCAGCATGACGGCGGGATTGTGGTGGAACATGCGCTGCGCGATCGTGTGGTTGCCCATCAGGTACGTGACGCAGGGCCACTCGTCGCCTGCGAGGCTCATGACGGGTGTGACTGCGCTGCGCCAATAGATCATGAAGCCGTGCGGGGCGTTCTCCCCGGCCTGGGCGATCACCGTCTCCCACGGAGCCTTCCGCCGGACGAACTCGGCGACCGCGGAGCAGTCCAGCACCGGTACGAGTTGCTCGTACCTGGTGACTGCGTCGTCGAAGGAGCCGGGCAGCGGCACGACCAGTCGCACGTTCGTGTGGGCGATGGCGGCAGTGGCAACCTTGGTCATGGTGATCCATACCTTTCTCATCGGGTTCGTCCCAGTCACTCGCAGGCTCGGTGCGCCCACAGGACACCGCCGCCGCGCGCCTCGGGCCGGCAGTTCTTCGACGCATACCTGTCTCATGCCCCGCCGGCCCCCGGTGGCCGGGCAATCGAACCTTCGATCGCGGTCATGCGGTTCTCCTCGGCGCGTTCGTGGCCGTCCGGGCAACTATGCCCCGCATGTCACGAGCCGCGATCGAGCGACACCGACGGCAGGCGATCGACAAAGCCGCCCAGTCGATCCGCGGCAAACGTGTCGGCCGGGCCGGCGTCCCCCAGGCACGGAGTCCGTGTCCGACCTGGTCGGCGATGCCGGTGCCCTCGCCGGTGTCAACGCCACACGTCGTGTGCGCGCCGCAGGGGCGCGCGACGGCGACGGGCAGCCCTCCTCACCGGGCGCCCCGCAGGTCGGCGGGGGCGTGCGCGGCCAGTTGGTCGAGCAGATCACGCTTGCGGGCCTCGGAGGCGAAGGACGCGGCGATCGAGTTCGCGGCGAGGAGGTCCAGTGCGGCCCGGTCCAGCCGGAGGGTGTCCGCGCACGCTCGCAGGTTGTCGTCGAGGTAGCCGCCGAAGTACGCGGGATCGTCGGAGTTCACACACACGGCCAGGCCCGCGTCCAGCATCCGCCGCAGGGGGTGGTCGGCGAGCCTGTCCACCACCCGCAGACAGACGTTGGACAGCGGGCACACCGTGAGCGGGATCCGCTCGGCGGCCAGCCGGGCGACCAGCGCCGGGTCCTCCAGGCAGCGCACACCGTGATCGATGCGTTCGGCGCCCAGCAGGTCCAGTGCCTGCCATATGTACTCGGGCGGACCCTCCTCCCCCGCATGGGCCACCCGCCGCAGTCCCGCCTCCCCGGCCGCGGCGAAGACCTCCCGGAAGTCGGCGGGCGGGTGGCCCGCCTCGGCGGAGCTGAGGCCGAGCCCCAGCAGCGGTACGCCGGTGGCGAGGCTGGTGTCCAGCATGTCCATGGCGTCGGCCGGCGGCTGGTCCCGCAGTGCGCACACGATGATGCCGCCGGTCATGTGCAGCTCGGCGGCGGCTCGCCGCATGGCCGCGTGCACGCCGTGCAGCACGGTCCCGGTCGCGATCCCGCGCGCGGTGTGCGCCTGCGGGTCCACGAAGACCTCCGCGTGCCGCACCCCCGCCGCATGCGCCCGGAGCAGATATCGCCGGGTCATGTCCTCGAAATCCGCCTGTGTCACGAGCGTGCTCATGTTGGCGAAGTACAGATCGAGGAAGGACTGGAGGCCGGTGAACCGGTAGCGCTCGGCGAGGTCGTCCACCCCGGCATACGGCAGCACGATCCCGTTGCGCCCGGCCAGTTCGAAGATGGCCGCGGGCTCCAGCGTGCCCTCCAGATGGAGGTGCAGTTCCGCGAGCGGCGCCGGAAGGGGTACGGACGTGTCAAGCTCAGCTGTGGTCGGCACAGAACACTCCGGTCACGAGGTCCAGGAAGCGGTCGAAGTCCAGCCCGCAGACGGCCTGGATGACGGGCAGATCGGTACGCCCGTGGTGGGCCCGGCGCTCCACGACCGTCATGCCGCGGGTCAGCTCACCGCGCCGCTCGACGTCGCAGCGCAGTTCGACGGTCTCCACCAGCGTCGGGTCGATCACCGCGGCCACCGCGGCACTGTCGATCAGGGAGCAGTACGACTGGTAGCCGCGCCCCTGGACGTACTCCACGATCCGCAGGGCGAGGTCGGCCTCGGGGGTGTGCGCGGCGGCCAACCGTTCAAGGTCGTGCGGGCGGAAGTTGATCCGTGGGTGGGTGGCGATGTCGAGTCCGACCGCCGTGAGGTTGAACCCGGCGTTGAACACCCGGTGTGCCGCCTCGGGGTCGACGAAGACGTTCCACTCGCTGACCGCGTTGTCCCCGGTGGCCTGGGACCAGGCGTACGGGGTGAGACCGTAGGACCCGCCGATGACGACGAGTTCGCTCACTTTCTCCGGCAGCCGGGGGTCGATCTCCAGGGCGAGGGCGAGGTTCGTCAGCGGGGCGAGGGCGGCGACGGAGATGTCGCCGGCGTGGGCGTCGACCGTCTCGGCGATCAGCTGCGGGGCCGGACGAGGGTCCAACTGCCGTGCCGAGGCGGGGAAGTGGGATTCGGCCAGCCCGTCGCTGCCGTGCGAGAAGGGGTCGACGGGGTAGTCGCCGTCCAGCGGCAGCAGCGGGCCCTGGGCGACCGGGATGTCGTCACGGCCGAGCAGGTCGAGCACCCGCAGCGCGTTCGCGGCGGTCCGGTCCGAGGGCAGGTTGCCGGTCGCCGCCGTGACCGCGAGGGTCCGCACGGCGCGCGACCGGAGGGCGAGGACGATCGCGAGGGCGTCGTCCATGCCGGGGTCGGTGTCGATCAGCAGATTCTTCATATGTGCCTGTCTGCAGCGGCGGCGGGGCACCCGTGGCGCTCCGGTCGCAGGGGAAGGGTTCGCCCCGGGACGTGGCGCCGGAACGGTCGGCCCCGGAAGCGTGAAAGGTATGGTAAGCATGACAACATGAAGAATCAACGGGTGCCGTCATAGGCACGGGAGGAGGCTGCCGTGTCCGGACGCCACGAAACGCCGGGCCCCGTCGCGTTGTTCTCCCACGTCGTGACCGACGAGGTGTACGCACCCGACGGCGGGCTGCGTGCCCGGACCGTCGGCGGAGCGGGCGCCTATGCCGCCGTGGGGGCGAGCCTGGTCGCACCGTCCCAGCGCCCACTGATCGTCTCGGGCGTGGGAACCGCCGACCGGCCGCGGCTGCGCGACTGGTTCCGTGCGCGCCGGATCGATCCCGGCGGCCTGTTCGACGTGGGCGAGCACAGCCCGGTCACCCGAGTCCGCTACCGGGCGGACGGGGAACGCGTCGAGGAATCCCTGTACGGTCACGCCCACTTCGCCGCGCACACCCCGTACCCCAGCCGCATGCCCCCGCGGCCGGAGCAACTGGCGGGCGCGTATCTGTTCCACGGCGCAGACACTCATGGCACAGACACCCACGCCACAGACACCCACGGCGCAGTCACCCACGGCACGGACACTCATGGCCCAGACACCCATGGCCTCGGCGCCGATGACGTCGCCGCGCGTTTCTGGCGCGAAGTGCCCGGCCTGCGCGCCCGCTGCGCCGGCCCGGTGCTGTGGGAGATCGCCGCCGACTCCTGCTCTCCGGGGCACCTGCCCCGCGTACTGGAGTTGGCCGGGCTGGTCGACGTCCTGTCGCTCAACATCGCCGAAGCCACCGCCCTCACGGGTCACCGCGACCCTCTCGACGCCCTGGACCGGCTCCCGCGCACCCGAACAGTGACCGTACTGCGCTGCGGCGCGGCCGGTTCACTGGTCCAGGACGGCCGCAGACGTGTGCGCGTCGGCGTGGCCCCGGGGGCCGTGGCCGACCCCACCGGCGGGGGCAACGCCTACTCGGGCGCCTTCCTCACCGCCTTCGCCGCCACCGGTGACATCGTGTCGGCGGCACGGCTCGCGGCGAGTGCCGCGGCCCGTGTCATCGGGCAGTACGGCGCTCCACCCGTCGGCGAGGAGATCCGCGCCGAGGTCCGCGACGGGGCGACGAAGGTGTTCACGGCCGAGCCCACATGACGGCGAAAGCGCTCGTCGAACCCGCATGACGGCCGGGTTGCCCGCGGCCGAACCCACCTGCCCCGGGGCCCTCCCCACGCGGACGCCCTTCGCTCCAGGCGCCTTCCTCTCTCCCCCACCCTTCACTTTCGCCCCTGTCTCCACCATTCTTCACTTATCAGCCTCCCCACCCCTTTCCTTCCTCACTTCCACCCCTTCTTCCCCGTCCTTCGCTTCCGCCCTTCCCGCACCTCCTTTCCGCACCCGCTCTCCATACCCCCTCTCCACGCCCCTCTCCACGCCCCTCACCACGCCCCTCACCACGCCCCTCACCTCCGACTTCTTCACCCAGGAGCGCACATGCCCGACTCCGGCTGGGATCCCACCGGCATCTATGACAGCTACCGCTTCGCCGACAACCTGCCCAGGCGCGGACTCCTGGTGGACGGCCGCCCCGCCCTGTCCGGCATCGATCCCGAACGCGTGGCCCGCTATGTCCTGATCACCGTGCGCGACCCGCTCTGCGCCTACGACGAGGATCCGGCCGAGCAGATCGCCCGGCGACTCGACACCCCGGAGCGGATCGGCCGGTCGGGCATGTTCACGACCTACTCGGGACAGTACGAGGGAGTCCCGGTCACGGTGGTCTCGGGCGGCAGCGGCTCACCCGAGGCAGAGCTGATCATGCACGAGCTGCTGGAGTTCACCGCCGCCGACACCTTCGTCCGGGTCGGCGGATCGGGCGGCATCCACCCCCGGGTACGGCCCGGTGACCTGGTCGTCTCGACCGGCGTCGTACGCGATGAGGGCATGACACGTGCCTACATACCGGCCTCGTACCCGGCCGTCGTGCACCACGAGATCGTGCCCGCGATGTCCCGCGCCGCCGAGGAACTCGGCTGCCGCTACCACCAGGGTGTGACCAGATCCAGCGACTCCGATTTCTGCGGTGTCGGCCGGCCGGGCGTGGGCGGCTACTTCCAGCCCTGGCACACCGACATCCTGGAGACCTGGGCCAGGGCCGGTGTGCTCAACGGGGACCGGGAGTCCGCGGCGGTGGTCACCCTCGCCGCGCTGTTCGGCCGACGGGGCGGTTCGGTCTGCTCGGTCGCCGACAACGTCATCGCGGGGCGGGCCTTCGAGGCGGGCGCCGGACACGTGGCAGCCATCGACGTGGCGCTCCGCGGCCTTGTCCACCTCGCCCGTTCCGACGCCGCCAAGGACAGCGGCCAAACGGCTGCCGAGATTCGTTGACACCCCCCACCATTGGTCCTATGGTACTCAAATTAATACCAATGAGGATCGGGTTGGCAGTGCTCATGGCCACCGAGCCGTGGGGAAGTGACGACATCCAGACCTGAAAAACAGGAGAGTTGATCCATGGCCAGATCACGGATAAGGATCATCGGCATCGGCCTCGCGAGCGGAATGATCGCACTGTCGGCCTGTTCCGGGTCCAGCGGCACGGCGAGTGGCCGCCAGACCCTCCAGCTGTGGTTCTGGGGCGCATCGCCGCAGCAGCAGAAGACTCTGAAGTCGGTGCTGGTCGACGCGTTCAACCAGTCGCAGAGCAAGTACACCCTCGAAGTCACCTACAACAACTCGGTCGACAGCAACATCCAGGTGGCGCTGTCGGCGAACAAGGGCCCCGACATCGTCTACGGCTCAGGTCCCTCCTTCTCCGCGGCCTACGCGGCACAGAACAAACTCGCCGACATGACTCCGTACGCGGAGAAGTACGGCTGGAAGGACCGGATCCTCGGGCCGATGTACGAGTCGGGGACCGTCAACGGCAAGCTGTACTCACTGCCCAACTCCCTGGAGAACATCGGCCTCTTCTACAACAAGAAGGTGCTCGACAAGCTGGGCGTCCCGGTGCCGACCACCTTCGACGAACTGACCGCCGACATGGACAAGGCGGCCGCGGCCGGCATGTACCCGTCGGTGACCGGCAACAAGGGGTGGAAGCCGGTCAACCAGAACTACATCTCGCTGTTCCTGACCCATGGGGCCGGAGGCAAGGCTGTCTACGACGCGCTCCAGGGCACCGGCAAGTGGACCGATCCGAAGATCGCCAAGGCGGTCACGGAGTCCGCCGACTTCTACAAGAAGGGCTACCTCGGCGGCAAGGACTACTCGAACCTGAACTTCACCGAGTCCATGCAACTGCTGTCGCAGGGCAAGTCGCCGTTCTTCATCGGCCCCACCCTGGCCTTCCAGTTCGCGAGCGACTACTTCAACGACAGTGCGGGGAACACCTCCGACCTCGGCTTCGTACCCTTCCCCAACGTGGACACCAGCCTGCCGTCCCCGAACTACACGCTCGGCTCCACCGCCTCGCTGTCCATCAACGCCCACTCCAAGAACAAGGACGGGGCGGCCGAGGTGATCGACTACATGATGAGCAACAAGTTCGCCCAGGAGATCAACAAGGACTGGCCCGGGTACTGGGCGGTCCCGCTGAAGAACTTCGATCTCGACCCCAACTCCTACACCGGGTTGTCGAAGACGTTCGTGAAGTCGATCAAGAGCACCATCTCGGGTGTCTCCGCCGGTCACTACGGCTTCTTCGCGGGCACGTTCTTCCCGCCGACCACCGCGACGGACTTCACCGACATCGACAGTGTCTGGCTCGGCACGCAGAGCGCGCCGGACTTCCTCAAGAAGGTCCAGTCCGACTTCGACACCGAGAAGGCCAAGGGACTCGTGCCGCCTGTGCCTGCACCGTCCCAGTGAAAGGGGCATGATCATGACCGCCCCAGCAGCCCTGGCAGCCTCCCGGGACCGGACGAGCGCCTCACCGCATCCCCGCAACCCGATCCACCGTAGGCGCCAGTCCCTGGTCAATCACCTGATGGTGGCACCCGCACTGCTGCTGTCCGTTCTCGTCGTCGTGGTCCCGGGCGTACTGACCGCCGTCTTCGCCTTCACCGACTGGACCGGTATCGGCTACCACGCCAACTTCGTGGGCCTGCAGAACTTCAAGGACATCTTCAAGGACCCGGTCTTCACCACGGCGCTGGGCAACAACATCAAATGGGTCGCCCTCTTCCTCACCCTCCCCGCCGTCATCGGGCTGCTGACCGCGTGGTTGCTGCTGCGCCGACGCCGGACCCGGACCTTCTACCAGGTCGTGTACCTGATGCCGTACGTGCTGGCTCCCGTCGTCAACGCGATGGTGTGGCTGAGCGTCATCTACAACCCCAACGGCGGGGTCACCGGGATCCTCCACCTCAACTCGCCGCTGTCCAGCCTGCACGGGGCGATCTACGCGGCGGCCGGCGTCGACATGTGGCACTACTGGGGTTTTCTGACCGTCGTCTACTTCGGCGCGATGCGGCAGACCCCGGTGGACCAGGTCGAGGCGGCGATCGTCGAGGGCGCCAACTCCTGGCAGGTGTTCAAACATGTCTACCTGCCGAGCATCCGGCCCACTCTGATACTCATGGGCGTGATGACGGTGATCTTCTCCTTCCTCGCCTTCGACTACGTCTTCCTGCTCACTCAGGGCGGCCCGGCGCACGGCAGCGAAGTGATGGGGACCTACGCCTATGCCTTCGCGTTCTCGGCGTTCGAGTTCGGGAAGGCGTCCGCGGTCGGGATCGTGATGAGCTTCTTCGGGCTGATCGCCTCCTGCGTCTACACCTGGATGAGCAGGAGGCAGCTCAGCTCATGAAGACCCACCTCATGAAGGCCCGTTTCAAGGGGGCCGGCGCGCACCTCGTGCTCGTGCTGTTCGCCGCGACCGCGCTGATTCCGCTCCTGCTGGTCCTCGTCAACAGTTTCAAGACCAACGCCGAGGTCACCGCCGACCCCTTCGCCCTGCCGAAGTCCTTCTCCCTGTCGAACTTCAACACGGCCTGGACCTACGGCCATCTCGGCAGTGGCTTCGTGAACAGCATCCTGCTGACCGGGACCGCGGTGGTGGTGGTCCTCGTCTGCTCGACCCTGGCCGGCTACGTGCTGGCGGGGCAGAAGATCAGGATGTGGCCCGCCGTCATGGTCTACCTGACCATGGCCATGACGGTGCCGATCCAGCTGTTCGTCTTCCCGCTGTACGCCGGTGTCGCCCAACTGGGCCTGCTCGACAACGTCTTCGTGGTGGGCGTCGTACTGGCCGCGGTCAACATCCCGTTCGCCACGTTCTTGATGCGCACGTTCTTCCTCAATGTGCCCAAGGAACTGGAAGAGGCAGCCCGGGTAGACGGAGCCGGTGTCTTCCACCTGTTCTGGCGGGTCCTCGTGCCGATCGTACGTCCCGGGCTGATCACGGTCGGGGTCGTCGTGGGCCTCAACGCCTGGAACGACTTCCTCATCTCCTCGACCTTCCTGCACGATCCCGGCCACCAGACGGTGACCTTGGGATTCCTGTCGATGAACGGCACCTTCTCTACGGACCTCGGGGCCATGATGGCCGGCGCCCTCCTGCTCATCCTGCCGGTGCTCTGTGTCTTCGTGGCGCTCCAGCGCTACGTCGTGGACGGCATGGCGAACGGCGCGGTCAAGGGATGAGCAGCGAAACCGGAAGAGGGACCGGAAAGGAAACGAGAAGAGACACCAGAAGAGACACCAGAGGAGGCACCAAGGAGAAAACAGAGGAGAAACCAGAAAAGGGACGCGAAGCAGGATGGCAGAAGAAGTGACGAAAGGGGTGGGAAAAGAAGTGCGGAAAGAGGTGAGAAAGGGATGAGTGCGGTCGCAGGACCCGTGTCGAGGGGCGAGCCACACATGACGAGTACGGAGCCGTACGCCGAGCGCGTGTACGCGGGTGTCCTCGGCAAGATCATCGGTGTCTACCTGGGCCGGCCGGTCGAGGGCTGGCCGTACCCGGAGATCGTCAGCCGGTTCGGTCAGGTGGATCGTTTCGTCAATGACGAGCTGGGGGCTCCCCTGATCGTCGCGGACGACGACATCTCCGGGACGCTGGCCTTCGCCCGCGTCGTCCTGGACAACCCCGGCCGACCGGTGGAACCCGCGCTCGTCGGCGACACCTGGCTCAACTACATCATCGAGGACCGCACCATCCTGTGGTGGGGCGGCATGGGGCGCTCCACCGAGCACACCGCGTACCTCAACCTGCGCCGCGGCATCCCGGCCCCCCGCAGCGGGTCCGCGGCGCAGAACGGCAGCACGCTCGCCGAGCAGATCGGGGCCCAGATCTTCAGCGACGCGTTCGGCCTGATGTGCCCCGGCGATCCCGAGCGGGCGGTGGCCCTCACCCGGGCCGCGGCCAGCGTGAGCCACGACGGCGACGCGCTCGACTGCGCCGGCCTGCTGGCCGCGATGCGGGCGCTGGCCTTCGCCGACAGCGACCTCGACCGGCTGCTGGACGCCGCAGTCGCCTTCGTCGGCTCCCCCTCCGTCCGCGCCCTCGTCGACGACGTCCGCGCCCACTGCGCGCCGGGACAGGACTGGCGCGAGATCCGCCGCTGGGTGGACGACACCTACGGGTACGCCGCCTTCCCCGGACCCTGCCACGCGCTGCCCAACCTCGCGATGTCGCTCGGCGCGCTGCTCGGCGCGGGCGACGACTTCCACCGGTCGGTGATGATCGCCTCCTCGGTGGGCTTCGACACCGACAGCAACGCGGGAACCGTCGGCTGCCTCAACGGGGTACGCCTCGGCCTCGACGCGCTGCGCACCGGCACGGCGGACCTCAGGACGCCGGTCGCGGACCGTCTGCTGGTCGTGACGGCCGATGGCGGGGAGTGCGTCAGCGACGCGGCCCGGGAGGCCGATCGCATCGTTGCCTCCGCCCGTTCGCTGGCCTGCCAACCGCCGGAGGCCGTCCGGCCCCGCTTCGCCTTCGCCTACCGGGGCTCGGTCCAGGGCTTCGCCGGGTGCCCCTGGCTGGGCCACCCGGAGGGCCCGGTGCAGGTGGGCAACGCGAACGACGACGGCGGCGGTGACGCGCTCCGGATCCGCTTCACCGGCGCCGGAAGCACGGCAGCCCATGTGTCGACCCCCACGTTCCTCGACGCGGAGCAGGCCGGCGGCGACTTCTCCACCGTCGCCAGTCCCTCGCTCTACCCCGGGCAGACACTGACCGCGCGGCTGTCCGCCGCCCGGGACGGCGTCTCGGTCCGCCCGTACGTCCTGTGTCCGGAGGGCGCGGCGGCCCGAGCGGTGTACGGGCCGTCGTACGACCTCGGTCCCACCCCGCGGACGGTCGGCTGGCAGATCCCGCGGACCGGGAACCTCGTGCCCTTCCGGGTCGGTTTCGCCTTCACCGCCGCCCCCGGCACGAGCGCCGACGCGCGCGTCCACGAACTCGACTGGGGCGGTGCGCCCGAGAGTTTCGAGCAGTCCGGCGTCCTGCTCTCCTCGATCTGGGACACCAAGCCGGCGGCGCTCGCCTGCTGGGTCAGCTCGGCGAAGAACTTCGAGGCCGACTTCGCCGCCACCTACTCCGTCTCCCACCCCGGCCCCCTCGGGGTCGTCACCACGGGCACCCGGGACTGGACCGACTACGCCGTCGCCAGCCGGCTCTCGCTGTCCCTGCACGAGTCGGCGGGCCTGGTCGTCCGCAGCCGCGGGCACCGCCGCTTCTGCGCCGGGATCCTGACCGGCGGCGACCGGCTGCTGCTGATCCGCCAGCACGACGGGCGGCGGCAGGTGCTGGCCGAGACACCGTTCGCCTACGAGCGTGACCGCCCGTACGAGGTCGAACTGCGCTGCCGCGGCCCACGGCTCGACCTCCTCGTGGACGGCGAGAGCCGGCTCGTGGGCGAGGACCCCGACGTGCTCGGCGGCGGCGCCGGTTTCCTCGTCGAGCGCGGCGCCGTCGCGGCCGACGGGTTGCGGGTCCGGCGACTGGCACCGGATCTGTAGCGCGGGATGCGGGACACGGACGTCATCGTCCGCCGCATCACTCTCCGGGCGGTGCACGAACCGCCCGGCGCATCACCAACCAACCATCGAAAGGCAGGCACATGAGCACCCCCACGATCGGCAAGTGGTCGAGCTTCAGCGTGAACACCAAGCCGGCGGAAGGCTTCTCCGCACCCGTCGGCTACCTGGACCTCACCCCGCAGCTGCGAGCTGTCGTACCGGCCGATCTCGGCGACGGGACGCTCAACGTCCATATCCCGCACACCACGTGCACGCTGATCCTCAACTCCGGCGTGGACGGGACGACGCTGCACGACATCCGGCTGTTCATCGAGCAGCAGGTGCCGGTGGACCGCCCGTTCGTCCATCTGCACGACGGACCGCAGGACGCCGCCGCCCACGTACGGTGTGTCTTCGGCACGCAGTCGCTCACCGTGCCGGTGATCGACGGCGCCCTCGCGCTCGGCCACAGCCAGGGCATCTACCTGCTCGAACTGGACGGGCCACGCGACCGCACCGTGCAGTTCGCCGTCTCCCGGTTCGCCCGGTGACGCTGGTCGGCATCCACGCGGGACTGTCGGTCGACCACCTGGTCGCCGAGCCTGCCGGGGCACGCTTCTCCTGCCCCGGCGGGCCCGCCCTGTTCGCGGCGCTCGGCGCCCGGCTCGTCGCCGGGACGGACGTACGGGTCAGCTGCCCGCTGCCGGACGACGATCCCCGGTTCGCCGGTCTCTTCGACTCGTACGGAGTCGACCGGCGGTACTGCGTACGGGTCCCCGAGGTGCCGCGGCTGTGGATCCTCGACTCCGCCCTCGGACGGCGCATCGTCCGGCAGCGGGCGGACACCGGAACCGAACTGGAACAGCCCGGTTCCGGCCCCGAAGACCCCGCGCCCGACCGGCTGCCCCCGGCGCCGGACGCCTTCCACGACGGCCTCGACGGACTGGTGGCGTCCTCGCCCACGGACCGGCCGCCGAGCGGCGGGGGAACGTGGGTCGGCATCGACCCGCACCAGGACCTGGTGGCCGCCGCGGGCCTGCGCTACCTGCGCCAGGTGACGACACCCACCGCGGTCCTCCTCCCCAGCCGCGTTCAACTGCTCCTGCTGGACACCGATCCGCGCCGGGCGGCGCGGCGTCTGGCGGACACGCTGCGGCTGCCGGTGGTGGCGCGCCTCGACGCGGAGGGCGCCTACGTCGTCACCACCGACGGTGCCTGGTCCGTGCGGGATCCCGCCGCCGAGGTGGTGGAGACGACCGGCGCGGGGGACGCTTCGGCCGCCGCGGTCGTGGCCGCCCTCGCGTTGGGCGCCGACGCCGTGGAGGCCGCCGCCGTCGGTGTCAGCGTCGCCCGCGTCGCGCTGGCCGGCTGGGGCCACGAGGCCCTGGCGGCGGCCACCCCGCTCACCCGCCCGTTTCCCGGTATCGCCGTACGCAAGGAGCACTGACCCATGCAACACACCGAACCCACCGGCACCGCGCAGCTCAGCGCCGCTCTGAAGGCCGCGCTGCTCGCCACCCCGCCGGTCGTGGGCGGCGCCGTCCCGGACCTGGGCCGGGCGGTGTTCACCGGCTCGGGCGACTCGCTCGCCTCCGCGCTCGTGGCCACCGCCCACGGACACCGCGCGCTGTCGGCCGGCGACCTGACCTGGAGCGAAACCATGCCGGCCGGCTGCGACACCGTGGTCGGCATCTCGCACTCCGGCACCTCCGGCGCCACCGTCCGGGCGCTGCGGCTGGCCGGGGCCGCCGGGCTGAAGACCGTCGCGATCACCTCCCAGCCCTCCTCGCCGCTCGCGGAGAGCGCGGACTCGGTGCATCTCGTGCCGACGCTGGAGCTGGCCGAGACCGTGCCGTGCGCCGGGCATGTGATGCTCGCGCAGGGCGTGGCCGCCGTCTGCGGTGTCGACACCGCGCCGGTCGGGTCCGCCCTCGCCGGTGTCCTGGACGGAGTACGGGATCTCGTCACGGCCCAGCTCGACGCGCTGCCCGCGGACGCCCCGGCCGCGATATCGGTCCTGGCTCTGCCCGAGCTGCGCAGCGGGGCCGACTTCTGGGTGCTGAAGCTGATCGAGGCGTGCGGGCTCGCGGCACGCAACGTGCCGCTGGAGGAGAGCGGCCACGTCGACTACTTCATCGGCCCGCAGGAGCACCTGACGCTCCAGCTCATCGGCCTGCTGGGCCGGCCCCGCTTCGACCGCCTCGCCCAGGCCCTGCGCTCGACGGGCCAGCGTGTCCAGCAGATCGACCTGTCCGGGCCGGCGACCACGGACGGGCCGGCCGGCCCGCTGGTGCGGGACCTGGCCGCCGCTGTCGCGGGCACCTGGTTCGCGGACGGCGCGGCCCGCCGATGGGGACGGCCGCCGTTCCGGGGAGGGGCGGTGAACATGGACGCGAGCCACATCAAGCTGGACATCTGAGCAGGCCCGCTGCCTGCCGCCGGTGACGGGCGGTCCGGGGTGCGGGTGCGGACGTCAGAGAGGTGATAACATTAAAACCAATTGTGGGCTGTGTGCCGCCGGCCCGCAGCGTTCAGATGGAGAGTTGTCGCCGTTGTCCACCCCGCATACCCCGACGACCCATCCCGTACGCACCTTCGCGCGCCCCGTCGACCGGCGATCGCCGATGCCGGCGTGGGCGCAGGTGCATCGCGATCTGCGCCGGCAGATCGACCAGGAACTCCCGGCGGGCTGTCAACTCCCCACCGAGCGCGATCTGTCCGAGATCTACGGGGTGAGCCGGATCACCATCCGTCAGGCACTCGGCGGACTGGCCGCCGACGGCTATGTCGAGCGCCGCCAGGGCTCGGGCACCTTCGTCGCGGACCGCCCCGGACCGGTCCAGCACGATTTCGGACTGAGCACCCCGTGGCGGGACCGCTTCACCGCGGCCGGCCAGGACGCGCGGTCGATCCATCTGCGCGACGAGCCCGCCGTGCCCGAACCGTATGAGCTGAGCAGACTCCTCACCCCCGAGGAGACGGCCGCCAAACGGGTCCACCTCAAGCGACTCCACGTCGTCGACCAGCGGGCCATCGGCATCACCGACTCCTGGGTCGTCCGGGCCCTCGTCCCCCGCCTGTCCCGGCGCACCCTCATAGACGGCTCCGTCTCCCGCACCCTCCAGGAGGTCTACGACCTCACCCCCACCACGTCCAACAACTACCTGGAGGTCGGTGCCGCCACCTCCCACGAGGCCGAACTCCTCCACGCCACCCTCGACGCCCCCCTCTTCGTCGTCTGGACGGTCTCCCACCTCTCCGACGGCCGCCTCCTGGAAACCACCCGCACCGTCTGGCTCGGCAGCCGGGTCCGCTTCCATTACACGGGCTGAGCGGGTTCGTCCCGGGCGGCCGGGCGCAGGAAGCGGATCACGGGGTGGCCGGGGTCGTGGGTGACCTCGGCGCGGACGCCGTAGACCTGCTCGATGAGGGCGGGGGTCAGGACCTCGGCCGGGGTGCCCTCCGTGACCGCGCGGCCGTCGCGCAGGACGAGCAGGCGGTCGCAGTACATCGCGGCGAGGTTGAGGTCGTGCAGGGCGATCACGGTGGTGACCGGCAGGCTCACGACGAGGTCCAGCAGGTCGAGCTGGTGCTGGATGTCCAGGTGGTTGGTGGGTTCGTCGAGGAGGAGTTCGCGGGGCTCCTGGGCGAGCGCGCGGGCGACCTGGGTGCGCTGGCGTTCGCCGCCGGAGAGGGTGTACCACGACTGGCCGGCCCGGTCGGTCATGCCGGTGCGCGCCAGGGCCTCGGTGACGGCCTCCGTGTCGGCCGCCGTGGCGGGTGTCCAGGCGCGGCGGTGCGGGATGCGGCCCAGGGCGACGACGTCCCGGACGGTCAGCTCGGTCCGGGTGTCGGTGTGCTGCTCGACGGTGGCGATGCGGCGGGCGGTGGCGCGGCGGCCGACGTCGCTGAGCAGCTGTCCGTCCAGGGTCACCACCCCGGCGGTGGGGGTGAGAACCCCGGCCAGCAGCCTCAGCAGCGTCGACTTTCCCGAGCCGTTGGGGCCGAGCAGGCCGACGGTCTCGCCGGGGCGCAGGGTGAGGGTGACGCCTTCGACGACGACCTTGTCACCGAGGCGCCGTACGACGCGGTCCGCGCGCAGGCTGCTCACGTCCTTCTCCGTCCGCGGTAGAGCACGGCCACGAACGCCGGCACGCCGATGAGGGACGTCACCACGCCCACCGGGACCTCCTGGGGGTCGAGGGCGGTACGGGCCAGGGTGTCCACCCACACCAGGAACACGGCTCCGGTCAGTGCCGTCACCGGCAGCAGGCGGCCGTGCCCGGAGCCGGTGAGGGCGCGGGTGGCGTGCGGCAGGACCAGGCCGACGAAGCCGATCGCGCCGGCGCAGCTGACCAGGACGGCGGTGAGCAGCGCGGTCGCGGAGAGGAGCACCAGGCGGGTCCGGGCGACGCCGACCCCGAGTCCCGCGGCGGCCTCGTCACCGAAGGCGAAGGCGTCCAGCGTGTTCGCGTATCCGAGGCAGACGGCCAGGACGACGGCGAGGACGCCGGTGCAGAGCAACACCTGTCCCCACTCGGCGCCGGTGAGCGAGCCGAGCAGCCAGAACAGTACGCCCCTGGTGGTCTCGGCGTCCGCCGAGGTCAGGACGGTGAACGAGGTCAGCGCGGAGAACAGTTGCATGGCCGCCACGCCCGACAGCACGACCCGGTCGGTGCTGCCGCCGAGGGTGTGGCTGAGGAGCAGCACCAGGGCGAAGGAGAGCAGCGCCCCGAGGAAGGCGCCCGCCGACAGGGACACCGCTCCCCCGCCCACGCCCAGCACGACCACGGCGACCGCTCCGGTGGACGCGCCGGAGGAGACCCCGAGCACGAAAGGGTCGGCCAGCGGATTGCGCAGCAACGACTGCAGCACCGCACCGCACACGGCGAGTCCGGCCCCGCTCACGGCGGCGAGCAGTGTGCGCGGCATCCGCAGGTTCCACACGATGCCGTCCCGCAGCGGTGTCAACGTGCTCTCGCCGAGGCCGAGATGGGCCGCGACGGCGGCCCACACGTCGCCGGTGGAGATGTCGGCCGGTCCGATGGTCACGGCCCAGGCGATCGACGCGAGCAGCGCGGCAAGGCCGCCACCGGTCAACAGGAGCGTGCGGACGGTCACTTGACGAGCCCGAAGTCACGCAGTGCGGCTGCGACCTGCTCGATCCCCTCGACCGTGCGGATGGACGGGTTCATCGCCTGCCCGCTCAGCATGACGTACCGCTTCTTCTTCACGGCGGTCAGATTGCGGGTGGCGGGATCGGTCTCCAGGAAACGGATCTTGGCCTGCGCCGTCTCGGCGGTCTGCTGCTTGCGGGTCAGGTCGCCCAGGACGATCACGTCGGGGTCGCGGTCGGCGACGGTCTCCCAGTTGATCTGGGGCCACTCGTCGTGGGTGTCGGCAAAGGCGTTCTCGGCGCCGACCGCACGGGTGATGGCACCCGGTGCTCCGCAGCAGCCGGCCAGGTACGGTGACTGGGAATTGGCGAACCAGTACATGAGCGAGACGTCCGAGCCGTGCGATCCGGCGGTTGCCGTGCTCACCCGCTTCTTCAGTGCGGCAATGAGCGTCTCGCCCCGCGCGTCGACGCCGAACGCGCGGGCCAGGTCGCGTATCTCGCCGTACACGGCGTCCAGGGTGAGCGGCCTGCCGCGCGATCCGTCGCCGCCGCTGTCGTTGTCCTTGCCCTCGGCGCAGTCGGACGGTGAGACGTACGTCGGTACGCCCAGTTTCTCGAACTGCTCGCGGGTGGCGACCCCGCCCTTGCCGAGGGTGGAGACGAACGAGGCGGTCACGAGGTCGGGTTCGGCGTCCAGGACCTTCTCGAAGGAGGGATTGTCCTCGGCCAGGCGTGGCACGGAGGCGTTGGCGTGCTCCAGGCCCTTCATCACCGGGTCGGTCCAGGTCGCCGTGCCCGCCATGCGGTCGCCGAGGCCGAGGGAGAGAAGGATCTCCGTGGTGCCCTGGTTCAGGGAGACGGCGCGCTTCGGCGGGGACTTCAGGGTGACCTTGTGGCCACAGTTGTCGATGGTGCGCGGGTAGCCGGCGGCGGACGTCTGCTGCGACTTCCCGTCAGTGGACGAGCCGCACGCGGTGAGCAGCAGGGCGGAGGCGAGCAGGAGCGCGGGGGCGCGGAGGAACACGGGCAGCCTTGGGGGTCGGGGCTCGTTCGCGGAGCCTGGCCTACGGACGTCCTCCGCGCCGGGGCGCGGAGGTGCCAGCAGGTCTTCGGACTCGGGTTCGTCCGGTCGGGGCGCCTTCCCGGTCTCCCAGTGGCGTCGTGCCCCGCCCGTCCCCCTCACCGCTGCGCGTCAGTTCCGGGTTCGCACCGGATTCCCTGGCCTCGGATGTGGCTCGACTGGCCCGCTGAGAGTATCAAGTCCGCTGTCCGGCGGGCAGGCCGCCGTCGGCCTGGTGCGGCGGGCGGTCCGCGAGGCGTGACGCACCGTTGCGCCGCCTTCCCGGACCCGCTCGCCGAGCAGCCGGTGTCGATCGCCGCCGACCACATGAAGCCGCGCCCGCTGAGCTTCCATCCGCACGCGACGATCTCGGAGGACCGCACGTCGGGGACGGTCACCGCCACGATGACCCTGACCGGCGGCGCGAAGGGCAAGGCCGTGAGTTTCCAGGTCTTCCCCGACAAGTACCAGCCGTTCTCCAGCACGACGACGTGGTCGTCACCGTCGACACCGACACCACTGGGACGCAGCGGTACGCCGGCCGGATCGCCACGACCGAAGAGAGCTGATCGGCCCCGCACGGCTCGCTGCCATCGCGTCAAGCACCCGGCGCCGGGGGATCAGGGGCCTCCTCCGCCGGTCGGCAGCAAACTTGACTTCCGGGGTGCCGTGCGAGCGACACCGTGGGGAAGGGCCCGCGCGCGTCACCGGGTGGGTGGTGTCGCGCGCGGGCGTCGTGTGGTGTGTCAGCGTCGGATGGGACCCTCACACGTGTAGTCCGACGTGCCGGCGATCCGGTTGGACCAGATGTCCACGTCGTCGAAGGAGCAGTTCATGTCGGTCAGGTTGTTGTCGCCGCCCGCGGCACGGTCGAGGAGGAAGTAGTCGACCGTCTCGGACATGTCCTTGAAGACCGCGTCCGTGTCGCCGGCATCGGTCAGGTTCGCGGTGATCCGGCCGGTGCACACGAACCGGGGACGCTCCGCGGAGCCGCCGGCCCGGCAGTCGGGGACGGATTCGGTCGTCGCGGTGAAGGAGGAGCGGATCTGGTCGGGCGAGGTGTCGCGGAGTTGGTCCAGGGGCGTATAGGTGGTGTCGGGCACGTACAGGTCGTCGACGTGGGAGATCTGTTCGTCGAGGAAGCGGTCGTACGCGCTCTGCAACCCCGTGTCCCTGCCGAGTCGGTCGCGCCAGGCGTCGAAGGCCGCCGGGTCGTCGGACCGCAGGTCGCGGTACATCTCCTTCAGCAGGGAGGGGTGTTCGGCCCACAGGAACTCGAAGAAGGTGCCCGCGTAGTCGTAGAAACGGAAGCCGTCGCCGTCGTAGGTGGCGTGCAGGAGCTGGTTCACGGTCATGCGCGGTCCGCCGCCGGCCGTGTCGTTGATGATGCCCTGGACCAGGGACTTGCGGACCCGGATGCCGTCGTCGCGGGTGGCGCCGTCGAAGAACTCTGCGGTGCCCTCGTCCATCGCGGTGGTCCGGTCGCCCTCGTACCAGGGGCCCTCGCCGAAGGAGCCGGGCACCGCCCAGCGGCCGTTGAGGTAGTGCGTGTACTCGTGGCGGAACAGTTCCTCCAGGGTCAGGCTGGAGTCCTGCGGCACGCGACGCTGGTAGGTGTAGAAGGTCACTCCCCGCTCGATGTAGATGCCGCCGTTGTTCGTGTCCATGCCGGTGAGGAGCGGATGGAAGTTCTCGTAGTCGGCGCGGGAGGCGTACAGGACGATGTGCAGGGTGGCGTTGGTGTCGCCCGCCAGGGGATCCTCCGTACCGAGGACACGGTGGAACTGTGCCTTGACCTGCTTGCTCGCGTAGTAGAGCTGGTCGACGGTGTCCCGGTCGAGGGCGGTGCGGACCTGCATGCCGTCCATGTCGTCGGTGCCGTACGTGTACGTGGACGGGAAGAGACGTTTCTCGATGTCGTCCTTGCACACGTGGTACGGGGCGCAGGCGTCGAACCACACCAGCCAGGTGGCGACCTTCGCCCACGGCGCGCTGCTGTCCCCGAAGTTGCGGGCCGTGGTGTCCAGGAGGGTGCCGAGACCGGAGACGGTCTCGTCGCGGAGCCCGTCGATCTGGCCGAAGCGGCCGTACTCGCTGAGCGCGTCGCGTATGACCCAGGCGTTGGGCCCGTCCTTGAGGTGGGTGTGGTCGGCGAAGGAACGGAACTCGGTCCGGTACGAGGGGTCGGCGGCCACTGCGGCGTGGAAGGCGGCGTCCTTGTTGCCGGGGTACACGCCGAGGTAGTTCACGGTGAGCGCGGCGAGGGCGGCACCGGCCCAGGAGGTGTCCTGGGCGGTGGCGGGGTGCTGGGCGTCCATGGTGGCCAGGACCCGTTTGATCAGGGGGAGTTGGTACTGGCGCAGGCCGGGGGCGGAAGCCGCGTCGAGGGCTTCGCGCAGGGTCTCGGCGTTGGAGCGGGTGACGTCGAAGGTGTGGGCGGCCGAGCCGAAGGCGTCGACCGCCTCGCGCATGGTGTCCACGGTCGGCGCGTCGGTGATGTCGATCTCGTCGTGCGAGAAGTCCTGGTACGCCACGGCGTGCAGGTAGGTGAACATCTCCAGCAGGTGGGTGCCGTCCTGGCCGTCGTGGGAGGAGGCGAGCCGGGTGATGCGGCGGGAGACGGCCTGGACGTGTTCGTCCGACATGACGGGGACGAGTCGCTGGTCCCAGGTCCACAGGATCGAGCGAAGACAGCCGTCGGCGGTGACGGCGGGGTCGGCCAGGAAGTCGGCGAAACTCTCCGGGGACAGACCCGTGACGCCGTCGAGCGTGCAGGGCACGGATGCCGTGCCGAGGGTGGCATGCGGCGTGCCGGCGTGGCCCTCGCCCTTCGGTAAGGGCGTACGGGGCCCGGGGACGCGGCCCTCGGCGAGGCCGCCGGGGGCCGGGACCTTCCGGGCGCGGTTCGGGGCCTCGGCCAGGTGGTCGACCGTGTCGAAGGGGTTCGGCGAGGCGGACGGGCGGGCGACCGATGCCGGGCGTGCCGGCGCAGGCGACGGGGTCGCGGGGGCGGCCGCGTAACCGGACGGGGACGCCGTCACGCAGAGCGTCACCGCCGCCGCGGCGGTGAGCAGGCTTCTGTACGTGGATCCGCGCAGCAGCGTGCGCGGGTTTCTCGACTTGTACACCGTTGGCTCCTGTGTGGGAGAGGGCAAGTGACGCGGGTGCCAGGGGCAGTGGTGGCTCGGGGCCTCAACTGCCCCGCCCATGGCGACATGTGAGGGGGCGAGGGTTGAGATGTTGAGTTGTTGAGTACATGTCGCCATGTGATGCGTAACGTTATTATGTGAAATTGCACTGACTTGCAAGAGCCTCGGCATAACGGATTGCGGGAGGCATGCCGCCGGACGGTTCGGGTGTCGCCGAGCCTCTTGGCAAGAAAAGTGCAATGTGAAATATTACTTGTCGTGCCCACGAGAAGCTCGGCGGATCTCATCGTCATCGGGGCGGGTGTGGTCGGCGCGGCCTGCGCCTACTACGCGGCCCGCTCCGGTCTCCGCGTCACCGTGATCGACCGTGGCGCCGTCGCGGGCGGCACCACGGGAGCCGGCGAGGGCAATCTGCTGGTCTCCGACAAGGAACCCGGCCCCGAACTCGAACTGGCCCTGCTGTCCGTGCGGTTGTGGCGTGAGCTGGCCGGCCTGCTGCCACCCCTGATCGAGTACGAGGCCAAGGGCGGGCTGGTCGTCGCCTCCGACGAGGCGTCCATGGCAGCCCTGCGGGGCTTCGCCGCCCGGCAGGAGCGCGCGGGCGTACAGGCGGAGCAGGTCACGGGCGACCGGCTCCGTGACCTGGAGCCGCACCTCGCCCCGGACCTGGCGGGCGGCTTCCGCTACCCGCAGGACGCCCAGGTGCAGCCCGCACGCGCCGCCGCGCATCTGCTGCGCGCCGCGGCAGGCGGGCAGGGCTCCGGCGGGGTGCGCCTGCGGCTCGGCGAGGAGGTGACCGGCGTCCTGACAGGTGCGAACGGGGAGGTACGGGGCGTACGCACGGCGCGCGGTGACGTGCGCGCCCCGTATGTCGTGAACGCCGCCGGGAGCTGGGGCGGCGCACTGGCCCGGCTCGCCGGCGCGGGCCTGCCGGTGCTGCCCCGGCGCGGCTTCGTCCTGGTCACCGAGCCGCTGCCGCGCGTGGTGCGGCACAAGGTGTACGCGGCCGACTATGTCGCCGATGTCGCCAGCGGATCGGCGGGGTTGCAGACTTCCGCCGTCGTCGAGGGCACCCCGTCGGGGCCGGTCCTGATCGGTGCGAGCAGGGAGCGGGTCGGCTTCGACCGCACCCTGTCGGTGGAGGCGCTGCGCCGCCTCGCGGCCCAGGCCACCCGGCTGTTCCCGGTGCTCACCGGGGTCCGCGCGATGCGGACGTACGCCGGTTTCCGCCCGTACCTGCCCGACCATCTGCCCGCGATCGGCCCGGACCCCCGCGTTCCCGGACTGCTGCACGCCTGCGGCCACGAGGGTGCGGGGATCGGCCTCGCCCCCGCAACCGGGCTGATCATCGCCCGAGTCCTGTCCGGCGCCCAACTCCCGCTGGACATCGATCCGTTCAGACCGGACCGCTTCGGTGTGGCGGGATGACGACCAGGACGCCGGCCGTGTCCGTCGTCGGCGGTGCGTCGACCGGTCGCCCGTCCCGCACGCCCCCACCTGAAAAGGAGCCGCTCCATGGCGCGTGACCGCACCCCCGCCGAGCTGGTCGGCGCGACACCCGGCACGCCCTTCGAGATCACCTTCGACGGGCGCACGCTCACCGCGCTGCCGGGACAGACCATCGCCGCCGCTCTCTGGTCGGCGGGCGTCCTCGCCTGGCGCACCACACGCCGCGACGGCCGTCCGCGCGGAGTCTTCTGCGGCATCGGCCAGTGCTACGACTGTCTCGCCACGGTCAATGACCTGCCCAACAGGCGGGCCTGCCTGGTCCCCGCCCGCCCAGGAGACGTGATCACCACCCAGGAAGGGCACGGGCATGCCGAACTCGCCGTCTGACGAGGCGACCGATGACACGTATGGCGCGCTGTACGACCTCGCGGTGATCGGCGCGGGCTGCGCGGGCCTGGCGGGTGCCGTCGCCGCAGCCGAACGGGGCCTGTCCGTCGCCCTGTTGGATGCCGCCGGTCAACTCGGCGGCCAGTTCTACCGCCACCCCGCCCCGGCCCGCGGCGCGGTGCGCCCCCAGGCACTGCACCATGACTGGCCCGTCTTCGACCGCTTGCGCCGCCGCCTTGAGGCGAGCGACGTCGTCCACCTCGCCGGGCACCATGTCTGGACCGTGGCGCGGGTGGGCGCAGCGGAATGGGCGGTGCACGCGGTCACGGGCGCGGACGGCACGGGCGAACGCCCCGCCCGCGTGCGGGCCCGTACGGTCCTCCTCGCGACGGGTGCGTACGAACGCCACCTCCCCTTCCCCGGCTGGACGCTGCCGGGCGTCGTGGGTGCCGGCGGTGCGCAGGCGATGCTGAAGTCCGGGCTGGTCCTGCCCGGCAGGCGCGTCGTCGTGGCGGGCAGCGGCCCACTGCTGCTCGCCGTCGCCGCCTCGCTCTCCGCCGCCGGCGCGCGCGTCCCCGCGGTGGTCGAGGCGTCCGGCTTTACGGGGTACGTCCGCCGCCCCGGCGTCCTCGTCGCGAACCCGCACAAACTGAAGGAGGCCGTGGTCCATGGTGCGGCGCTGGTGCGGCGCGGCGTGCGCCTGCGCACCCGCAGCGCGGTGACCCAGGTCCACGGCACCGACCGGGTGGAGGCGGTCACCGTCTCCCGCATCGACCGCGACTGGCGGCCCCTGCCGGGGACGGGCCGCCGGATGGCCTGCGACGTGCTCGCGGTGGGGCACGGTCTCGTCCCGCAAGTGGAACTCGCCACGAGCCTCGGATGTGCGACGCGGCGTACCCGGGACGGAACGTACGCCCTGGCGTTGGACGCGTTGCAGGAGACCTCGGTGCGAGGTCTGTGGGCGGCGGGCGAGACCGGTGGGGTCGGCGGTGCGGAACTCGCCCGCGCCGAGGGTGAGCTCGCGGGTATCGCGGTGGCCGCTCGGGCGCGCGACCGGTCCGACCTGGCCCGCGACCGCCGCGTGCGGGAGTTGCGACGCCGCCGTGATCGGCTGCGGGCCTTCGCCGACACGATGGCGGCCGTGCACGCGCCGGGGCCGGGCTGGGCCGACTGGCTCGACGACGCCACGGACGTGTGCCGCTGTGAGGAGGTGAGCGCCGGAGCCGTCCGTGAAGCCCTCGCCGACTACGGCGCCCGTGACGCCCGTACCGTCAAACTCCTCACCCGCGCGGGCATGGGCTGGTGCCAGGGCAGGGTGTGCGCGGCGGCCGTGGCCTGCCTCGTGGCGGGAGCGGGCGGCGATTCCGCACCGGCGTCCGCCGAGCGCCGGCCGCTCGCAGTGCCCGTACCACTGGGGGTGCTCGGCTCGCTCGAACCGGGCGAGACGGTCGCCCTGCCCACCGACTCGTCCGGGCGGCCCGACGCGGCCGGTCCGAACGGGCCCGACCAGCCCGTCGCATGACGAACCGGACGAGCCACCCACCGACACACACACCACCAGCCCGTCGAATGGCGAACGAACCGGACGAGCCACCGACCGACACACACACCACCAGTCCGCCGGCTGACGGACCCGGCATCGTTGGTGGGTGTCGCGCACAGCTAAATAAAATGTCACACATCATAGAAGGGGTTCCTTCATGACCGCCAGCACCGCGTCCACCTCCAGCCCGACCTGGAACGCCGACCGCCCATGGCGCGGCATCATGGTCGCCACCGCACTGCCGCTGCGCGCGGACCTCTCCGTCGACTACGACGCCTATGCCGAGCACGTCCGTTGGCTCATCGACAACGGCTGCGACGGAGTGGTGCCCAACGGCTCCCTCGGCGAGTACCAGACCCTCACCGACGACGAGCGTGCCCGTGTCGTCCGCACCGCCGTCGAGGCCGCGGGGGACGGCGCGCGCGTGATGCCGGGCGTCTCCGCCTACGGCAGCGCGCAGTCCCGCCGCTGGGCCGAACAGGCCGCCGAGCAGGGCTGCGGGAGCGTGCTGCTGCTCCCGCCGAACGCCTACCGCGCCGACGAGCCGGCGGTGCGGGCCCACTACGCGGATGTCGCGCGGGCCGGGCTGCCCGTCGTGGGCTACAACAACCTCATCGACACCAAGGTCGATCTCACTCCCGCGCTCCTCGCCCAACTCCACGGCGACGGCAGCATCGTGGCCGTGAAGGAGTTCAGCGGCGACGTCCGCAGGGCCTACGAGATCGCCGAACTCGCTCCCGAACTCGACGTGCTGATCGGCGCGGACGACGTCCTGCTCGAACTGTCCCTGGCCGGCGCGGTCGGCTGGATCGCCGGCTACGCGAACGTCTTCCCCGCCACCTGTGCCGAGCTGTACCACGCCGCCACCGCAGGCCGCCTCGACACGGCGCTCCCGCTGTACAAGTCGCTGCACTCGCTGCTGCGCTGGGACTCCAGGACCCAGTTCGTGCAGGCCATCAAGCTGTCCATGGGCCTCGTCGGCCGCCACGGCGGCCCCACGCGCCCTCCGCGTATGCCGCTGCCCGCCGCGCCGGAGTCCTCGGTGCGCGCGGCGACCGAGAAGGCCGTCGCCGACGGCCTCCGCTGACCCCGTCAGCCCTACCGGAAGGGACCTCCATTGCGTACCCGTCACGTCTTCCACGCCGTCGACTCGCACACCGAGGGCATGCCGACCCGGGTGATCACCGGAGGTGTCGGGGTGATCCCCGGCGCCACGATGGCGGAGCGCAGGCTCCACTTCATCGAGCACCTGGACCACCTGCGCACACTCCTGATGTACGAGCCCCGCGGTCACGCCTCCATGAGCGGCGCGATCCTCCAGCCGCCGACGCGCCCCGACGCCGATTTCGGCGTGCTGTACATCGAGGTCTCCGGTGTGCTGCCGATGTGCGGACACGGCACGATCGGTGTGGCCACCGTCCTCGTCGAGACCGGCATGGTCCCCGTCGCCGAGACCACGACCGTCCGCCTCGACACCCCGGCCGGACTCGTCACCGTCGACGTTCACGTCGAGGACGGCGCGGCGAAGTCGGCCACGCTCACCAACGTCCCCGCCTACTGTGTCGGCCTGGACCGCAAGGCGGACGTGCCGGGGTACGGGACGGTGACGTACGACCTCGCCTTCGGCGGAAACTTCTACGCCTTTGTCGAACTGGACGCGCTGGGGCTGCCGTTCGACCGGTCCCGCAAGGACGACCTGCTCGCGGCCGGGCTGGCCATCATGGACGCGATCAACGCGTCGCCGGACCGCCCCGTCCACCCGGAGCAGCCCGAGATCGCCGGGGTCAAGCATGTCTACCTCGCTGCCCCCGGCTCCGACGCGCACCGTTCACGTCACGCCATGGCCATCGCCCCGGGCTGGTTCGACCGTTCACCGTGCGGCACCGGCACCTCGGCACGGATGGCGCAACTGCACGCCCGTGGCGCACTGCCGCTGCACCGCGACTTCGTCAACGAGTCCTTCATCGGTACCGAGTTCACCGGGCGTCTCGTGGCCCAGACCGAGGTCGGCGGGACACCCGCCGTCGTTCCCCGCATCACCGGGCGCGCCTGGATCACGGGTACCGCCCAGTACTTCCTCGACCCGGACGACCCCTTCCCCGGAGGCTTCCTCCTCTGACCACCGGGCCGGCCCCGATTCCGTCCGCCCTTCGGCGCAGCCGAGGCAACCGGCCACGGCCCACGCGAACAAGGAGTTGAGGCTCTGGCGTTCTCCACCAGTGGCCACCTGCACACGGATGCCCGTACACGCGCAGGCCCTCGCAGAACAACATGACATTATACTCTGGTGATCCGCTCGGCCGCGAGGGCACGGGGCACGAAGGGAACACCACCGCCATGGGCCACCTCAAGCAGCGCAACCTCATCACCACCAGGGAGCGGCTGCGCGACCAGGTGGCCCACGCCTTGCGCGCCGCGCTGATCTCCGGCGAACTGCGGCCGGGCGAGGTCTACTCGGCGCCCGGTCTGGCCGAGGACTTCGGCATCTCGGCGACACCGGTGCGCGAGGCGATGCTCGACCTTGCCCGCGAGGGCCTCGTCGAGCCGGTCCGCAACAAGGGCTTCCGCGTCACCGAGGTCAACGAACGCGACCTCGACCAGTACACCGAGATCCGCACCCTGATCGAGGTCCCCATGATCGGCCGGGTCACCCGCAGCGCCGCCCGCGAGGAACTGGAGGCGCTGCGTCCGGTGGCCGAGGACATCGTGCGCGCCGCACGCGAGCACGACCTCATCGGCTATCTGGAGGCCGACCGCCGGTTCCATCTCTCCCTGCTCGCGCTCACCGGAAACGACCGGCTCGTCGAAACCGTCGGCGACCTGCGCAAACGCTCACGCCTGTACGGACTGACCGCTCTGGACGAGCGCGACCAGCTGATCCCGTCCGCCGAAGAGCACATCGAACTCCTCGACCTGATGGTCGCGGGTGACGCGAAGGGTGCCGAGAAGTGCATCGCCCGCCACCTCGGGCATGTGCGTTCGCTCTGGGCCATGGGCGAGCGGGAGCCGGAGCCGACCGGGCGCACACCCAAGAGAAGGCTGGGCGCGGCCCGCTGAGCCCGGTCAGGGGACGGGGACCACGTCTGACATCCACGCCCACGGCCAATGCCCCGCATATGAGATATGTGCCATATGTGGCAAGGTGGGTTGTATGGCATTTGTTGCCGAAGACAGGCGAGAGGAGCGCATCATGATCGCCAAGTTGCTCGGCAAGCTGTCCTTCACCCGCCACTACGGTGCGTACGGGGCCGGATGGGATGCGTACACCGGCGACGAGACAGTCTGACCGCACTGTCGGCGGGTGCCCCCGGGTGCCCGCCGGCTCCCGGACTCGCAGCCGACCACCCGACGACATCGGCCTGGACAGGCACGAGTGTCAGGAACGATCCCATGGGCCGAATGCATGAGCCGCCCCGGTTGCCCGAAGGCAGCTTCGCGGCCTGGAGCCGCGACCGGCTGGCCATGGCGCGCCGTGGCGCCGACGAGTGCGGGGACGTCTGGCAGTTGGAGCCGGGTGTCTACGTGGCCGCTGCGGCCGGGCCGTGCGAGGCGGTTCTGCGCCGCGCGCAGGACTTCCTCCGGGCGTCCTCGCCTCTCTTCCCGCCGTTGAAGCGGCCGGGCGGAGCACCGACGTCCGAGGAGCGTGCGCACGCTCACGCCGCCCGCATGCGTGGACTGCGCCCGCAGGCGGTTGCGGCCCGGATCGGTGAGATCGCGCCCGGGACCGCTCGCTTTGCCGACCAGTGGCCCACGGGCCGGGACGTCGAGATCCTGCCCCCGGTCCGGGACGCCCTGGCAGCGATCGGCGTGCGCTACCTCTTCTCCGAGGACACGCCCACCCTGCTGCCCCTCGCCTCACGACTCTTCCTGGCCCGGGAGGTGCTCGTACGTCCCTCGCGCTGGGTATGGCCGCGCTGGATCCCCACACCGGCACGGCGGTTCCGCACCCGGCAGCAAGTCGCCTTCACCGACGCTCTGCGGCCCATCGTGCGGCGGCGCCGTTCATCGGGCCGGCTCGGTGACGACATGCTGGGACAGATGCTCCAGCCCTCCCCCCACTACGGCCTGCTGCCGGAAGAGGTCGTCCTCGACACCCTCCCCGGCATCACCGTAGCCACCTTCGAGACACCTTCCCGGGCAGCCGGATGGATCCTGCTCCACCTGGCCCGGTACCCCCGGGCAGCGGACCGCGTCGCGGCCGAAGCCGCCTTGCTGCCCGCGGACCCGGCCGCGACGACCAGCGCCCACCTCGACAGCCTGCGATATACCCAGGCACTGGTACGCGAGGTGCTCCGGCTGCACCCCCCGAGCTGGCTGCTGACCCGGCACGCCACGCGACAGACCGAACTCGCCGACTACACCATCGACGCCGGGTCCACGGTTCTCGTCTGCCCCTACACCGCCCACCGCGACGCACGGGAACACTCCGAGCCGGACCGGTTCCAGCCCGAACGCTGGCTCGACGATGCGGGCTCGCCGTCGAGACCCGGGGTCTTCCTCGCCTTCGGTACCGGGCCGCACGGCTGCGAGGGAGCGGCTCTGGCCATGGCGATGCTGACACTCCTGACCGCGCAGACCGCCCGCCGCCACCGCTTGAGCGAGCCGCCCGGACCGGAACCCGGCTACCAGGTCACCACCTTCGGAGGTCTCGCAACCGTCGGCCTGCGCCTGCGCGCCACCTTGCGCGACTGAGGGCGGTCGTAGGCGCGCTCCAGGCCGGGGCCCGCACCGGCTCGGGAGGAACCCTTGACCGGCCTGAGGGAAGGTCCGCCCGACGTCAAGGGATTTCACAGCCGGGCCTCCTGCCGCGCCCCGCTCCGGTACCCGCGGCGAGGTGCGGCGACCGGCATTCACCGGCATTCAGGGGACGTCAAGACTGCCGGGCGACGGCAGTGTGTGAGGGGGCATTCCCCGTTCAAGATGGGGGCGGCAGCGACAGGGGAGCCGGGAACCCGGATCGGGGGGCGAGGACATGGGACAGGTCGTCGACGTATCCGTGCGCTTCCCCGCCGTCGCCCTCACCCCGGCCCTCGTGGTGGCTCTCGGTTTCCGGGCGCCGGTTCGGCCGGGCCGGATCGACCCGTGTGGATTCGACGCCGACGCACCACCGCCGCCCCGGTCCCGCGGCGGGATTCCGATCGCCGCCCGGCCGCGACGGTGCGCGTCCCTTCTTGCCGGGCCGTTCCCTCACCGGCTGACCGCGGCCGCCGGCACCCTGTACGACCCCGGCAGTCCCCGCTCCCGCGGTTGAGCCCGGCCGAACGCCCTCGCTGACGCACCGGGGGCCGCACCTCCGCGCGCCTTCCCGTGGCCGAGCGGGCCCCGCCTCCCGCCGAGGCACCGACTTCCCGCAGACTCGAAGGATTTTGCATGAACACCATCGCCGTGGGCATCGGCGTGCTCGTCATCGTCTGCCTGCTCGCCGCACTCGTCGTCTCCCAGCTCTTCCGCAAGGTGGAGCAGGGCAAGGCCCTGATCGTCTCCAAGCTGCGGAAGGTCGACGTGACCTTCACCGGGCAGGTCGTACTGCCGGTGCTGCACAAGGCCGAGGTGATGGACATCTCGGTGAAGACGATCGAGATCACCCGGGCCGGCAAAGAAGGGCTGATCTGCCGGGACAACATCCGGGCGGACATCCGCATCTCGTTCTTCGTGAAGGTCAACAAGTCCGTCGGGGACGTCATCAAGGTCGCCCAGGCGGTCGGTACGGCGCGGGCCAGCGACCAGAGGACGTTGCAGGAACTGTTCCACGCGAAGTTCTCCGAGGCGCTGAAGACCGTCGGCAAGCAGATGGACTTCACCGACCTGTACACCAAGCGGGAGGAACTCCGCTACAACATCATCGAGTTGATCGGTGTCGACCTCAACGGCTACCACCTGGAGGACGCGGCGATCGACTACCTGGAGCAGACGCCGATCACCCAACTGGACCCGGCCAACGTCCTCGACGCCCAGGGCATCCGCAAGATCACCGAGCTGACGGCCGTGGAGCACGTGCGCACCAACGAGGCCCAGCGCAGCGAGGAGAAGGAGATCACCCGGCAGAACGTCGACGCCCGCGAGGCCATTCTGGAGCTGGAGCGACGGCAGGCGGACGCCGAGATCAAGCAGCGCCGGGAGATCGAGACCGTGCGCGCCCGCGAGGAGGCGGAGACCGCGCGGGTGGTGGAGGAGGAGCGGCTGCGGTCGCAGGGGGCCTTCCTGCGCACCGAGGAACAGCTCGGCGTCCAGCGGGAGAACCAGGCCCGCGAGGTCGCCGTCGCCGCGAAGAACCGTGAGCGGGTCATCGCCGTGGAGAACGAACGCATCGAGAAGGACCGCGTGCTGGAGGCCATCGCCCGGGAGCGGGAGACGCAGTTGACGAGGATCGCCGCCGACAAGGAGGTCGAGGCGGAGAAGCGGGAGATCGCCGAGGTCATCCGCGAGCGCGTCGCCGTGGACCGCACGGTCGCCGAACAGGAGGAGGCGATCAAGAAGCTGCGGGCCGTGGAGCAGGCGGAACGCGACCGCCAGGCCGTCGTCATCACCGCCGAGGCCGAGGCGCAGGAGAAGTTCGTCAAGGACATCAAGGCCGCCGAGGCCGCCGAGCAGGCCGCCGTGCACCGCGCCGCCGAGGAACTCACCCTGGCCGAGGCGCGGTTGAAGTCGGCCGACCTCGACGCCCAGGCCAAGCTGCGCCTGGCGGAAGGCGTCCGGGCCGAGGCCGCGGCGGAGGGCCTGGCCGCCGTCCAGGTCCGGGACAAGGAGGCCGAGGTCGTCGAGAAGGCAGGCCGTGCGGAGGCCGAGGCGGCCGTGGCGCGGCTGCGGGCCGAGGCGGAGGGCGCTCGGGCGAAGGCGCTCGCCGAGGCCGAGGGCATCGGGGAGAAGCTGAAGGCGGAGGCGGCCGGCCTGACCGAGAAGGCGGCGGCGATGGCCGCGCTCGACGAGGCGTCCCGCGGTCACGAGGAGTACCGGCTGCGGTTGCAGGCGGAGAAGGACATCCGGCTGGCCGGACTCGACGTGCACAAGCAGGTCGCCGAGGCCCAGGCCACCGTCCTCGCCACCGGCCTGGAGAACGCCGACATCAACATCGTCGGCGGCGAGTCGGTCTTCTTCGACCGCCTGGTCTCCGCCATCTCGCTCGGCAGGAGCGTGGACGGGTTCGTGCAGCACTCCGAGACGGCACAGGCCCTCGCCCGGCCCTGGCTGGACGGCTCGTCGAGCTTCACCGACGACCTCGGCCGCGTCCTCGGCTCAATCTCCACGGCGGACGTGCAGAACCTGACCGTGTCCGCGCTGCTGACGAAGCTGATGAAGAACGGCGGAGCGAACGCGGGGCACGTCCAGCAGCTCCTGGACAAGGCCGGTGAGCTGGGCCTCGCCGACACCTCCCTCGCCGCCCTCAACGGCAGCGCCGAGGGCTGACCGACCCGTGGTCCGGAGCTGCCGCACGGGGGGACGGCAGCTCCGGGCCACATCTCTCCTCCGACTTCCTGAGAGGGCTCCATGACCACCGGCCTGGACACCGGCACGTACGAGGTGCTGCGCGACCGCCTCACCGCGCAGGCCGCCGAACTCGCCCGCCGCACCGAGGCGCTCGACGCCCGCAGGATCGAGGAGTTCGGCACCACACGACTGGAACTCGCCGGCACCGGGCGGCTGCGCACGGAACACACGTGTGTGCCCCGGGACATCGTCCCGATCGGCGACGTCCTGTTCTTCGGCCACAACGTCTTCCTCGGCCCGCAGCCCGGGAGGACCGTCGGCGACGTCTTCACGCTGCACGACCGCGACCTGAACCGGCTCCCGGACGACGCCGTGCCCGGCCTGCTGGACGACCCGGCCTTCCGCCGCGAGTTCGCGGCCCTGTACCGCTACTACCGCCAGGCCCACCTCCGCCGGCTCCGCCGGGTCGACGGCAGACTGCTGGCCGTCTTCCAGACCGGGGAAAAGGCCGGGGACATCCGCGTCCTGCGCTGGGCGGTGAGCGACGACGGCCAGGTGTCCTTCCTGGACGCGCGCGGCGACCGCGACCACGTCTTCCCGCCCTCCCACGACTTCGACTGGACGCGTACGACCCGCGAGGACCACGTCCCCGGCCGCCATCCGCACGTCTCCATCGGGGGCGAGGTGTTCGTGGACACCATCGGCGGCACCCTCACCGTCAAGGTCGAGAACGACACCGGGACCGGTGCGGGCGTCTATGCCGAGCCGGTCGCCGAGCCGCTCCAGTCCCTCGCCGACGCGGACATCGCGTACGCGCGCGTGGGTGCCCTGATCCTGTTGCGGATCCGCCCCTACAACGAGGACACCGACCGCTACCTGGTGTTCCACACGCTCACCAGGTCGGTGGTCCGGCTGGACGGCATCGGCCAGGCGTGCCGAAGGCTGCCCGAGGACCAGGGCATCGTGTTCCCGGGCGGCTACTGCCTGGCCACGGGCTCGTACCGGACGTTCGACGGCGTCGACACCGACGGTCTGGAGTTCGAGCGTCTGGTCCGCTCGCCCAATGGCGAGGACGTGCTGATCGCCTTCCACGCACGCGGGGAGGGACGCGGCCTGCTGCTGCCCTACAACGTGATCCGCAAGGAGGTCGCCACCCCGCTGTCCTGCCGCGGCTGGGCCCTGTTCGACGACGGCGCCCTCCTCGTGCTGCGTGCCGACGGCGACGAGCCGCAGCGCGTGCACCCCGTCCAGCGGTGGAACTCCCCGTACGTCTCCGACACCCACGCCGCCGCCCAGCCGGCCGGTTCCGGCCCGCTGGCCCGCGTCGGCAACGCCGACCTCGTGCGCGGCATCTCCGACTGCCTGTCCCTCGCCCGCACCGTCACCGGGACGACACCGACGAGCGAGGTGTACGAGGCGCTCGCCGCGGCCTGTGTCCGCATCGCCGACTCCCACCACTGGCTGGCCGAGCCCGAACTCGGCGATCTGCGCGAGCCGCTCACGCAGCTGCGGAGCACCGCCGAACAGGTCCTGGCCGAGTTCGAGACCGTCCAGGCCCTCACCCGCCGGGCCGCCGAGGCGCTCGACGAGGGCGCGGCGCGGATGGCCGCCGTCGTACGGCGGCTGCGCGGTGAGGTCCCGCGAAGCGCCGCCGCCTGGGTGGCCGGCCTGACCGAACTCCGCCGCGCCCAGGGCCATCTGCTCACCCTGAAGGACATGCGGTACGTCGATACCGGCCGCATCGACGAACTCGCGGCCGGGGCCGCGGCCGACCTGGCCTCCTTCGGGCGGCGGGCCGTCACCCAGCTGGCCCGCGAGGACGCCTTCGCCGGACACCGGGCCGACATCGAGCACCTCGTCGCCGACGCCGAGGCGATCACCACGGTGGCCGAGGCGGCGCCCCTGACCGTCCGCCTCGACGAACTCGCCGACGGACTGCGCACGGTGACCGAGACCGTCGCCGGCCTCGACATCGGCGACGCCACCGTCCGCACGGCCGTACTGGAGCGGATCGCCGGGGTCCTGGGCGACGTCAACCGTGCCCGCGCCACGCTCGACGGCCGCCGCCGCGCACTCCTCGATGGTGAAGGACGGGCCGAGTTCGCCGCCGAGTTCGCCCTGCTGGGCCAGTCGGTCACCGGAGCTCTCGCGGCCGCCGACAGCCCCGAGGCGTGCGACGAGCAGCTCGCCCGGACGCTGGTGCAGTTGGAGAACCTGGAGTCCCGGTTCGCGGAGTTCGACGACTTCCTCGGCGCGCTCGCCGACCAGCGGGACGAGGTCCACGAGGCGTTCTCCGCACGCAAGCAGACCCTCGCCGACGCCCGCGCCCGCCGCGCCGAACGCCTCGCCGACTCGGCGGCCCGGATCCTGCGGACCGTCACCCGCCGCGCCGCGGGCCTCGCCGACGCGGACGCCGTCGCCACCTACTTCGCCTCCGACCCGATACCCGCCAAGGTCCGCCGCCTGGCCGGTGAACTGCGCGAACTCGGCGACCAGGGCAAGGCGGAGGAGTTGGACGGCCGTCTGAAGTCGGCCCGCCAGGACGCCCTCAGGGCTCTGCGTGACCGTGCCGAGCTGTACACCGACGACGGCCGCACCCTCCGCCTCGGCACCCACCGTTTCGCCGTCAACACCCAGCCCCTCGACCTCACCCTCGTCCCGCACGGCGACGGCCTCGCCTTCGCCCTCACCGGCACCGACTACCGCTCACCGGTGACGGACCCCGACTTCGCGGCGACCCGCTCGTACGGGGACCGGCCCCTGCCGTCGGAGTCGCCGGAGGTCTACCGCGCGGAGTACCTCGCCGCCCGGCTCCTGGCGGAACACGGCCCGGCAGCCCTCGCGGACGCCGATCTGGCCGCTCTCGTGCGGCAGGCGGCGGAGGCCGCCTACGACGAGGGGTACGAACGCGGTGTCCACGACCACGACGCGGTCCTGGTCCTCACCGTCCTCCTGCGTCTGCACGAGGACGCGGGCCCCCTGCGCCACGAACCCGCGGCCCGCGCCGCGGCCCAGCTGTTCTGGGCGCACGACACCACGGCCGGCGAACGCGAGGTCTGGGCGCGGCGTGCGGTGTCCCTGGCCCGCGCCCGGAACATGTTCGGTCCGGCGCCCGCGATCGCCGACCTGAAGCAGGAACTGGCGGAGGCGATCGGCGCGGAAGACGCCGCCGCGTACCTCTTCGAGGAGCTGACGACCGGCCCCGACGGCTTCGTGATCAGCGGCGGCACCCGCACGTTGCTCGACAAGTTCCGCCGTACGGCGGGCACTTCGGCGTACGACGACGATCTGGCCGCCCTCGGCGACCTGGCCGCGCGGCGCCAGCTCGTCGAGGCGTGGCTCACCTCGTACACCGCCTCGACCGGCACCGACGTCCTGCCCGGCGACCTGGCCGAGGCGGTGGCTGCGGAGCTCTGCCCCGACCTGACCCGGTACGACTCCCACGCGCCGCTGACCGGGACGGTCGAAGGACTGCTGGGCGCCCACCCCCGCATCACCGACCGCGCGCTGTCCCTCCGCGTCGACGAGTTCCTCGCCCGCACCCACGCGTTCCGCACGCACGACGTCCCCGGACACCGCGCCCACCAGCGCCGCCGCACGGAACTGGCCGCCGCCGAACACACCCGGCTCCGCCTGGACGAGTACCGGCCCCGGACCATGTCCGCCTTCGTCCGCGGCAGGCTCATCGACGAGGTGTACCTCCCCCTGATCGGCGACAGCCTCGCCAAGCAGCTCGGCACCACCGGCGCCTCGAAGCGCACGGACACCGGCGGCCTGCTCCTGCTCGTCTCCCCGCCCGGCTACGGCAAGACGACGCTGATGGAGTACGTCGCCGACCGCCTCGGCCTGCTCCTGGTCAGGGTCGACGGTCCGGCCCTCGGATCCGCGGTCACCTCTCTCGACCCGGCCGAGGCGCCGAACGCCACCGCCCGCCAGGAGGTGGAGAAGATCAACTTCGCGCTGGCGGCGGGCAACAACACCCTGCTGTACCTCGACGACATCCAGCACACCTCGCCCGAGCTGTTGCAGAAGTTCATCCCGCTGTGCGACGCCACCCGGCGCGTCGAAGGTGTCCGGGACGGCCGGCCGCACACCCACGACCTGCGCGGCAAGCGCTTCGCCGTCTGCATGGCGGGCAACCCGTACACCGAGTCCGGCGAGCGCTTCCGGGTCCCCGACATGCTCGCCAACCGCGCCGACGTGTGGAACCTCGGCGACGTCCTGACCGGCAAGGAGGATGTCTTCGCGCTCAGTTTCGTCGAGAACGCGCTCACCGCGAACCCGGTGCTCGCGCCGCTCGCCGGCCGCGACCGCGCCGACCTCGACCTGCTGGTCCGACTCGCCGAAGGCGACCCGACCGGCAGCGCCGACGGGCTGACGCACCCCTACGTCCCCGCCGAGCTGGAGCGGATCCTGGCCGTGCTGCGCCACCTGCTCGCCGCCCGCGAGACGATCCTGGCGGTCAACGCCGCGTACATCGCCTCCGCCGGCCGGTCCGGGACCGCGCGCACCGAACCGCCCTTCCTTCTCCAGGGCTCGTACCGCAACATGAACAAGATCGCCCAGCGCATCCAGCCGGTCATGAACGACGCCGAACTGTCCGCGCTGATCGACGACCACTACGCGGCCGAGGCCCAGACCCTCACCACCGGCGCCGAGGCCAATCTGCTGAAGCTGGCCGAGCTGCGCGGCACGCTCACCCCGGAGCAGGCCGCCCACTGGGGCGACGTCAAGAACGCCCACGTCCGCGCCCAGGCACTCGGCGGCCCGGAGGACGACCAGCTCACCCGTGCGATCGCGGCCCTGGGCCTGCTGGCGGACCGGATCGCCGCCGTCGAATCCGCCATCACCCGTGCCGCCGGCCCGAGCCGCCTCACCGCCGACGCGACGGCCCACCCCGCGACCCGGCCGCACGCGGGGTAGCCCTCGTGTCTTCCACGTCATGGCCTGATCCGCGGAAACTGGGGGGCGACTGCTCCCAGTGGGCTGCGCCGTGGCCGCATTACCTCGATGTCACCGATCCGGGCGACCGCGTGGGCCGCAGGGACTCGGTGACGGCCGGTCGCTCGCCGCACGGCGGCTATTTCTCGAAATAGCGCTTCGGGTTCTTGACGAGGATCGTTTCTATGTCGTCCTCGGAAACACCGGCCGCGCGCAGGGCAGGCAGAACATCCTCACTGATGTGCCGGTAGTTCCACTTTTCCCCGAATTCACCGGCCTCGAAGAAGTCGATATAGCAGGAGGCGTCGTGCGAGACGACGACGCTCTCGGCGTAGCCCCGGCGGACAAGTTCCACGACGGTCGCTACGCGCTGCTCGAACGGCAGGAACGCATCGACGCCAAATCGGTCCATACCCAGCAGTGAGCCGTTGTCGGCCAACTCGGTGAGATAGTCGATATCGGTCGAGTCTCCGGAGTGCCCGATCACCACCTTGGCGGGACTCACGCCTTCCTCGATGAAGAGGCGCTGCGCCGCCAGCCCCGACCGGGACGCCGCGTGCGTATGGACGGTGATCGGCGCGCCTGTTTCGACACTGGCCTGCGCCACCGCGCGCATGGTCCGCTCGACCCCATGAGTCATCCCAGGGGTGTCAATAGCGCATTTGAGGAAGGCAGCGCGCACTCCGGTTCCGCCGATACCCTGCGTGATGTCTTTGATGAACAATTCGGTCAGCGGTTCGGCCATGTCCACGAACTCCCCCGGACCGCGGTAGCTGAACTGCGGGGGAAGATCGTTGAAGGTGTACAGGCCGGTGGCGACGATGATGTTGAGATCCGTCTGCTCCGCAACCCGCTGAATACGCGGAATGTAACGGCCGAGGCCGAGAACGGTGGGATCCATGATCGTGTCGATGCCCAGAGCTTTCAGCCCGTTGAGATCGGACACCGCCTGGGCGACCTTTTCTTCCTCGTCCCACGTCGTGTCGTAGTTGAGGCGGTATTCCTCGCCGATGGCAAAAACGTGCTCATGAACAAGAGTATTACCGAGCTGAGAGGAGTCGATACCGCCAGCCGCCGTAGGAACCTCAGTCATGCCCTCTCCATATACGGAAGTGCGTCTTATGAATGCTCGATCCGGGAAGCGTCCCGGCACCGCCGTCCACCGACAATGCCTGAAATGCCTGACCGCGCTGATCGGCGAGTTCCAGTTGAGCACTCAAGGCACCGGGGAGCCATGACTGTTTCGAACAGGCTCGTTACCCTGAAGGTATGGATCGGTTGGAAACCCGCGAGCTGCACTACTTCGTCACGGTCGCGCAGGAACTGCACTTCGCGAAGGCGGCCGAGCGGTTGGGCATCAGCCAGCCGCCCCTCTCCCGGGCGATCGCCCGCCTCGAACGCCGCGTCGGGACAGCGCTGCTCCACCGGACCAGCAGGCGGGTGGAGCTGACGCCGGCCGGCGAGTCCTTCCTCGCGGACGCGCAGACCATTTTGGAGGCGATAGCGGCAGCCCCGCGCCGCGCCCGCCAGGCGGCCCGCGGAGACCGTCTCATTGTGGCCGCCCGGCCGGGAACGTCCGCCGGGCTGCTCGCCGACGTCCTACAGGTCTACGAACGGCAGGACGACGCCCTGCCCGTCCACATCGTCTTCACCGACAACCAGGCGGGTGCCCTGCGTGACGGGACGGCGGACGTCGGGCTGCTGTGCGGCACCGACGACCTCAGCGAGGTGCGCACCGAGGAGCTGATTCCGGAGCGTTCGGTCGCGTTGGTCCCCGCCGGGCACCGCTATGCCGCATACCCCGAGGTGAGTGCCGGTGAGCTACGACAGGACCCCGCCTACCAGCCGAGCCCACCGTCCACCGCCCTCCACGAGATCGTCGACCTCGTGGCGCTCGGCAAGCTCGTCGTGGTGGTCGGCGAGAGCATCAGGCACAGGCTCGGCCCCGATGTCGTCGCCGTCCCCATGGCCGACGATCCCGGCACCATGCTGGTCCTCGCCTGGCACCCGCGCAGCCTCGCAGCCCTCCGGGACGGTTTCATGCGCGCCGCCCGCACGGTCGCCGAAGAACGCTTCACCGCCAACCCGACCGGATGACCTGCGCGCCCCATGGACAACGGCGTCAAGTCGGCCACCCGCCCCGCGACTTGCCTCCCATCCACGGGTACACCCGTTCGCCCGCCGCCGGATGCGCCGGACCTGCCGGCCGAGTTCCACGGTGACCGTCCTCGTCCTGGCCACGCCGAAGGGGGAGCAGTGGAAATCCCTGTTGTGCGTGTGGGTGTGGCTCGTCGGACGCGGTCACGGGCCGGAAGCGCGGTTCGTGCGGGTGAGCCACTACTCGAACAGGTTCCGATGGGTCAGGCTCCACGTGATGCGGTTGCCGAGTCGGGTCAGCAGTCCGTCGGATGCCCAGGTGGCTTGCGGCTCGTGCCCTTGCTCGGCAAGGCGGCGCACGAGGTCGGCGGTGTCGCGCTGTCCGGCGATGACGGCGTCGACGATCCCCTCGGTCGAGTCGATCCCGTAGGCGGTGCAGAAGACTTCCAACCGTCGGCGCCGGTCCGGCGGCACGGGGTGGCGCAGCCATCGCAGGCACTCGTCGTCGTCGCGGAACGGGGCGACGTATTCCAGCGCGTAGGCCACGTCGTGCAATCGCGGCGCAGGGCGAGCGAAGTCCCAGTCGATGATTCCCACCGGCCGGTCGCCCTGCCAAACGACATTCCAAGGGCCGAAGTCTCCATGGCAGACGACGTCCGCGTCGCCGAGGCCGGTACCGCCCCCGGACCACGTCGCCCCGGACGGGGGCGAGAAGTCCGCGCACGCGTCGTGGTAGTCGCGCAACAGCCGGGCGAAGGTCCGCAGTCCGTCGTCGGACACCACTTTCTCCCAGGCCAGGGGCCCGGCCTGGCCGTCGATGTAGGTGAGGACCTCGCGGCCCTCGTCGTCGAGTCCCAGCGGCCGGGGCGCGTAGCGGAAGCCGACCTCCTCCAGGTGCCGCAGCAGCGCGTGAATGGTGGGCGTCCACGGTTGGGCGGGCCTGCGGACGGTGTCACCGATCCGTACGACCAGCCGATGAGCCCCGTCCTGCAACACTTCCTCGTGCGCCATCCCAGTGAAGTTACCGGTCCCTCCGAGCACCGGCATCTCGATATCGCGGGTGGGGCCGCCGTGGGCGGCTCGACCCCGGCGTCGACTGATCTCGCATCTGCGGGTGATCAACGGTGAGTTGACGGGCGTCGGCGCCGACACCAGCGGTCGCATCACCTACGGCACCCGCGGCGCGGTGTGCAGAGCCGGACCAGGAGGGTCGCGACGCCGAGGACGGCCCCGAGTACGGAGACGCCCGTCCAGCCGGCCCGCGTGTAGACGATGCTGGACATGCCTGAACCAGCGACGCCACCGATGAAATAGCAGGTCATGTAGGCGGAGGTGAGACGGGAGCGCGCCTCGGGGCGAAGGGTGTAGATCTGGCTCTGGTTGGTGATGTGCAGGGCTTGGGCGGCGAGGTCGAAGACCACGATGCCCACGATGAGCAGCGCCAGGGAGTGCTGTCCCAGGCTCATCGGCAGCCATGCGGCGGTCATCAGCAGGCCGCATACGCCGGTGGTGAGGCCCGCGCCGCCGCGGTCGGCCACGCGTCCCGCGAGCGAGGCCGCGACCGCGCCCGCGGCACCGGCGAGGCCGAACAGGCCGATCAGCGCCGGTGAGTAGCGGTACGGCGGCTCGGCGAGCATCAGGCCGAGGGATGTCCACAGCACACTGAAGTCGGCCATGCCGAGCACGCCGTACAGCGACCGCAGGCGCAGCAGCGGCTCCTCGCGCAGCAGGGCGAACACCGAGCGCAGCAGCGCCGCGTAGCGGAGGTCGGCGGTGGGCGGGGACTTCGGCAGCCGGATGAGCAGGGTGAAGGCGAGCAGCAGCATGAGTGCGGCGGCGACCCAGTAGACCATGCGCCAGCCGCCGTACACGGCGAGGTAGCCGGAGACGGTACGGGCGAGCAGAACGCCGATCAGCAACCCGCTCATGATCGTGCCGACGACGCGGCCGCGTTCTCCTTCCGCCGTCGACGTGGCGGCGTACGCGGCCAGCAGTTGGGCAGCCGTGGAGAACGTGCCCACCACGAGTGACGCGGTGAACAGCAGCGTCGGGCCGGTCGCCAGGCCGGTCATGACGAGCCCGGCCGCGCTCAGCACGCACATGACGGTGATCAGCCGCCGCCGTTCGACCAGGTCGCCGAGGGGTACGAGGAGCAGCAGGCCGGCGGCGAAGCCGAGCTGTGTGACCGTCACGATCAGCCCCGCCGTGCCGGGCGGGAGGTGCAGGTCGATACGGATCTCGTCGAGCAGTGGCTGGGCGTAGTACACGCCGGCCACGGACAGGCCGGTCGCGACGGCCAGCAGGATGACCGTCGCTCTGCCGAGTCCCGTGCCCTGTCGGGTGAGGTTCACGTCCGTCGGTGTCACTGTCGCTGTGCGGGGTTGCCTGCTGTTCATCGATCTTTCCGTCGTCGACCGTTCAGCGGTGGCGCTCGTCCTGGTGGGGCTGTTGCCGTCTCTGGTCAGTACGGCAGGGCGGTGAGACGCGGCGCGGGTACGTGCGGTTCGTCGTTGCCGAGGCACTGGGGGCGGTCACTCCTCATCTCTGCCGCTCGTCATCTCCGCCGCCCGTCATCTCCGCCGCCCGTCATCTCCGCCGCTCGTCGGAGGGCACGCGTCGGATCCCTACCGGCGCTGTGGCCGCGCCGTCCGCGGTACGGCCCTCGCACCGGTTCCGGCTGACGGACCGGGTGTCGTGTGCGGGGTGCGGAGTGCGGCGGGTGTTGGTGAGTTGTCCGACGAGGAGAATGGTCAGGCCGCAGCCGGTGATGATCCACAGGGCGGGGTGTGCGGCGTCGGGGTAGGAACCGGGGTAGTCGTCGGGTCGGATCCCGGAGGCGAGGACGGCGCCGATGACGGCGACACCGAGAGCGGTGCCGGTCTGCCGGAAGGTGGAGGCCAGCGACGAGGCCACCCCGGCTTGGGACACGGGCAGGCCGGCGACGGCCGTGTTGGTGGTGGGGGCGTTGACGAAGCCGAAGCCGAGGCCGAACAGGGCGCAGCCCAGGATCATGGACCAGGTCTGCGCCTGTCCGTCGAAAGCGGCGAAGACGATGCCGCTGCCGGTGATGCCGGAGCCTGCCACGAGCAGCGGAGGACGGGCTCCGTACCGGGCGACGAAGCGGCCGGACACGGGGGCGCAGAGGAATGTCATGAGGGCCATCGGCAGGAGCCACGATCCGGCGTGCAGGGCGCTGAGGTGGCGGACGTTCTGCAGGTAGAGAGTGGTGAGGAACAGGAAGCCGCCCAGCGTGCCGAAGCCGATCAGGAGGTTGATCGCGGCGCCGGTGAAGGGGACTGACTTGAACAGCCGCAGTTCGATCAGCGGTTCGTCACGGCGCAACTCGTAGCCGGCCAGGGCGGCGCAGAGCGCCAGGGTGAGACCGGCCAGGGTCAAGGTCGTGGCGGAGGCCCAGCCGTGGTCGGGGGCCTGGATGATCGTGTAGGTGAGGGTGCCGAGCAGGGCGATGACCAGGATCTGGCCCACGGGGTCGGGGCGGCGGGCGACGGAGGCGCGCGATTCCGGCACGAACACGCGGGTCAGGACGAGAGCCGCCAGGCCGACGGGCAGGTTCAGCCAGAAGATCGAGTGCCAGCCCGCGCTGTCCACGAGGAAGCCGCCGATCAGTGGTCCGACCGCCATGGACAGCCCGACGACCGCTCCCCACACCCCGATCGCGTGGGCGCGTTCATGTCGGTCGGGGAAGACGTGGGTGACGAGCGACATGCCGACCGGGGTGAGCATGGAGCCGCCGACCGCCTGCAACATGCGGAAGGCGACGAGCGTGTGCAGGGTCGGGGCGAGGGAGCAGAGTGCGGAACCGGCGGTGAAGACGACCAGACCGGTCATGAACACACGGCGCCGCCCGATCCGGTCGGCCAGGGAGCCGGCGAGGATGTACAGCGAGGCCAGCACCAGGGTGTAGGCGTCGATCGTCCATTGCAGCCCCGACAGCGGCGCTCGAAGGTCCCTCTGCAGGGTCGGCAGGGCGATCTGTAGGACGGTGTTGTCGAGACTGACGATGAACAGGCTCAGGCAGCAGATCGCCAGGACCAGTTGGCGACGTCTACGGGAGAGACCAGGGGAGGCCGGAGGAGAACTCACGACGTCCATGGTCGAAGCCGCGGCCTGCTTTGTCGAAGATCGAAAAGGTCTGTCGACATACCGTCCAGGTATGTGGGTGAGGAGTTCTTGCTCCGGCCGCGACCTGGACTACGCGCCAACGGCTGCGAGGTACGGAGGTACCTGCGGTCGATGACGCCCGCCGGGGGATGAACCCGGTCATGAGTGGAGTGTCCGCGTCCCCGCATATCGCGTCCCATACCGGCCGTGTGCTGCCGTGATACCTTCAAGGTATGCAGCTGGACCTGCGACTGATGCGCTATGTCGTCGCCGTCGCCGACGAAGGCGGTTTCCAGCGGGCGGCGCTGCGCCTGCACATGGCACAGCCACCATTGAGCCGCCAGATCGCCGAGCTGGAGCAGAGCATGGGCGTCACGTTCTTCGAGCGTCGGCCCACCCGCCCGACCGAAGCGGGGCGCGTCTTCATCGAGGGTGCCCGCGCCATCCTCGAAGACACCGACGCCCTGATCGCCCGCACCATCCGGGCCCAGCACGGTGAGCTGGGCACCGTACGCGTCGGGTACGTCCTCTCGGCGGCCTACGACACCATGCCACGCCTCATCCAGGCGGTCTCCGAAACCCACCCGGACCTGGAAGTCATCGCCCGTGAGGGGTGGGGGTCGGCGCTCGACGACGCCCTGCGGAACGGCGAACTGGATGTGGTGGTCTCCCACACCTTGTCCGGCGGACCGGAGTACCGGCGTCAGCGCCTGCGTCGGGAGAGCTTCGTCGCCGTCGTCGACGTGGCACACCCGTTCGCCCGGCGGGGCTCCGTCGCCCTCGCCGAATTCGCCGGCCAGACGTTCTCCTTCTACTCGCGGGACCTGGCACCCGTCCACTACGACAAACTCATGGCGACCCTCGCCGAGACGGGCAGGACATTCGGTTTCCGGGAGGATCCCGTTCCCGGGCTGCGGCGCATCGTCCTCGGCGACGAGAGGAGTTTCACGCTCGTGCCCGCTTCGATGGCGGACAGCCTCGGCCCCACGACGGCGGCGCTCGAACTCACCGACGTCACCGCTGCCTTGGATCTCGACCTGGTGTGGCGGGACAGCCGGACGAAACCCGCCGTACGCGCCTTTCTCACCGCGGCTGACAGACTCAGCCGGAGCGCGGATTGGACCTGAGCCGGAACGCGGTACGAACCGGCGGCGGTCAGGACGTCCCCCGCGTCGCCGACGCCATGGGTCGGTCCGTGCGGCGATCAGCGCGCGGTCAGTCGCGAGACGGGGACTGCGCCGTCGTCCGGGTGTCGCACGAACCGTAGGCGTCGTCCGCCGCGGCGGTGAGCGCTTCGAGGAGGGCTTCTGTGGCCGCGGTGGGACGGCGGCGGGCACTGAGGGCTGCGGACAAATGCCACGTCAGCTCCGGCGCGTCGACTGGGATCACGCACACGCCATCGCCGGCCACCGCCGAAGCGGGCATCAGGGTCGCGCCGAATCCGGTGCGAACGAGTCTGACCATGAGCGAGTAGTCGGCGATCTCGGTCGCGGAGTCCGCCGGGCCGAGCACCCGGTCCACGGTGTCCCGCATTCCCCAGCCCGGCGGGAAGCGCAGGATCGGCACGGCCGACAGGTCCAGCGGCGTGATCCGGGCTCGCCCGGCCAGCGGATGGTCCGACGGGCAGACGAACGCGAGCGGCTCGTCGGTCAGGGGCCGCAGCAAGATCCCGTCGGGCGGCCGCTCGCCACTGGCCGTCAGCGCGATGTCCAGCGAACCGTCCAGGACCGCCCGTAGGTTGCCCGCGGATCCCGCCGAGGACTGGCGCAGTTGGACGACGACCTCCGGGTGACGCGACCGCATCGCGGTGAGCACCACCGCGAGGTCGAGCGGGCCGGTGCTGAGCGTGCTGCCGAGCACGACCGTGCCGCGCACCCGGTCGGAGACGGCGTCGACCTCGTCCCGCGCGGACCGTGCGGCGTCCAGCACCCGTTGGGCCGCGGCACGCAGGGCGGCCCCTTGTCCGGTCACGGCGATGGGGGTGACCGAGCGGTCGAACAGCACGGCACCCAGGTCCCGCTCCAGGCGGCCGATCGCGCTGGACATCGCGGACTGCACGATGTGCATCCTGCGGGCCGCGGCGGTGAAACTCCCGGTCTCGCAGCAGGACAGGAAGTACTCCAGGTCACGTATCTCCACAGCAGGAGTATCCATCGCTGAATTCGCTGGGTGCCATCAATTGTGATCGTTGGACACGATGAGGAAGGGTCCGGATGCTCGAAGCAGCGCTCGACGGGCCGGTGGTGGTGCAGGCCGACCTCCGTTCGCACGCCGGTTTCTGGCTGAGCGTTCCTGCTGCCGACCTTCGAAACGAGAGCCGCCATGGCCGTCCCCTCACCCCTCGGCCGCCGCCCGACGGTGGCCGCCCTGCTCGTACTGACCGCGGTGACCGGCCTCATCGACACCTTCAGCTACTTCAGCCTCGGACATGTCTTCGTGGCCTACATGACCGGCAACATCGTCTTCCTCGGCGCCGGCCTGCGGCCGGGCACTGATCCGTCCGTGTCCGTCCCCGCCATCGCCGTCGGCGGGTTCGTCCTCGGATCACTCGCCGGCGGTCGTGTCGCCGCGCGCCTGTCCCGCCGGCCGCGCCGCTGGCTGGTCGTGACCCTCGCCGTGGAGGCAGTGCTGCTCGCCCTTGTCGCGCTGGTCAGCGGCAGCAGTCCGCTGACGCCCGACGGGGCAGGACCGGACCACCAAAGCGCACCCGCCGCCGCTCTCTTCGCCCACGTGTCCATCGCGCTCCTCACTCTGGCCGCCGGTCTCCAGAACAGCACCGTCCGCCACTTCGGCGTACCCGACCTCAACACGTCCGTGCTGACCTTGACCCTCACCGCGCTGACCGCCGACAGCGCCCTCGGCGGAGGGCAAGGGGCGAAGGCCCGCCGCCGGGCCGGCTCCATCGCCGCGATGCTCGGTGGCGCCGTGGTCGCCGCGGCCCTGCTCCGCGTCTCGGCCACGGCCGTCGCCGCGCTCGCCGCGGTCCTGGTCGCCCTGGTCGCCGCGGCAGACCCCGTATCCCCTGGAGGCGATCCGCCGGATCGGCGGGCCGCGGACAGCTTGTTCATCATCTGATGGACCCGGGCGGCCAACAGGCGGGCTGGATGCGGCAGCTGAGGTCCGGGCGTCACGGCGGCTCAACGCCGAGTTCGACGCCGTGTGCGGACAAGGCCGCTTCCACGGCACGGACAGCGCCGTCGCCGATGCCGATCGCTGATCCGGAGCAGATCACCCACCTCGGAATACGCCGACACCGACGGCTCGGCGGCATCCTCAGCGCGTATCACCATCCCATCTGAACCAGGCGGATGAGGTGGCCGCCAGGCACGTGGCCGGGGTGCCGTCCTCGATGACGCGGCCGTCGGCCAGCACCAGTACGCGGTCGGCGACTTGGATCGTCGACAGCCGGTGAGCGATGACGAGCGCCGTCCGCCCCCGGAAGACCGTGCGCATCGCGTCCTGCACCGCGCGCTCGCTCGGAATGTCGATCGCCGCGGTGGCCTCGTCCAGCACGATGACAGAGGGGTTCACCAGGAAGACACGGGCCAAGGCGATCAGCTGCCGCTCGCCCGAGGAGAAGCGGCCACCGCGGTCACCGACCTCGGTTTGATAGCCGTCCCGGAGGGCGGAGATGAACCGATGGGCCCCGGTCGCCTCGGCGGCATGTCGTACCTCGTCCGGCGTCGCGTCGGGACGCGCCAGAGCGATGTTCTCGGCAACGGTGCCGGAAAAGAGGAAGCCTTCCTGGGGGACCATGACCACGCCGTGGCGCAGCTCGGTCGTCGCGAGGGATCGCAGGTCGACCCCGTCCAGAAGGACACGGCCGCCGGTTGGATCGTGGAACCGCGCGAGCAGCTTGGCCAGCGTGGACTTTCCGCCGCCCGAGGGTCCGATCAGCGCGACCGTCTGGCCCGCCGGGATGTCGAGTTCGAGGCTGCGCAGCACCTCATGCCCGCGGTGGTAGGCGAAGGAGACGTCCTCGTAGCGCACTCGGCGTCCGACGGAGTGTCCGCGGAGCGCGGGGAGGGAGACGGGACGGGCAGGTTCGACGACGGTCGGCCGGATGGCCAGCAGCACCGCGATCTTGCCCAGTGATGCCGCCGCTGCCTGGTAGGCATCGAGGACGCCGCCGAGTCTGAGTGGCTTGTCGTACAGGTCCCGCAGGTACAGCACGACGCCGGCGTAGGTGCCCAACTCCAGTGTGCCGGCGGCCACACGATGTCCGCCCCACAGCGCCAGCCCCGCCACAGCGATGTTGGCGACGAGGCGCGAGGCGGTCACGTAACGTGCCATTTCCAGTTCGGCCTGTCGGTTCTCCTTCCGGTGTCGTCGGTTGAGCCGTGCGAACCGGCGGTCGTTGATGTCTTCGCGGCCGAATGCCTGGACGGTGCGGATGCCGGCGAAGGTCTCGCTCATGTCGCCGGCCGCCGCGCCGGCCGCCGTCGAGCGTCGCCGGTACACCTGGAGCGAGCGTCCGCGGAAGGAACGCATGGTCCAGTAGATCGGTGCCATCGCGACCAGCGCAGCGGCGCCGAGCTGCCAGTCGAGCACCAGCAGGACCGAGGAGATGTAGACCAGGGACACCGCTGCGGTGATGATCTGGTCGATCCCGCTGCCGAAGAGCTCGCGGACGGCCTCGACGTCACTTGACGCCCGGGAGGCCAGCGTGCCCGAGGCGTGCTCGTCGTGGAACGCCACGCTCTGCGCCTGTAGGTGGGTGAACACCCGCGTACGGAGTTCGGTGATCACGTGCTGCCCGACTCCGGCGGACAACCGGATGAACGTGTTCTGCAACAGGCCGGCAGCTGTGACACAGCACGCGGCGCCCACGGCGACGGCGACGAGGGGTTTCGCGTCGTCGGCGCGCAGCGCCGGGATCGCCCGGTTGATGGCGATGGCGACGAACACCGGCCCGGCCAGCGCGGTCGCCTGCTGGAGCAGGACGATCACCACGGCCGACCAGAGGCGCCGGACGTCCGATCCCAGTACCGAGCGGAGCAGGCGCCGGGCCGCCCCGCTCGGTGGCGTCGCCTCAAGCAGGTCGTCGGGCTCGCCGCTCGCGGCGGCCGGGTCGGCGGCTGTCGTGGGCCCGTCCGGACTGCCGTCATCAGCGAGGGAGCCGTCGGGCCGTGGCCTCGCCGCCCGGGATGTCGACGTGCGTGCCGACCGGCGCATCAGAGCCCCTCCCCCGGGTCGACCGTCATCCCGATCGGTGTCATCAAGGCCCGATATGCCGAGCTGGTGTGCCGCAGTTCCTCGTGCGTACCCACGGCGACCACCCGGCCGCCGGCCAGCACCGCGACCCGGTCGGCCATCAGCACGGTCGACGGCCGATGGGCGATCACCACCGCCGTCGTCGAGGCCAGCACCGCCCGTAGCGCGTCTTGGACCTGAGCCTCGGTGCGCAGGTCCAAGGCCGACAGCGGATCGTCCAGGACGGCGACCCGAGGACGGCGCACCATGACCCGCGCCAGCGCGATCCGCTGCCGCTGACCGCCGGAGAGCGACATCCCGCCCTCACCGACACGGGTCCGCCGGCCTTCGGCAAGTCGGTCCACGAACTGGTCGGCGCAGGTGGCCCGCAGAGCCCGGTCAAGCTCACCTGGGTCGGCTTCCGCACCCATGAGGACGTTGTCCGAGATGGTGCCGGAAAACAGGACTGGTTCGTCGAAAGCGACGGCCACCATGGACCTCACTTCGGCACGGGAGATGGCCGACATGTCGACGCCATCGAGTGTGATGCGGCCGACGGTGGGGTCGTACAGCCGTACCGCCAGAGAAGCGAGTGTGGTCTTGCCGCTTCCGGTGGCCCCGACCACGGCCAGTGTTTCACCGGGCGCGACACGCAGACTGATGTCGTGCAGTGCCGGCGGATCGTCGGCGGGCGCGTTCGGGTGGCGGAAGCCGACTCCGGTGAACACCAGCTCCGCCGGCCGCTGGGAGCGGAAAGCGTCAGGGCAGGCGAGGGCCGCTCCGCCCGTGTCCCGGTTCGCGCCGCCCGTGCCCCGGTTCGCGCCGGGGCCGTCTTCGCCCACCGCCGTGTCCGGAGTGCCGGGCTCCAGCCGTGGACGGGCACCGCGCGGTTGGTCGAGCACCTCGAAGTACCTGTTCACAGCTGCTGCCCCGTCATGGCATACGGCCAGCAGTCCCCCCGTCTGCTCGATCGCCGGGCGTAGCGCGGCCACCGTTCCCATGAACGCCAGCAGCGTCCCGTTCGACAGATGCCCGTGTGCCGCCTGGACCGTGCCCGTCAGCAGCGCGCCGGCCATGGCGAGTCCCGGCAGTACGGTGATGGGCACCGCGATGCCGCCAAGAAGCCGTGCCTTGTGCAGTTCGGCCTCGCGCGCCCACCTGACCTGGTCACGGAACCGGGCGATCCGGTGGTCGCTCCGACGGAAGCCCTTGATCACGCGGATACCCGTCACAGACTCCAGGACCGCCGTCGTCAGGTCGCCCGACAGATCCCGCGCCCGACGGGTCGCACGCGCGTACCGGGACTCGAACCGATAGGACAGGAGGACGAGCAGGGGAACAGGTGACAGCAGGATGACGGCGAGCAGCCACTGCTGGGAGACCAGGATCACCGCGCCGATGACGAGCGTGGACACGTGCACCGGCAGGAACGTCAGCGGCCCGGCGATGACCATGCGGATGACCTGCGGATCCGATGTCCCCCGCGACAGCAGTTGCCCGCTGGACCAGCCGTCGTGAACAGCGATCGGCAGCCGCTGCACGTGCCGGTGGAAGTCGGCGCGCAGCCCCGCTTCGATGGCGGCGAGAGGCCCGGCCATCGCCCACCGCCGGACACCGAAGATCAACGCCTCGGCGACTCCCAGGAGCAGGAGCGCCAGCCCGCCGAGGACCACCTCGGCGGGCTTCCGCTGCGCCACCGGCCCGTCGACGGTCCACTTCAGTACCTGGGGCATCACCAGCGCCAGGAGTGCGGCCAGCGCGGCCAACGCCGTTGCCGTCCGCAGTCTCCAGCGGTACGGCCGCACGTACGGCCGCAGTCGCCTCAGGGACCGCACGGTTGAAACCTCGGCGGCGGAACGGACTTCCGCCTCTGTCTCCTCAACCATGCGCTTCACCGACCGGGCCGCACGAGTGTGCGGAAGGCGTCGGCTACTGTGCCGCTTTTTCGCCCACCGGAGGGGGCAATCGGGATTTGCTTCGACTTCTTCCCGGCGGTGCCGAAAAGGACGGCGAATTCTTCGTGGCTGGGCACGACGGACTCCTGAGAGAGGTGCCCACCGATGCGCCGATACAGCGTGTCAAGCGGTGAGCAGGGTGCAGAGGACGGCTGGTCGCACGCAGATGTGCGTGCTGGGCATGAGGACCGCAGCCATCGACAACACCCCCTTCACTCCGCCAAGTCAGATCTTCCCGTGGCGGCGGTCACCATACACGAAGCGCGTCCGCCGTCCCGGCACCAGCCGGCTCAGGGCGCCTCCAACGCCCCGTCCGGCCGCCGGACCTGCGCCGCCCAACGGTCGTGCAGGAACTTCACGGGCGCGAAGCGCTCGGCGGCCTTCTCGTCCAGGTCGACGCCCCACCCCGGCTCCTCGGAGGGACGCACATACCCGTGGTCCACCACCGGTGTGCCGGGAAAGACCTCGTGCGTCGCCTCGTTGTACTCGTGCGACTCCTGGAAGCCGAAGGCCGGTGTCGAGATGTCCACCGCCAGATTGGCGGCGACGCCGACCGGTGAGATGTCGCCCGGGGAGTGGAAGGCCGTGCGCACACCGAGGAGTTCGCACAGCGCGACCAGTTTCCGGGTGGGGGTCAGCCCGCCCACCGCGGACGTGTGCAGACGGAGCAGGTCGACTCCGCCGTCCCGCACGAGCCGTGCCGCGTCCGTCACCGAGCCGAGCTGCTCGCCGACCGCGATGGGCACCGGGGACGCGGCGCGGACCTCGGGCAGGCGGTCGTAGTGCTCGGGCGCGACGACGTCCTCCAGGAAGGAGAGTCCGTACGGCTCAAGGGCCCTGGCCAGTACCACGGCCTGTTTGGGCGTGAGACGGCTGTGTACGTCGTGCATGAGGTTGACGCCCTCGCCGAGCCGTTCCCGGGCGGCGGCGAACAGGGCCGGGGTGGAACGCAGATACCGTTCGGGGTCCCAGCCGTCGGGGTGCGGGGAACGCGGGTAGCCGCCTCGGGTGCTTGGGGCGCCGTAGGTGCCGAGTCCCGGCTGGCCGGTCTGCAGGCGTACGTTGCGGTAGCCCGCGTCGATCAACTCCTCGGCGCGGTCGAGGGTTTCGCCGATTCCGGCGCCGGCGGCGTGCGTGTAGACCTCGACCGCGGCCCGTACCCGGCCGCCGAGCAGTTCGTGCACGGGCAGCCCGGCACGCTTGCCCGCGATGTCCCACAGCGCCTGGTCGAGTCCGGACAGCGCGTTGTTGAGTACCGGCCCGTTGCGCCAGTACGAGGAGTAGTGGACGAGCCGGGTGATGTCCTCGATGTCGGCGGGGTGACGGCCGACGGCGAGCGGGCCGACGTGTTCGTCCACGGCGGCGGCGACCGCGGCGTAACGCTGGGTGAAGGTGGCGCAGCCGAGCCCGTACAGGCCGTCCTCGCTGGTGTCGACCCGGACCACGATCAGCGGTGTGCCCTCGGGGGCGGTGACGACGGCCCTGACTCGGGTGATGCGCAGTCGGTCGCGGTGCGTCCACGGCGGGAGGGCCTGCGGGAGGCCGCCGTCCGGTCCGAGGAGGCGGTTTTGGTCAGTGGTCCTTGCGTCGGTCATCGGTTTGTCCAGCCGTTCGTAGGGTTGGCGCATCCAGGAGCCTGAGGGACTGCCGGACGATCCGGTCCGGCGGCCTGAGTCGCCCGGGTGTCGGTGGTCCGGCGGCCCGTCATGCGCGGTGCCGGTTCTTCCAGGGGTCGTACGAGGGGTCGGGGGCAGGCAGTCGGAGGGTCTCCCGTGCGCCGTCCGGCCAGGCCACGTTCCCGTCCACGTCCACGTCCACGTCCACGTCCACGTCCACGTCCACGTCCACGTCCACGTCCACGAGCAAGGTGCCGTCCTCGGCTGCGGTGGTGAATTCGGGCAGGGCGGTGGGAGCGGTGCCGCTCAGGTGGATCAGGCCAGGCGGATCAGGCCACTGGCGAGTCCACACGGAGGTGCGCGTCGTAGGGGTGGTGGAGTGCCTTGGCCAAGGCGTCGCCGTACCGCGGGACCCGCCGTCGTCGGTACCGGTTCACCCGGCATGGACCGGACCTCCACGGTCGGTGCAATGGACGGAACGTGAAGTTACGAACCGCCGCAGCAGTTTGTCAATACGTTTGACGAATTACGGGGGAGCATCACCGGGGCCCGCCCCGCGGGCGGCGAGCTGATCGGCACCCGCACCCCGTGCCGGACACCGTTCCAGCCTCCGCCGCCGATCAGCACGTTGCCGCTGATGGTGGCGGACTCCAAGGGGCGGCCCGCGTCGCCGAACACGCCCACGTCCAGTGCGCTGTTCGACGACACGCTCTTTACCACCGCCGGTCGTCCGCCGCCGGTCGTCCACCACCGGGCCCGACGCTGAAGGTTCCTCCGGCCGAACGTTCCCTGTCGGAGCCGACATCCTGGCAGCCGACGAAATCCGCCCCCATGCCGGTTCCGGGAGGACGATGAGAATTGATTCAGGCGACGCACAGGCAGTTCATGGACTTCCCCCAGTCGACCCCCAAAAAGCCCTCCTAACGTCTTCCTTGTCGAACCGAGGGACCTCAGCTGGCCAAGGGGTTCCCAGCGGAATCATGGAAAGGGAGAGTTCGCGAAATTCGAGGATGCCTTCCTGCCAGTGCCAGCGAGCAAACCTCGGAATCAATTTCTCTCGGCTTCCTTGGATGCCTGCACCGGTTTCCTGCTTCCAAGTTGGACCCGTTCTGCGGCTGGGTTCCCTCTGGTTCGTCCGTCTGAGACCATCGAAAAAAGAGGTAAGAACAACATGCGCGCTATCGCTCTCAGGACCGCTGCTGTCGCCGTCGTCGCCGTCGGCGCGGTGACCGCCACCACCGCCGTCGCTTCGGCCGCACCGCGGGACGTACAGCACGTCACCAGCACCTCCCAGGTCGGCAAGAGCACCTCCGCGTCGATCAAGAAGTTCAGCGGCGGCACCGTGACCATCACGGTCGACGCCACCGGCAACAGCGGGGCCAAGCACACCGCGGTGCTGACGGTCAACGGTGTGAAGGCCGCCTCCGAGTCCTACACCGACAAGGGCGGGACGAGGACCTGGACCCTCAAGAACGTCAAGTCCGGCACCCTGAAGCTGACCGCCCCCGCCTCCAAGGGACAGGTGACCAAGATCAGCCTTTCCACCAAGTAACACAGGCGCGGCAGCACACGCGGAGCCCCGTGCGGGGCCGACGGCCACTCAGATGCCGTCAACCCCGCACGGGGCTCCGCGTCGTTCCGCGCCGCAGAGGGCCGGCACCCCGGTTCAGGGGGTGCTTGCTGGTCAGGCCCGACGAGCAGCCGCATCAGCAGACCCGTCGTCTCGGCCAGTACCCTTCGTCGCCCTGCATTGCCCTGCATTGCCCTGCATTGCCCTTCGTCGCCGTTCGTCGCCCTTTATCGCCCGGATCCGTGAGATGACCGACACATCGATCCGCCCGCCTGGCGCCCCCGGAAACCGCGGCGAGGCGTCGTCCGAGCGGTGTCAGCCCGTCGACTCGCGCGGGGCGCCCGGTTCGGCCAGCAGCCGGGCGCTGAGACGGTCCGGGCTCGGCCAGCGCACGTCGTGCACCCAGCGGAGCCTCTCGAACACCCGGATGAGGCGGGCGGCCGGGTCGAGCTGGCCCGGCAGCACACCGTGGCGCGCGCCTGTGGGATCGGCGTGATGTGAGTTGTGCCAGCTCTCACCGAAGGACAGCAGGGCGAGCGGCCAGAAGTTGGTGGCCTTGTCCCGGCTGGCGAAGGGGCGCCTGCCGGCGACGTGGCAGATGGAGTTCACCGACCAGGTGACATGGTGCAGCAGCGCCATCCTGATCACCCCGGCCCAGAGGAACCCGGTCAGCGCACCGGTCCAGGTGCCGGTGACGAGCCCGCCCACCAGCGCCGGGGCCAGGAGCGAGACGGCGGTCAGTGGCCCGAAGAGTCGACCGACGAGCCGTAGATCGGGGTCGGCGGCGATGTCGGGCGCGAACCTGGCACGGTTGCTCAGTTCACGCTTCAGCATCCACCCGATGTGCGCGTGGAGGAGTCCCTTGAGCAGCGCGCGTGTGTCGGTGCCGTAGCGCCAGGGCGAGTGCGGGTCGCCCTCGCGGTCGGCGAAGGCGTGGTGGCGCCGGTGGTTCGCCACCCACTGGACCGGCGAGCCCTCGACGGCCAGCGAACCCGCGACGGCCAGCGCGATCCGCAGGCCCCGCCGTGCCTTGAACGAGCGGTGCGTGAAGAGGCGGTGGTAGCCGACCGCGAGGCCGAAGCCGGACACGAGGTAGGCGACCACGGCCATGGCGAGGTCCAGCGCGGACAGACCCCGTCCCCAGGCCAGCGGCACCACGACGATCAGGCAGAGCATCGGGCCGACGACGAAGGTCCACATCGCGACCGCCGCCGTAGCCGTCTGAGGGGTGTCGAGCAGCGGCTTGATCCCGGCATCGGCTTCAGCATCGGCTTCGGCTTCGGCATCGGCATCGGCTTCCTGCACTACGGCGGTCTGCTCGGCGGCGGTCTGCTCGGCCATGGTCGGTTCGGCGGCGGTCTGTTCGGCGGCGGCCTTCTCGGCGGTGGTCTGTTCGGTACGGTCGACTGCGCTCGGGTTCATCGGTTCCTCGCCGTTTCTCAAGCTTTTCGGAGCCGGTGCCGGACCGACCTGGGTCATGCCTGAATCAGGAATGGCTCAGTCATGGATCAGGCATGGATCGGGCATGGATCGGGCGCCCGTGTGCGGTCGAGCGCGCTCGGCGGTCCAGGGCTCACGATCGCACCGGACGGCGTCCGCGCCGTCCGCCGCGGGTGTCCGGGGCATGAACGTCACAGGACCGAATCACCGTCGGCGATCTTCATCGGTCAGGTGGTGCCATTGCCTTCGTGGCCTGCGCCGTGGAGCGCTTCGTGCTGGGTCGCCGCTTGTTCGAGGAGCGTGTGGAAGAGGTGTACGTCCGGTCTGCGGGCGGTGCCGCTGCGGATGACGGTGTAGATGGTGCGGGTCACCGGGGTGACGAGGGGGTGCAGGCTGACACCGTGGTGTTCGGGGACTGACTGCCAAACGGGGGGCCAGGGCGACACCGGCGTCCGCGGCCACCAGGGACACCAGCACGGAGAAGTCGCTGCTGCGGGCCCGGATCTCGGGGACGAACCCTGCGGCGCCGCAGGTGCGTTGGATCATTTCGTAGCAGGAGAGGCCGGGATGGGGGGTGAGCCACGGGACGTTCGCCAGCCGGGTGAGGTCTACGGGCCGGCCGGCGGAGAGGCCGAGGCGCCGGGCACGCCCCGGGTGGAGGCACAGCAGGACCGGGTCCTCCATGAGGAGGTCCTGCTGGCTGTTCTGGGGGAAGTTGCGGGGCAACACGGTGTAGCTGTGCACCAGGGCCACGTCGGTGCGGCGCTTTTGGAGAGCGTCCAATGCCTGGTCGGGCTCGTGCTCGGCGAATTGGACGGTGAGCGTGCGCGCCTGCTCGTCCTCGTGCCGGGCGAGCAGCTAATACACCGTGGGGAGGAGGGTGCGGGCGGCGGAGGCGAAGGCGGCCACGCGGATCAGACCGTGGCGTCCGCCTTTCAGGGCGGCGAGGTCGGACTCCGCGGAGGCGAGGTCGCCGAGGATCACTTCAGCGTGTGCCACGAGGAGTTCTCCGGCGGGTGTCAGACGCAGGGTGCGTCCGCTCTTTTCCACCACGGGCACGCCGACCTCGCGTTCCAGCACGGCCAGTTGCTGTGAGACGGCCGGTGCGGTGAGGTGCAGGACGTCGGCGGTTGCGGCGACCGTACCGTAGGTGCGGCCGCTTCGACGGTCGCGGGCGGGAGCGGCAGCGCGAAGACCGTGCCGGCGGCCATCGCGTACGTGGCGACCTCCGGGCCGCTGTAGTGGCGCAGCAGCGGCTTGCTGGCGAAGTGGTAGACGCCTTGGACGAACGCCGCGGCCGGCACCACCAGCGAAGCGAGGCTGAAGCCGGAGAACCCGTCGGCCAGGGTGACGACAGCGGTGCCCGCGACGGCGATCACGCTGCCCACGACGATGTTGCGGGTGAGGGGCTCGGACCGGAACGCACTGGCGAGCAGCACGCTGAACACGGGGGCGTCGCGATCAGGAAGCTGGCAGTGCCGGCCTCGACATGCACTTCTGCCCAGTTCAGCAGCACCTGGTAGGCGGTCATCCCGGTCAGTCCGCACGCCGCGATCAGCGGAAGGTCTCGCTTGCGCGGTATGCGCAGGCCCGTGACGGGGGAGATGGCGAGCAGCGCCACGGCAGCGACCGCCAGACGCAGGAAGGACAGTGCGGCCGGGCCAGGCGCTGACGTGGGCGCGACCGTCCACGCTCGGGCCTGCGAGTGGACTACTTCGCCATCCACAGCGCTTCCCGCCAGCAGCGCTCCCCGCCAGCAGCCCACCCCGCCAGCGGCCCTCCCTGTCAGTAGGGAGACACGGCGTTCGCCGCTGCCCAGGCTTTCTCGGCGTCCGACCCGGCGGGTGGTGGCACGAGCCCGTTGATCATCCAGAGTTCCTCGCTGGTCTCGTCGATGTGGAATTCCCAGTGGACCTCCGGGTGCTTGTCCATCAGCGGGGTCAGCAGTCCGGAGAGCCGAGTGGTCATGCGCCGACGTGTGGCACTGTCCGGAGCCCGGCGGGCGATGTGGTCGATGGTCACCCGCGCCGCGCTGCCAGTGGGTCGGCCGCCCACGTAGAAGTCGTCCGTCGGGATCTCGCGGAAGATGACCACCACGTAGAAGCGTGGCAGTCCGACCACGTCGGCGTAGTAGTCCGTGATCACTTCCGCCAGTTCTCGGCGCTCACCGACGGTGAAGGTGTCCGCCGAGTGGTAGATCGTCCACAGTGGCATGACGATGCTTCCTTTCGATCAGCGGGCGAACTCGAAGGTCAGCTTCTCCACCGGCCCGGAGAGCGCCTTCTTCACGTTCTCCGTCACGGCGTCGGCGAGCACCTCTGCCGCCCCGGACTCCAGTCCGTCGAGGATGCGCGAGGCCACCTCCGCCGGAGACGTCTTGGGCACGTCCATGCCGGAAGTCATGTCCGTGTCGATGAAACCGACGTGCACGCCGACGACCTGCGTGCCCTGCGCGGCCAGCTCGACGCGCAGCGAGTTCGTGATCGACCACACCGCCGCCTTGGACGCCCCGTACGCACCGCTGCCGCCCAGCCAGGACAGGACCGAGTGAATGTTCACCAGCGCGCCACCGCCGTTGGCGGCCAGGATCGGCGCGAACGCGCGTGCCACCCGCAGCGGTCCCAGCACGTTGACGTCGAAGGTGTCGCTGACGGCCTCCAGGCTCCCGGTCAGCAGCGGAGCGGGCAGCACTATCCCGGCATTGTTGATCACGACGTCGACGTCCGTGGCGAGGGCGGCCAGCTCGGCGACGGACTCCGGCGACCGCACCTCCAGCCGGTGCGTGTGCACGGCCGGGCGCTCGTCGGCGAACTCCGCCCGCGCGGTCGAGTACACCTTCACCGCACCCCGCTTCAGTGTCTCGTCGACGATCGCCGCGCCGAGTCCGCGCCGACCACCCGTGACGAGGACGGTTTTGCCTGCGATTGCTCCCATGACAGCCTCCTGACTAACGCTCTCGTAACTCAGATGCAATCACGATAGACTGGCTAACGCAAGCATTACCCAGGAGACCCGGTTGAGGCGGCGATGGAATTCGAGGCACGGTTGCGGGACAGGTCGGCGTGGTCCATCGGCGACCGCTGCTCCGCGGCGAAGACGCTTGAGCTGCTGAGCACGAAGACGGTGTTCCTCGTCGTGCGCGAGTGCTTCTACGGCACCTCGCGCTTCGATGATTTCGTGACGCGCGTCGGAGCCTCGGCGCCCGCGGTCTCGCGCGCGCTCAGGCAACTGGAGTCGGCGCGCGTCGTCGTACGCACGCCCTACCACGAGCCGGGCGCGCGCCCCCGGGAGGAGTACCGGCTCACCGCCGCCGGCGAAGACCTGCTGCCGGTGTTCCTCGCCCTCGTGCAGTGGGGCGACAACCACCTTCAGGACGGTCACCCCCCGTTGGCGTTCACCCGGGGCGACGACGGCAGGAGAGTCGCCGTCACCGTCACGACCGCGGACCTTGAGCCCGTTTCGTCCGGGGACATCCAGATCCGGGCGAACAAGTAACCCGAAGCCGACCGCACCCGCCGTGCCCGGTGGAAGGGACAGGGCCCTTCAAGGAGGGTTCTTCAAGGGGGTGGGCGACGCCGGCTGGTGGTGCGCGTAGCGGGTGATGATGCCGCCCATGCTGACGCCGCCGACGGTCAGCGGTTCGGAGCCGATGCGCTCAGACCGCCGAGCACCACCGCTTCCGCCAACTGGCGCTGACGCTACGTTGATTGCGTGTCCTTGCCGGTGGACGGGTTCCTGAGGGACGGTGAGCGAACCGCTTCAGGTGACGGGGCCCAAGCACCCTCCAGCTCCTCTCGCACGATACTGCGGCGACTCGTGGATCCACCGCGTGCGCGTCGCGACAGCTCGCGATGGTCGCGGTCGCTGTCGAGAGGAGGTGGCTGTGTGCCGAACCTCAGAGCCGGACGATCCGGGCACGGACGCGGAGGGCGACGAACCCCCCTCGGCCGGTCCCGGTACGCCCACGAGGTGGCATCCGCGGGATGTGGGCTCGTGGTGGTTGGGATTGCGGGCCGTGCTGCTCACAGTGGACACGGTGGCGGCCCTGAAACAGCACGAGGCCCTTGCCCTCTGGGCAAGGGCACTCATCGCGGTTGGTGACATGATCGTCGACGCCGGCAAGCACGAGCGGTCATGAAACCAGGGGCCTGATCGTCGAGAGGCGGTCAGGCCCTCACATCCAGGAGACCATGGACCGCCGACGCCGGCCAAGGGGCGCTCTCTCAATTGCACCTAATGGCGCGTCACGATAGCGGGTTTCGTGACATGCTCGCGTTCCGACCGGACGGGAGGGGGCGTCATGGGGACGGCGGACGGCGAGTGCCGGGAGTGCGGCGGGCCGCTGCCGCCCGCTTCGGACACCGGTCGGCCACGCCAGTACTGCTCGGACGTCTGCAGATCGGCCGCTCGGCGGTCCCGCAACCGGCAGAAGGAATCCGCGGACGCCACCGCTTCACGCCGGTGCTCGACGGTCATCGCCGGTCGCCGGTGCGAACGGACCGCGCGCCACAGCCTGAGAGTGAAGGGCGTCGAAAGCCAAGTCTGTGCCGAATGCTACGACATGACCATGTCGTTCCTGCTCAAAAGCGGCGTGCCGGCCTCCTCGGTCGAGGTACGCCTGCTGCCCGAGGAAGCGGACGAGCGCGAGGCGGACGACGGGGCGCCGGCGATCGCGCCGGCGCCGACGACCGTCGTCCGCGGGGCACGAGTTCTCCTCGTCGAAGACGACCCGCACGTCGCCCGGGCCATGATCGCGGCCCTGGCCCGGCACCGGTACGACGTCATCCATGAGGCATCCGGATCCGGCGGCCTGCGTACGGCGTATGCCCAACGGCCCGACTTGGTGCTACTGGACCTCGGGCTCCCCGATATGGACGGCTACGACGCCCTGACCCGCCTTCGGGCCGTCAGCGACGTTCCCGTCATCGTGGTGACAGCACGCTCCGACGTCCGGTCACGTCTGCACGGACTCAACCTGGGGGCGGACGACTACGTCGTCAAGCCCTACGACTTCGCGGAACTGCTCGCCCGCATGGAGAGGGTGCTGCACCGCAGCACGTCTCCGGAGCAGTGGGCGCAGGACGTCTACGACGACGGCCTGCTACGGCTCGACTCCCAGAGCTTCGAGGCCCGCGTGGCCGATGCGCCGCTGAAGCTGACACCCACCGAGTTCCGCGTACTCGATCTGCTCGTGCGCAACACGGGAGTCGTCCAGTCCTTTCGAAAACTGCTCGCAAGAGCTTGGGACGACCCCAACGGGCGGGACACCGAGAAAGTCAAGTTCACCATCTCGCGCCTGCGGGGGAAACTGGACTCGACCGCCGTCGGCAGCGCCTCCATCGTGTCGGCCCGAGGTATCGGCTACCTCTACCGAGCACCAGGACCGTCGACGGCGCTCAGCCCTGCGGCGCCCGAGTCCCCGTCGTCCCGGTCAGGCTATGGGCACGCGGGCAACGTACTCAGCGTCCTGGAATCGCAGGACCCGGGCCCGAACTCGGCCCCGGACTCAGCCCCGGACCCCGGCAGGGGCGGGGACAGGGACAGCGGTGAGGCTGTCCTGCGCCTGGGCCCCGTGCACATCGAGGTGCCCACCCGGCAGGTCAGCGTGGGCGGTTCGGTCGTCCAGCTCACCCGCAAGGAGTTCGCTCTGCTCACTCTGCTCGCCCGGCACCCGGGCGTCGTCATCCGCCGGGAGCAGATCATCAGCGAGGTCTGGCCGGCCGGCGGAGTGGAGACCGGACGACGCCTCCTGGATCTGCACGTCGCGTCCGTACGCACCAAGCTGCGCATGCCGACACTGATCGAGACCGTACGCGGTGTCGGCTACCGCCTCGTCGTCCCGGCCACCTAGCGGAAGGGAAGAAGGAAACCAACGTACCCAGCCAGGCGCAGGTCGATGACGGTCCGGCCTGCGGGCATCGCATCCGCTGCGCCGATGACCTCAAGGTGTGAGGGCGAGGCGGGAGGGCTCGTCGTCACCGGGTCCCGCTGCGTCTCTTCGTGCCTTGCGCCGGTCATTGATCAGCGAAAAGACAACGGCGACGAAGAAGAGCACCCAGATCGGAGCGGCCAGCGCCAGCATGGTCAGCGGGTCCGTGCTCGGCGTCGCCACAGCCGAGAAGACCGTGATCCCCATGATCATGCGACGCCACCAGCCGAGCATCCGGCGACCGGACAGCACCCCGGTGAGGTTCAGCATCACCAGCAGCAGCGGCATCTCGAAGGCGAGACCGAAGACGACCACCATGCGGCTGACGAGGTCGAGCAGATCGTCCAGCGGCAGCAGGTTGTCGACGCCGTCCGGGGTGAGGTCGATCAGCACCTTCGCGGTCGTGGGCAGCACCTTGTAGGCGAAGAAGGCGCCGCCGAAGAACAGCGGGACGCCCGCGCCGACGAACGCGTAGGCGTATTTCCGCTCGTGTTTGTGCAGGCCGGGAGCGACGAACGCCCACAGCTGGTACAGCCATACCGGCGAGGCCAGCACGACACCGGCCGTCAGGGACACCTTCAGGGCCAGGGTGAAGGGCGCGAGCAGACCGTTGATCGTGATCCGCGCACAGGTGGTGTCCGCGGTCTGCTCGGCCAGATGGGCGAAGGACGTCGGGCAGCCGACCGAGTCCAGCACCGGCCTGGTGAAGACGTTCACCAGGCCCTTGTAGGCGAAGGCCGCGGCGATCGTCACGGCCAGGATGGCGAGGACGGCCTTGGCGAGCCGGTTGCGCAGCTCACGTAGGTGCTCCGCGAGGGACATCCGCCCCTCGGGGTCCTTCTCCTTGTTGCGGGCCGACTGGGACACGCCATGTCCTCATCTCGTGCGGCGGACCGGTGACCACCGGCCCTGCGTCGGTCTCGTGCGGGGATGAACCAGGGCTCCCACGACCGGACTCAGTCCCGGTGGTTGGTCGAGCTGTCCGTGGGCGCGATGCGGGCGGTGGGCTCGGCGCGGGCGGTGGGCTCGGCGCGGGCGGTGGGCTCGGCGCGGGCGGTGGCGGTGTCTCCGGGAGCGCCCGAGATCGTCCGTGGTCCGGGTCCGGGTCGGGTTCCCGGTTCCGGTCCTGGTGCGGGCTCAGGGTCGGGGCGCGGCTCGTTCGAGGCGCCGTCGTCCTTCATGGCCTGGGTCTCGCTCTTGAGGATCCGCATGGACCTGCCCAGTGCTCGGGCCGTGTCGGGCAGTTTCTTCGAGCCGAAGATCAAAACCACCACCGCGACCAGGATCAGCAGGTGCCAGGGCTCCAGCGCGTTGCGGAACATGTCACACCACTCCTTCGAACACGTCACGGGGCGAGTGGGATGGGCCGGCTGCCGTGGGGGCGTGCCGGGTGTCGATGTCCTTGCGGGTCATGTGTCCTTCTCCTCTTTGGATCGGGGTTGTCGGATCGGGGTTGTCGGATCGGGGTGATTCAGTTTCTGGGGCGCCCGGCGGCCGTCCAGGCGGCGTACTCCTGGCGGACGTAGTGGCGGTGGCCGGGGGCGAGTGTGATCGCGTCGGGGTGGTGCGGACCGGCCACCAGGTCGGGATGGCGGCGGTCGTGCAGGACGAGTTGCTCGGCGGTCTCTGCGGCGGCCGCGACCGGGCCGGGGGCGGGGGCGTCGAGGGCCATCCGGTCCATGAGGGCGGCCCGTCGCAGCAGCCAGGCGCGTTCGGCGGCCCGCGCGTCGGCCAGGGGGCCGACCAGGGGGCCGACCAGGGGGCCGGTGACGGGCCTGGCCTGGCGGCCGTCGCGTTCGGCTCCGAGAGCGAGTACTTGGTGCAGTTCGCGGCGCAGGTCCGGCGCATTTTCGTACGCCTCGTGCGGGGGCGGGGCGCCGATGCCCTCGCCGCTGTTCGGGGTGGCGTTCATGCTCACACCTCCGTCTGTGCGCGGGGGCCGGCGCCGCAGCGTCGGCACAGCACCGTGTCGTGGTCGCTCTCGCCGTGATCAGGAGCCGGTGGGTGTGCCGCGGGCCGCATGCACACCCGGGCCGGACCCGGGCAGCCGTCGACGGGGCACGGCCTGTGGGTCGCGAGGACCCCCTCGGCAGGGCCGTCGGACGACTCCGCACCGCGGCCGCGCCCGGTGGCCCGTCGCTGTGCCGCGGTACCGGCCCTGGCGAGGCGCCGCTGTTCGTGCGGCACGCCCGGCCCGGTCATGACGAGCACCTGAGGCAGGCGCGGACTTCGCGACCGCTGCACGTCTGGTGGATCTCGGTCGACTGGGCGAGGTACTGGACGATGCCGGTGCCGCGGCCGTGTTCGTCGGGGGCGATGTCGGGGCGTCGGCGCTGAACCGCCATGCCGGATTCCGTGACCACGATGTGCAGAGTGCCGTCGTCGAGGACGAGCCGCAGGGTCATGCGCTCGCGGCCGTACTGGGCTGCGTTGGCGGCGAGTTCGTCGACGATGAGTACGGCGGAGTCCCGCTCGGTTGCGGGCACGCTCCAGGTCTCCAGCAGATCGGCCGCGAAGTGACGTGCGGCGGAGACGTGCGCCTCCTGCGCGGGCAGGGTGAGTAGCGCCTCGTGTCGGCGGGGCCGGCCGAGCAGCGAACTCGGGCTGGGGGAATCGGTCACAAACATGGTCTTCTGGCTCTTCTGTGGAGGTGCGGGGAGCGGGACGGGAAGGCCACCGACGACTTCGGGGGCTGTCAGTGGGCCGGATCCTGAAGGGCGCGCTCATTCAGTTCCACGGGCGGCACATGCCGAACGGTTCGAGCAGTTCACCCCTTTTGCTCGATTTTTTGTGGGTCACGTCCGTGCCGGTGGCCTGGCGGGGCCCGCTCGCCTCCGCCAGGGCCCGGGTGCACTCCCCGACGGCGTACTCGGACACTCAAGTCGGCTGCGGACGCGGCTGGTTCGCCCGGGGACGACGGCGGTCACGAGCGTGCCGGCACGGCCGATGTCACGAGCACAAGCCCCCTCGATGACCCCCGGCTGGACGTCCCGTGCGCGTTCGTACCCCTACCTCCCCCACCGGTCTGGAGGCGGCTCGCTTCTCGCCGACCATCCGGCCCCGCGCCACTGACCACCCGACCCCCGCCACTGACCACCCGACCCCGCGCCACTGGCCGCCCGGCCCTTCGACGGCGACGTCTTCTTGGCCGCATGTACCGACGTGCGCTCACACCCGGCACCTGTCGTCAGGTCACCGGAGGGTCCGGCCGCCGGAGGACATGACGAGCCTGGCCTCGCCTCACGCCTGGATCGTGACCAGCTTCTGACCGTTGTCAGCGATGATCTCGAAGTGGGAGATGGCACCCGGGGAGATGGCAACCGCCCCTGGGATCGTGGTGCCGGGAGGGTACTCGCCGGCCCGCCAGGTCGCGCCGTCCGTTCTGACTCCGCCCGGTCCGATCGCCTGTAGCCGGCAGGTGATCCCGGCGGGTGCTCCCTTGGCGGAGACCTGTAGGGCGCTGCCCCAGGCCGAGGGCGAGACCTTCACCGAGGCGGAGACGCCGGTGGTGGGATCGCTTCCGGAGAAGGTGCGCCAGGCGATCGGGGCGGTCGGCCCAGGCGGCTTCGCCTGGCTGCCCACGGTTCCGACGGCCGCCAGCCAGGTGCCGCCGGCCGCTGCCGCGATGAACGTCAGCGAGGCGGCCGCACCGGCCAGTTGCAGACGCCAGGTCCTACGGCGCCGGGCCGCGGCCTGCTGGAGCAGCCTCTCCAGGACGCCCCCTGCCGACACCTTCGACACCTCGGGCACGGCGGACCGATCGGGCAGGGAACTCCGCGCGCTTTCGGCTGCCCGTGCCACCAGCCGGTCGGCCAGTTCCCCGTCGGCCGGTGGGACCGTCCGGCCTGCGGCTTCCGCTTCGGTCACCGTCGCGAGCAGCGCGGGCAGCCCTGCCAACCGGGTGTGTTCGGCCCGGCAGTCGGCGCACTCCGCGAGGTGGACGCGCACTCGTTCCATTTCCGCCGCGGGCAGCGTGCCCAGGACGTATCCCCCCAGCGCCAGCCGGAGGCTGTCGTGCTCCGTGCTCATGGCCGCCACCTCCTGCCCGCCACGGTCATGGCTCGATGCCCCGTTCCTGGAGTGCCAGCCGCAGGGCGTGCAGGGCGTAGTACGTCCGCGACTTCACGGTCCCGAGCGGGATGCCCAGCACCTGTGCGGCCTCCGTCATGGTCCGGCCCCGGTAGTAGGTCTCCAGCAGGACGGCGCGGTGGTCCGGGGACAGCGACCGGACGGCGTCGGCGACCGCCCAGCTCTGTAGTGCCTGCTCGATCTGGTCCTCGCCCGGCGTCTGCTCGTCGGCCCGCTGAAGGGCCTCCCCACCGGTCTCGGCCGGTCTGGCCTGCCGAGCCCGGTGGGCGTCGATGACCAGGTGCCGGGCGACCGTGCACAACCAGGCACGGGCCGGGCCGCGTGCGGGGTCGAACGCGGCGGGATGCTGCCACGCTCGCAGCAGCGTCTCCTGCACCACATCCTCCGCCCATTGCCAATCTCCTGAGGTCAGTCGCAGCACGTAGTGGAACAGGGCTCCTGCGTGCTCCGCGTAGAGAGTGCGCAGCAGTTCCTCGTCTGCGGTCGAAAGCGTCCCTTTATCAGTGACACGGCGCGCGGAGCGATCCGGATCGGTCCCTGGGCCACGCTTTCGGGAACTCCAGTGCATAGGCAGATCATCGCGCATATGTACTGCTTTGTCCTGTAACTCACGGCATGGTGGCGGTGACGCTCCGCGCGCGTGGCGGGTGATGTGCCCATGCCCGACTTTGCGACACCACGAGGGCCAGGGGTGGGCGGAGCCCGGGAGGCCGACCGGTCCACGGCTGCACCAAGAGGTCTCACAAAAAGTGCATATCCGCCGAACCGTAGGACCCCTGCCGTCCGTGGAGCCGGACAAGAGCCGACTCACGGCATCCACCACACATTCCTGCGGTCACGTGCGCCGGGCCGGCGCAGTCACCGCCTCCAGCCTGATCAGTGAGGAACGGACACCATGCACCTGCACCTTCGCACACCAGGCCGTCGATCCCGCGCCGCGGCCGGGCTGGCGGTCGCCGTCATAGCCACCGCCGGTACGGCGGGGCTCCTCAGCTCATGCGGCCAGTCGTCGCACCCCTCGGCCGGCGGAGCCGGCGCCATCACACCCGGTACGGGGCAACACCAGACGGCAGGGATGCCCGGCGCCACCGGGCCGGACAAAGGCTCCGCTCCCGGCGCCTCACCGATGCCCAGTATGAACATGCCCATGAGCCCCTCGAACACGGGCGCGCCGGCCGCGCCGGTGGCCGGGAACGCGGTGGCGATCAACAACTTCGCGTTCTCCCCGGCCACGCTGAAGGTCAAGGTCGGCACCAAGGTGACGTGGACCAATCAGGACACCGACGCCCACACCGTCACCAGTTCCGGATCGGGCGGCCCGTTGCGTTCGGCAGCCCTGGCCACCCACGCCACCTACAGCTACACGTTCACCAAGCCCGGCACCTATGCCTACCTCTGCACCATCCATCCGTTCATGACCGCCACCGTGGAGGTGACCCGATGAGCGACTACTCCGACAGCTACGACGGAGCACTGGCCGACGACGCCGGTCAGCCCGAAACCGAACACGGCATGACCCGACGTCAGCTCCTCCGGCACGCAGGATGGTTCGGCGGCGCAGTGGTGCTGACCGTGGCCGGTGGAGAGGTGATCAGTCACATCGCCGACTCCCGCGCCACCGACGCCGGGGCCGCACCCGCGGCCGGGGCCGGGGCCGGGGCCGGGGTCGGGGCCGCCGCGGCGGAAACCGGCGCACTGCGGTTCGTACAGGTCTCCGACAGCCACATCGGGTTCCAGGGCCCGGCGAACATGGATGTGGCCGGCTCCTTCGGCGCAGCGATCAAGCAGGTCAACTCGCTGGGATTCCGTCCTGACTTCGTCATGCACAGCGGCGATCTGACCCACTTGTCCACGGCCGGACAGTTCGACCAGGTCAAGCAGATGATGGCCGGAATGAGGACGGACCGCGTCTTCACCGTGCCGGGCGAGCACGATTCCATCGGCGATGCGGGCCGCGCCTACCGGCGGACCTTCGGCATGGGCACGCTCGGCGACGGCTGGTACAGCTTCGACACCCACGGCGTGCACTTCATCGCCCTGGTCAACACCCTGAGCCTGGAGAAACTCGGCCACCTCGGCACCGAGCAGATCGACTTCGTCCGCAAGGACGTCGCCGGGCTGTCGTCGGACACCCCGATCGTGGTCTTCAGCCACATCCCGCTGTTCGCCATGTACCCGAAGTGGGGCTGGAGCACCGACGACGCCCTCAAGGTCATCGCCCTGCTGCGCCGCTTCTCCTCCGTCACCTGTCTCAATGGACACGTCCACCAGTTGTTCACCAAGACAGAGGGCAACATCACCTTCCACTCCGCCACCACCACCGCCTACCCCCTGCCCAAACCGGGCCGCGCGCCCGCCCCCACCCCGCAGGTCGTCCCCGCCCGGCAGCTCAAAGAGGCGCTCGGCATCCGCAGCGTCGGCTACCGCCAGGGCGACCGCGAACTGGCCATCAAGGAGCAGAGGCTGGCATGAACACCAAAAGACTGCGCATCCCCGCCCTGCGGACGATGACCGCCGCGGCCCTGGCCGCCAGTGGATACCTGCATGCCCAGCTCTACCTCGACGGGTACCGCTTCATCCACGTCATCGGCCCCCTGTTCCTGCTCCAGGCGAGTGCTTCCTTCGCCCTCGCCGCCCTGCTGGTGATCGGCACTCCGCCCCTGCTGCTGAGGGCCGCCGCGGCAGGCGTGGCGCTCGGCGGTCTCGGCGGCTTCGCCGCCTCACGCACCGTAGGGGTGTTCGGATTCACCGAGCACGGTCTGCAACCCGAGCCACAAGCCGTCCTCAGCCTCCTGGCCGAAGCGGGCACGCTGCTGCTCCTCGCCCTCTGGCAGGTGGTTGCGGCCAGACAGCCCCGCGCTGTCCGACCGCCCGTCGGGACACCCGACTGGGCCACCACCCGCACACCACCCCACTGAACGACCGCCGGGCGGCCGCATGCCCGGCTGCCTGCCGAAGCCCCCTCGCTCGGCCTGGCCGCCGCCCCCTGTCCCCCGCCGCGCGAGCCGCAGGCGGCACCGTCGACCTCGTCGGCGCCGTCTGCGCCGCCCTCCCCCCGTTCCGGAACCGAGGAGAAGGAATACCCCCATGTACCTGGAACCGCGCCCAGGAATCGCCTGGCCGAGCCCGCACGTCCGCGAACTGAAGGATGCCGTACGCGCGCTGCTCGGCCTGGACGACGACACCGCCGTGAGGATCCGCCAACTCGTCTGCGGCGAGGGCGGCCACGCGCCGCTGGAGACCGTCGTCGAAGTACTGCCCATGGACGGCGAGGCCCACCGCTGGACGCTGCACCGCCCCGCCGAGCAGGTCACCGAGAACGAGCTACGGGCCACCCTGCTCCCCCGCCGACCGCGGTGACCGGACCCGACTCAGGGGTCTCTCCCGTCTCTCCCGTCTCTCCCGTCTCTCCCGTCTCTCCGGTCTCTCCGGTCTCTCCGAGCCAGTTCGGCCCCACACAGCCGCCTGAACAGCCTGAAGGAGGGAGGAAAGCCAAAGTTGACGTCAGGGCTGTGGGTGCGGCGCGGTCGCGTAGCGGGCCAGGAGTTCGCTGCTGTCCGGAGCGAACCGCGAGCCCGGCTCCGCCGTCTGAGCCATGAGCCGGTCCCATGGCAGCCACCAGCCGTCGGCCACCTCGGACTGCTGATGGACGATCGGCCCGTGCCGCTCCGGGTCGTGGACCGTCTCGTAGGTGTACGCCAGAAAGTTGGTGTGTGCGTCCGTGTACCAACGCTGGGCCAGTGGGCGCAGCACCTGGTCCCGCAAGCCGAGTTCCTCGGCGAGTTCGCGTACGGCGGCGGTGTCCGGCGCCTCGCCCGCCGTGATCACTCCTCCGATCCACGCATCGTCCAGGCCGGGAAAGACGTCCTTGGTCTCGGTGCGACGATGCACGTACACCCGCCTCTCGACATCTCGGACCAGGATTTTCACCGCCGCGTGCGGCAGGTTCTCCGCCCTCATCCGGCTGCGGGGCACGGCTGCGACGACCCGGCCGGGCACCTCGTCCTGGGCGTAAAGGGCGACGATCTCCTCCACGTTCCACACCCCTTCCTCAGGTGGTCTCCACCAGTACCTTGCCAGGGAAGCGGCCCGCCGGCAGGTCTGTCGGGCGGATCTCGCGGCGGACAGCGGCCGGCGCGGCCCCGCCTGCCGGTGTCAGGCCCCGAACCCCGGTCGCACCACGGCCAGCGCCGCGACGAACACCCCGAGATACAACCACGCCACATAGCCCATCGCCGGTCCGGGCGGCCAGGTCGGCGTGCGCAGGGAGGCGAACCGCTCCGCGCCGCCCCACAGGAAGCCCAGTGTGGTCAGCGGCAGCCAGCCCGCCAGCGTGGCCGTCCCGTGCAGCTCCCAGGGGCGGATCACGCCGAGTGCCAGGGCCGTCCCGGCCAGCGCGCAGCCCACGGTCAGTGCGACCGAACCGCGCAGCCCGACGACGTTCGAGTACAGCGTGGCGCCGGGCACCACCCGGGCGCCGGTCTTGCGGGCGAATTCGAAGTGCATGAACACACACGCGCACAGCACCGCCCCCAGGACCGCGTGCGATCCCGGACCGCGGCCGGTCGCCTCCCGGAACGACAGCCAGATGTGCACGCTGAGCATCGCCTGCACCGGATAGCTCACCAGCAGGTTGACGAAGATACGGTCCCGGACCGTCGCCGACCAGCGCTCCAGCCGCACCAGAAAGCAGATGTAGCCGAGGACCAGCAGCAGCCAGCCGGCCAGCAGCGGCGAGCGCCAGCCGGTGAGCGCGAGTTCCGCGACGACGATCAGCGCCATCGCGATCCGCAGTTCCCGCACGTCGATCGCGCCGCGTGGCAGCGGCCGGCCAGGGTTGTGCACCCGGTCGTACTCCAGGTCCTTCTGTTCGTCGACGACCCGGATGAACAGCAGCGTCAGGTAGACGGTGACGATTTCGGCGAGGAGGGAGCCGTCCAGACTCCAGTCCGGCTCGGGTGCTAGCAGCGCCAGGACGCCTTGGAGGGCGAGGACCCACAGGACCGCGTAGAGGACGTAGACGCGGGCGGGGGCCCGTTCGGCGAAGAAGGCACGCAGGCGGCGGGCGGTGGAGCGGGGTTCGCGGGCCACCGGGCGGGGGGTGTCGGTGGCGGTCATGCCTCGTCCTCCTTGAGGATCTTCACGGTGCCGGCCGCGCCGTCCATCTCCACCCGGGCGCCGTCGGGGATACGGGTGGTGGCGTGGGGAAGCGCCACGATGGTCGGGATGCCGAACTTGCGCCCGGAGATGGCGGTGTGCGACAGCAACGTGCCGCGCTCGACCACGATGCCGCGCGCGGACAGCATGAGGAACAGCCAGCCGGGGTCGGTTTCGCGGGCGATCAGGATCATGTCGTCGAAGGGCTCACCGACGTCGTGCGGGTCGATGACGACGCGGGCGGTGCCCCGTACGACGCCGCCGCTGGAGCCCAGGCCGAGCAGGGTGCCCGCGGCGGCCGTGTCCCGGTTCAGGTCGGGCAGTGCGTCCTGCACGGGTCCCATGGTGACGAAGTCCATGGGGAGTTCGGCTCCTCGTGCGTGGAACTCGGCCTGACGCAGGGCGGCCAGGCCCCGCAGGTCGCCGGTGACGGCGGTGCCGTCGTAGGTGCCGAGGATCTCCTCCTCGGTCAGGTGCACCACGTCCTCGGCCCTCTCCAGCAGGCCGCGCGCGGCCAGGTCGGCGCCGAGCCCGCGGTACACCTGGCGGCCGAAGCCGTACAGCTCGCTGCGGCGGTAGCGGGTGTTCTCCCGAATGTCGATGTACCGGCGTTGCCCGGCCAGTGCGGCGTGCAGGGCACCACGGCGCAGCGGGTGGCCGGCCAGCAGCTCGGCCAGCCGCCGCTCGCCCGTCCGTCGGGCCTCGGCGTCCCGTTCGCGCAGCAGCGCGCAGGTGAGGTCGCCCCGCGCGTACTCGGCGGTGGTGCGCAGCAGTTGGGCGGGCTGGTCGCGGGGTACCGGCACCTCCAGCTTCAGCTCTTGCAGGCCCCGGTCGCCGTGCAGGTGGGCGTGGGTACGCATCCGGTCGCCGAGGTCACTGCCGTATGCGTTGCGGTCGATCTCGTGCCACACTTCCTCGGTGGGTCTCTCGGCGAGCGCGTCGAGGACGCCGGGGGCGGCGCGTATCCGTTCGGCGATGTCGACGATCGACATCAGAATGGTGACGCTGCGGTTCTCCTTCCCTCCGCACAGCAGGTCGCTGTGCAGTCCGGGGTCGGCCTGCGGCACCCAGCGGTCGAGCATCTTCATGACCAGCGTCTCGTGCAACTGCAACAGCAGATCGTTGACCAGGGTGATGCCCCACCGGTCGCCGGCTTCCCGCCACAACGACCGCATCAGTTGGGCGAGTTGCAGGGCATCGGCGGTCTTCGCCGCCTCCCGGTGTGCGGTGAGGGTCCGCTCCCACCAGGTCTCGAAGTCCTGCACCGCCGCACCGTGGGTCAGCAGCCGCCACGCCAGGCGTGTCAGGGCCGCCGCCGTCGCGGGCAGCAGGGTGGGGTCGGTGAGCGGCGGGGTGGGCCGGACGTGCGTGACGGACGGGGACATGCCCATCATCCGCTCGAAGCTTCCGCGCCACAGGGGGAAGGTGCGGCTGAGGCCGTGCAGGGTGTACCAGGTGCTCAGCGAGTAGTAGACCCGCCCGCGTAACAGGCCGATCATGCCGCGCAGTTCGCCCTCGTGCCGGTCGAGGATCTTGCGCGGCACGCCGAGCAGCCGGTAGAGGTCGTGGAAGTCCTCACGGTAGAAGCGCTGGGCGAAGGAGTAGGTCAGCGCGGTGGTGACGTCCGGGTAGGACTCGGTGATGTTGGCGTTGCTCCACAGCCGCTGCCGGTCCAGCTCCAGGACCACCGGGCGGGCCTGGAGGATGTGCAGCCGGCCGTCGGCGGTGAAGGTGCCCTCGATGTCCTGCGGGCGGCCGAAGAGATTCTCGATCCGGTCGCCGACCGCCACGACCTGCTGGATCTGTTCGTCGGTCAGTGCCGGTGCGTCCCGCAGTCCCTCGGGCGCGGGCACCGTGCGCGGGCCGTCGGCGAGCCGGTCGGGGTTCTCCTGCATCATGTGTGCCTTGTGCGCCGGCACGGATCGCACCGCGTTGCCGCGGCGGTCGACGAAATAGTGGTCGACCGGCACCTTCTCCTGGACCACGCCCTCGCCGATGCCGAGGCCGGCCGCGAGCACCCGGTCGCGGGCGCCGGTCAGCGGATCGCAGGTGAACAGGACGAAGGAGCGGCGGCCGAACTCCATGCGCTGGACCCCGACGGCCACCGCGAAGTCCTGCTGCCCGCCGCCCCGGACGGCCCGGTACAGCAGCGCCCGCGACCCGAACCCGGAGGCCCAGCACTGTCGGACCCGGTCCAGCAGCCGCTCGCGGGTGACGTACAGGAAGCTGTCGCTGATTCCGGCGAACGCGTCGTGTGCCGAGTCCTCACCGGCGTCCGTGCCGGTACCGATGACCGAGGAGCGCACCGAGACCACGGCCTCGGGCCCGAAGACCGAGTCGAACGCCTCGTACACCTGCCGTTCGACCGCCCTCGGTACGGGGGCGGCGAGCACCGTCTCGCGGAGCGCGGAAGCCCGTTCTTCCAAGGTCGCGGAGTCCGCGGTGCCGACTCCGGTGAGCAGGGCGTCCAACTCGGCCCGCACGGGGCGCAGCACCTCGGTGAACACGGCCGCCGGCACGCAGAAGAAGCGGGGCACCGGGAGGCCCGCCGCCGCCATCCGCGCCTGCCGGGAGAACTTCGGGCCGACCTCCGCCTCGTTGAGCAGGGCCCGCCCGCGCAGTACCGGCCGTTTCCTGCCGGGCGGCGAGAACGTGAGGGCGCGCAGTGCACGGGGTGTGTTCATCGGGCCTTTCACCATATCCAGGGGATGACACGGCGGTGGGTTGCCGCATAGTCGGAGTAGCCGGGAAGGGTGCGCAAGGTCCGTTCCTCGACGAGGATGCGCACGACCACCGTCGGCAGCAGGACCATCAGGGCGGCGGCGCTGGAGGTGTTGAGGAAGAACAGCACGAAGGCGACGTGGGCGAGGGCCATCCCGAGGTAGGCAGGATGCCGCACCCACCGGTAGGGACCGCTCCGCACCACCTGGTGGTCGCCGAGGACTCGGACCCGGTGCGAGTAGAACCGGCCGAGGGTGTGGACTGCCCACAGCCGGAAGCCGACGGCCGCCGCGAAGACCACGGGCAGCACCGGCATCCAGGGGTGGTAGGTCTGGTCGTCGGCCGGCGGCAGACAGGCCGCGGCGACGGTGGCGGCGCGCGCGGTGGCGTACACGTAGACCGTGCCGCGGTCGGTGGCCGTCTCGGTCGACCTGGAACTGCGGACGGTCGTCCAGGTCTCCAGCAGCAGCCACACCAGGTAGAGCCCGGCGAGCGTCGCTGCCGTCCGCTGCCAGGGGTCGGAGCGGTCGAGCAGGCCGCGGACGACGGCCGTGCCGGTCACCGCGACACAGACACCGAGGATGAACAGGGGGTACTTGCGCAGGAACACCATGGGGAATCTCCACTGGGCGGGGGCCGGCGGACGAGGCCGGCCGCCGATGGTCAGGACCCGGCGATCCGGCGGCCGGCCGGGTGCTTCGTCGGGCCGGGTTCCTCGGTGTGGAGTTCCGTCAGCGCACGGGCCTGGTGCGGCCCGGCGACGAGGACGTTCTCAGGACGGTGCTCGGGCACCTCACGGGGGCGCGGCGGCGCCGGAAGGGGCACGTCCGTCAGCGTCGGCTCCGTCAGCGTCGGCTCGGGCGGACGGCTCCGCCGCGTCCTGGCGCGGATGATCTCCCGCTCGTGCTCCTCGATCCCCTGCCCGGGTACGATCACCGGCGCGGGAGCGGACAGCGTCTCCGGCAGGAGGAGGCCCAGCCGGGACAACGGCGCCGAGTCGTCCGCATTCGACGCGCCGGCCGAGTTGTCGCCTACGACGAACACGAACTTCCCTGGCATGGCTCCCCCGCCTTCACCTGTGCCGGATGCGGCAGGTGCCCTCGGCGGAATCCGCCGAGTTCGGCACTCACCGCGACCTGTACGCGTGAGGCCCTGCCGTTGTGCGTGATTCATGTCAGCCGAGTTCAGAGGCCGCCGGTTCGGCCGCCGATCCGTCCCCTGTCGGGAACAGGTGGTTCCGCCGGTCGAACACACCGAAGCGACACAAAGGCCAACACCGCGAGCAGAATGAAACTAGTCAACGAACCGACCCGACGCAAGGGTTCGCCACAAGGCCGCAGCCGCGGTGCTCCAGGCGCAGAGGGCACGGGCACCGCCCACCGCCGGAGTCGACGTACAAGGACTCCGGTCGTCATGGCGCGGTGCGGACCGGCAGGTCGGGCAGCCGACGTCCGTGTCCGCAGGCCACCTCCGCCGGCCACCTCCGCAGCCCCTGTCCGCACGCCACATCCGTACGCCGTGTCCGCACGGCGTATCCGTACGCCATGTCCGTACGCCACATCCGTACGCCATGTCCGCACGGGCCTTGACTGCCGATCACCGCGGGATCAGACTGCCAACGCATTGACAACGATGTCAAGAAGACGGCTCGCGCAGCCGACGCAGAGAGCACCACTGAGGAACGAGCGGAAACGAGCAGGGAGGCCCGGGGTGCGTCCAGGAAGCGGCAGTTGGATCGGACACCTGAGACACAAGAGATTCGGCATTACGGCGATGGTGTTGGCGACGTGCGTGGCGGGCATGCCGTCGGCCGTCGCCGCCGCACCGTCGCAACCGGCGCGCGTGGCGCTGGTGTCCGACCCGACCGGCTACGTCGATCCCATGATCGGCACCAAGAAGGGTGTGGACTGGGAGAACACGTTCCCCGGTGTGACGGCGCCGTTCGGAATGATGCAGTTCAGTCCTGACACCACGTCAGGGCCCACCGGTTACTCGTACGACGACGACGCCATCAAGGGTTTCAGCCTGGACCACTTCTCCGGTGGGTGCTCGTCGTTCGGCGACATACCGCTGCTGCCGGTCACCGGTGCGATCGGCGACGATCCCGCAGCCCGCACCGAGCACTTCTCGCACAAGGACGAGCACGCGGCGCCCGGCTCGTACTCGGTGCGGCTGGCCGACTCGAACGTCAAGGTGTCCCTCGGCGCCACCACCCGGACCGGGATCGCCTCGTTCACCTATCCGTCCGGCAGCCAGGCGCAGGTCCTGGTGAAGTCCGGTACCAGCCTCGGCGGCGACCTGTCGGCGCAGGTGAACGTGGTCAACGACCACGAACTCGAAGGCACCGCCACACCGCACGGACTGTGCAACAACAGCCAGTACACCATGTACTTCCACATCAGCTTCGACCGCCCGTTCACCGCGCACGGCACCTGGCAGGGCAAGACCGTCACGCCGGGCTCGTCGAGCGCGTCCGGCTCCGGTTCCGGCGCGTACCTGACCTTCGACACGTCCGCGGCCGACACGGTGACCGCAAAGGTCGGCATGTCGTACGTGAGCACGGCGGGCGCCGCGAAGAACATGGCTGCCGAGATCCCCGGCTGGAACGTCTCCCGCGTGCAGGCGGACACCCGCGCCGCGTGGCGCGACCTGCTGCGCAAGGTCGACGTCGGCGGTGCGTCCCGGGACGAGCTGACCACCTTCTACACCGCGCTCTACCGGTCGTTCCAGTCGCCGAGCGTCTTCAACGACGTGGACCGCCGTTACATCGGCTTCGACAACGAGATCCACACAGTGCCGTCCGGACACACCCAGTACGCGACGTTCTCCGACTGGGACATCTACCGTTCGCTGGCGCCGTTGCAGACCATGCTGTATCCGCAGAAGGCCGGCGACATGGCCAACTCACTGCTGCGAGACGCCCAGCAGCAGGGCGGCTGGTGGCCGAAGTGGCCGTCGCAGAACATGACCGGCAACGTGATGAACGGCGACAACGGCGTGCCGCTGTTCGCCCAGTACGTAGCCTTCGGCGCCAAGGACGTGAACATCCGTGACGCGCTGCCCATCATGAAGAAGGGCGCGACCCAGTCGCAGAAGGTCGGCTGGGGCTGGACGGAACGGCCCGGGATCGAGGATTACGTCAAGCTCGGCTATGCGCCCAACAACGCCACCTCACAGGGCGATCACGGACTGCAAGGGGCTTCGGAGACTCTTGAGTGGGCCGTCGACGACTTCGCCATCTCCCGGCTGGCCAAGGCTGTCGGCGACCACGCGACCGAGGCCGAGTACGCCCGACGCGGCAACAACTGGCAGAACATCCTCGACCCGGCCACCGGCTACCTGCGCCCGCGTGACGACAACGGCGCCTTCCCGGCGGGACCCGGCTTCCAGACGCCGCCGGCCGGGGCCTTCGGCCAGGACGGCTACGACGAGGGCAACGCGGCGCAGTACAACTGGTCCGTTCCGCAGGACATCGCCGGGCTCGTCAGCGCCATGGGCGGCAAGGACAAGGTGATCCCGCGCCTCGACGACTTCTTCAGCCGGCTCAACGACGGCGGAAACGCCCCGTACGACTGGGCGGGCAACGAGATCGACACCACCGCTCCATGGGTGTACGACTACGTCGGGCAGCCGTGGAAGACCCAGGAGGTCACCCGGCGCATCGAGACGCAGTTGTTCACGACCGCGCCGGACGGGCTGCCCGGCAACGACGACAACGGGGCGCTCTCCTCGGAGTACGTGTGGGCGGCGCTCGGCATGATGCCGGTGACCCCGGGCACCCCGACGCTCGCGCTCAACAGCCCGCTGGTCAAACGGGCCGTGATCAGCCTCGGCACCGGCCGGACCATCACGATCGGCGCCCCCGGGGCCGCCGACGACGCGCCGTACATCACGGACCTGAAGCTCGACGGACGGCGCTACGCGTCGACCGCACTGCCCGCGTCGTTCGCCACCCGTGGCGGCGCCCTGGACTTCGCCCTGTCCACCCGACCCGACACCCACTGGGGCACGGGTGCGCATGCCGCGCCCCCGTCGTACCGCACCGACGAGGTCCCGGCCATCGGCTACCTCACACCGACCGGCACCCAGGTGACCCCCACCGGTACCACCCTGCCGGCCACCGTCGGCGCCGCCACCCTCGCCGGGCCCGCCGGTACGGTCCACTGGACGGCTGTCACGGACACCCCCGGGGTGAGCGTGACCCCGTCGTCGGGCACGCTGGACCTCGGCCACGCGCGTACCGCCTCCGTGCCCGTCACCATCGAGGTCGCGGACGGCACGCCCTCGGGCTACCACCCGGTCAAGGTCAGCTTCCGCACCGCCGACGGGAAGACACTGCCGGGCGGCGCCGCCGTGATGACCGTGCCGGCCGCCGACGGCACCGCGACCGCCTGCGACACGCTGGGCACCACCGACACCGAGTGCGGGCTGCGCCTGCGTGACGGCGGCGACGGGCATACCGCGCCGGTCACCGTGGGCGGCCGGTCCGGGCGGTCCACCACGGACGGTTCGCCGTACGAGTACTTCGACGTCGACAATGCCGTCGTACCAGGTGGCGCCTACCGCGCGACGGTCACGATCGACTACTACGACCACGGCACCGGCAGTTGGAGCCTCCAGTACGACGCCACCGGCAACGCCTACAAGTCGACCGCCCCGGTCGCCAAGACCGGCACCGACACCTGGAAGACCGCGACGTTCACGGTGGACGACGCCGCCTTCCACAACGGTGAGAACGGCGGGACGGACTTCCGTCTCGCGAACAGCGGCGACACCGGCACCATCGGCCGTGTCCACGTCTCGGTCAGCGGTGGCAACGTCCTCGCACTCCATCTCTGCCCCACCGACGACTGACCGACCGGAGGTGCCGGGTGGCCGCACGGCACCCGGCACCTCCCGGCGGGCAGGCTCATGCCTCGGAGGTGAAGGGCCCACCACCACCCGCGGGTGTGCCGGGCCGCCCCGAGGACCGGACCCGTGGCACCCGTCACCGACACCCTGCCGCGGCCCGCGGCCCACGGCCCGGCGGCGAAGCCGGAAACGGTACCGGTCCAGAGCTGGGTGGCGCCGCCGTCGACGAACAGTTCCGCGCCGGTGGTGAAAGAGCTGTGGTCCCCGGCCAGACAGCGGGCGGTGGCGGCGACCTCGCCGGGACGGCCGGCTCTGCCGAGCGGGGGCCATGCCGGGGTGCCGGGTTCGGAGGGCGGCCGTGCCGTCATGGCGACGGCCCCTCCGGGTGAACAGCGTGGTTCACCCGGAGGGGCCGGCCCGCGGAGGAACGCCTCCGGTGGATCAGCGGGATCCTGCCGCGGCCCCAGGGGGCACGGCCGGTCCGGCGGTCACGTCGTGCCCTGCGCCCGGGGGGTCCACCTGGGCTCGGCCCACTCCGCCGCCGGCGACCAGAGTCCGGCGCCTCCGGCGGAGCCTGCTCCGTTGCCTCCGGGGCCCCACGTGCCGGAAGGGGGCCACGGGCCGGATCCTGAGGTGGCGCCGCCACCACCGTCGCCGCCCGCCGCGACCGGCCGGTGATCGCGGTCCGTACGCTGGAAGCCGACCGTGTAGGTCCGGGTGACCGCACCATTGGGCGAGGTCACCGTGATGCTACGGGTGGCGAACCGGGAACCGGCCGACGAGAGGACGGAACTGCCGTCGACGACCTTCACCCGGGCGCCGGGCTCGGTCGGCACGGCGGAGACGGTCGGGATCTTCGCGTTCTTCGGCCAGTCGACGACATACGTGCTCACGTCCGGATCGAACCCGTCGATCGCGACACCCCCCACGGTGATCGCCCTGGCGTCGGCGACACTGGCCTTCGTGGCGTCCGCGTAGTCGGTCACCGTGACCGACCCGTCGGCGTTGACGACCACGTGCGCCGCCATCGCGGCCGCCAGGTTGATCCGCTCCCAGCTCGCTCCGCCGTCCGCGGTGAGGTCGAGCGGGTACCCGGAGTCCGTCGCGGTCTGTTCGAGGACCTCCGTGCGCTGCTCGGTGGTGAGGTCCGGGAAGGCCGTGATCAGCAGGGCTGCCGCGTCGGACGGCGCCTTGAGGGTCTGCCCGGCCTTGCCCACCTGGGAGAAACCGTAGGTCAGGCGCTGCGTGTACAGGTCGATGTCCTGCGCCGTGCTCAGGCCGCCGTAGGAGTCGCCCGCGCAGGCCGCGAGCGTGTCGCCGTACCCCTGCTGCTCGCACTGTGCGAGCAGCACGTTCTCGATCTCGGTGTGGGCCTGCGTCAGCAGGTGCGCGAACTCGGGATCCGCCCACCGGTGCGCCACGGTGGCCTGTCCGGTGATGCGGCCGCCCATGACGTCGAGCGGGTAGTGGAACCCGAGGACGATGCGGTTGTTCCCGTACTCCGAGGTTCGCGCGAGGATCGAGGGTGCCAGCTCCGGCAGGAGGGTGGCGAGGACGGTCCCGGCTTCGTACCCGCCGTAGGTGTGGCCGCTGGGGTACGAGCCGCTGGTGGCGAGGCTGCTGTACGAGCCGTCCTGCGACTCGTAGACGTCGCCGCCGTCGCCGACGAACCCGAGCCGCGCGTACGGGCGCAGGTAGCCGTAGTGGTCCTTCGCCGCGTCGTGGGTGTCGAGGCCCTGCGTGACGCGGGAGAACAGTGCGCTGGTCTTCGGCAGTTCGCCGCCGTTCAGGGCGTCGCGGTAGATCTGGCCGAGCCGGGACCCCAGGCCGTCGGCCATCGTGACGGTGGCGCTGTTCGTCGCGTCGACCTCGGCCCGGTCCACCTCCCGCTGCGTCGCCGCGTTGTTGATGCGCACGGCGATCTCGTCGTTCTCAGCGGTGAGCGGGGCCCCGGCGGGCACCTCGGTGTTGGCGCCGAGGATGTCGGAGTGGAGGTCGTCGATACCGCTGAGCAGGTCGTTGAAGTAGTCGGTCCCGTCGTCGGTCGCCGGCCACTTGTCCGACGCGTAGGTCGCTTTCAGCGTGTCGTCCGGGAAGGGGGACGACACGTATGTCGGGTCGGAGGCGTCCGCCGAGGTGGTCGCGGTCGGGTCGGCCGAGGTTCCGGCCAGGGTGACCGCGGTGACGGTGGCCGTGTGCGCCTTCGCCTTGCTCGCGGGCGTGAGCAGCGCGGTGTCCGTCGTGGCGGGAACGTGCGCGGTGGTTCCGTCGTCGAGGGCCACGGTGTAGCCGATGACCGGGAATCCGCCGTCGCCGGCGGCCCGCCAGGTCACTCGGACCTGCCGGCCGTCGGTGATCACACCCGTCAGGGCCGGCTTCTGCGGCTTGCCGCCGCCGGTCACCACGGGGGCCGTGGCGGCGCTCGGGGGTGAGGCGCCGAGGGCGTTCACCGCCCGGACGCGCGCCGTGTACGACCTGCCGGACGGCAGCCAGGTGAACGTCGTGCTGCGACTGTCCGGATCGCGGATCTCGACCTGGTGGCCGTCGTCGAGGGTGATCTCGTAGCCGGTGACCGGTGAGCCGCCGGTGTCCTCGGGTGCGGACCAGGCGACGGTCATGCTCGTGCCGGACGCCGTCGCCGACACCGCGTCGGGCACGGCGGGCACCGTCCTGGGCTTCGTGCTGAGCGCGGACCGGGCGTGGTCGAGGGCGTCGTACCGTGCGGTGAGGGTCTCGTCCGTAGCCGTGTCGTTCGCGACGGCGGTCTTCGCCTCGGCGAGTGCCTGGGTGAACGCCTTCCACGACGCGTCCGTGTAGCGCGTGTCGTCGAGGGCCGACGCGGTCGCGACCAGGTCCTCAAGTCTCAGCCTCGGGAGAGGGATCAGCTGGTTGGCGGCGAGGGTGAGGCTGCGGGTCTGCGTGTCGACTTCGAGCTGGGTCGCGTCGTCGGCGTCGACGAAGGCGCGTGCGGCGGCGAGTTCGCGCCGGTACACGCCGAAGTCGATCGTGTCGTACCGCTCCGCTTCGCCGGAGAGCGCTGCGTACTGGTCGATCGCCTTCCGCAGGGCGGACTTGTCCGTGGCGGCGGGCGTGTCGACGTGGTCGAAGGTGATCCGGCCCAGGTTCGCGACGTACGGGTGCGCGGAGTCCGCGTTCGTCGCCAGCCGCAGGTGGACGGTGTGTGTGCCGGTGATCGCCGTGGGCAGCGTCAGGCTCGTCGTCCCTCCTGACGACCACGCGGTCCCCGTGACCGGCAACGGGACGGTCGCGTACGGCGTGCCGGGATCGGCCGGGTCGAAGGAGTCCAGGTAGAGCTGGACGGCGGAGCCGGTGCCGCAGCGGGCGGAGTTGTTGGCGTAGGTGATCGTGACGGTGTTCTTGGGCGAGTCGCCGAAGTCGATGGTCCCGTAGCCGAGCCAGGCTCCGTCGTAGGTGCCCCCGAGGTCGGTGGCGGAACCCGCGCCGCTCCAACCCGCCGGTTCGCTCTTGAGCCCACCGCCGCTGTTCGAGTCGAACGCCGTGGCGTCGAACGCCACCGGGGCGTCGGCGTCCTGCGTCAGGGTCAGCGAGTAGACGTTGCCCACGTAGGGCTGGGCGGCGGTTTGCGTGCTGGAGACGAAGTCGGTGTACACGTCCTGGACGCCGGTGAAGACCGCCGGGTCGAGCCGCACGGTCGTGGTGGCGATGGTTCCCCAGCCCGATCCGCTGTAGTCGAGGGGGATGTCTACGCTCTTGGAGCCGTCCTTCGAGCCGAGGTGCAGTTCGATGTGCGAGTCCGACGCCGCCCGCGACTGCGGCTTGTCATAGCGGACGGTGAGCGTGTCGGCGCCGTCGCGGAGGTTCGTGTCCTGCCATTCGGCCCAGGCGCCGTTCGACACGTTCTCGAAGATGCCGTTCGAGAGGTTGAGCGGGAGTGAACCGCCGCCGGTCGTGGTGCTGTTCGCCGCGGTCAGCGTGGCGAGCGTGGTGGCGGGCGACGAGGCGACCCCGTTCGGCGAGAACTGGTACCAGTCGAAGTTCGACACCCACTGCTGGCCGGACGGGGCGTGGAACACGAACGTCGCGCTCGACGCGCCCAGCAGGGCGTCCGGGTCGGTGACGGCCGCCTGGACCGTGGTGTAGTACTGCCAGCCGCCGGTTCCGGGGAGCGGGACGGTGGCGACGACGGGGCCGTCGGCGGCGCCGGCGTGGATGTCGACCCTGCTCGGTTTCGCCGTGGTCGCCTGCGAGTTCGCGTAGCGGACCGAGATGCTCCGCGGGGCGACCCCGCCGAAGTCCAGCTTGGTGAACCGTTCCCACGACCCCTCGGTGACGCCGCCGAGGTCGCCGTCCGAGTAGTACGCCTCGCTCGTGAGGCTGGGGCCCTCCTTCTGGTCGGGGTCCTCGGCCTGTAGGACGGCGTAGCCGCCCTCGTCGATGGTGAGCGCGTCGATGGCGGACCGCAGCGCGTCGTTTGCGGCCATGAGCGTGCCCGTCGCGGAGGTGGTGTCCGCGAGGACGGTCCGCGCGTGTTCGAGCGCCGACCGGAACAGGTTCCAGGAGCCGTCGGAGTAGTTGCCGCTGCGCACCGGGGACGCCTGGTCGACGAGTGCGCCGAGGGCCTTGCGGTACACCGCGGCGGCGGAGATGACGAGCGGGTCGGTCGGGGACGTCCCGGTGCCGCTCACCGTCGAGGCCCGCACGCCGTGGGCGAACGCCGCGTCGCGGAACGTGATGCCGAAGCGCGCGTCGACCTTCGTGGTGCCGGTGAGCGACAGCGTCGCCGTACGCGAGCCGCTGACGCGGAGGTCCGCCCTGACACCGTCCGGCAGACCGGTCACGTCCGCCGCCCCGGTCTTGGTGAGGCTGGTTCCCTTGCGGGCGGCGAACGACGCCCGCCCGGACAGGGTGAGCTGCACGCCGGCGTCGACGGTGCCGTCCGCGGCGGTGTCGACGGTGCCGGGGCGGGCGGAGACGACGGTGTCGTCCTTGCCCGTTCCCGTGCCGCCGTCACCCGCGTCGCCCGAGTCGGTGTTCAGCGAGTACGCGGGCTTCGTGTGGGCGCCCCACTGGGAGGGCTTGGAACCCATGGTGAAGGCCAGGGTTCCGCCGGAGATGATCTGCGAGTAGTCGAGCCACGTGTCGGTGAACCGCGAGCCGTTGAGGCTGGCGCTCTGCACGTAGTAGTTGCTCGGCGACACGCCGTCGGCCCGCACCGTGAACCGGGTGCCGTTCGCGTAGGTGATCGTCGTGGAGTCGAAGAACGGGCTGCCGATCTGGAACTGGCTGGAGCCGGCGGTCACCGGGAACAGGCCCAGGGCGGCGGCGACGAACATGGTCGACATGGTGCCGGCGTCGTTGTCCATGGTCGGCAGGAAGCCGTTCGGGGAGAGCTGGTAGACCCGGGTGTCGGTCGGTGGGGTGAACTCGCCGCCGGAGCTCGGGGCTTCGTTCGTGGAGCCCGTCGCGATGTAGCGGTTCCAGGTCGTGCCGGTGTAGATGGCACGCACCCACTTCTGCGTCAGGCTCGGCTCACCGACGTAGTTGAAGAGGTACGGGGCCTGGAGGTCGATCTCGTTCGCGTTGGAGTGCAGCATGGTCGAGCCGTCGTCGACGTCGGAGTCCTCGCCGAACATGTGCTCGACGGCTGCCTTGCCGGCCTTCTCCCCGCCCATGGCCTGGATGAGGCCGCCCATGTCGTAGGCGTCGTACCAGTGGTACTGCCAGAGTGTGCCCTGGTAGAGGCCCGCTGCCTCGAACTTCTCGTAGTCGGCGCTCTGCCAGTCGCCGCTCGCGGCGCGCGGGGTGAGCAGACCGACCCCGGTGCCGTCGGCCGCGGTCCAGGCGCCGGACTTCACGAGGTTGTCGATCGCCATGGTCGACTGGGTGCGCAGCTTCTTCGCGTCCGCCTTCTTGCCGAGCGCGTCGGCGACGACGGACAGCGCCCACTGGTCGTAGCCGCGCTGGACGGTCGTACCGGGATCACCGGCGACGTACCCCTGCCGCAGCTGTGTCCCCGTGTAGTACCCGGCGTACGACAGCAGCGCCGGGTACGCCTCGTCGAGCCGGTCGAAGTTCTTGTAGCCCTTGGACAGCGCGTCGGCGATCACCACGGGCGAGCGCTCCCAGCGCACGGTGGGGACCGAGTGGGTGAGGCTGCCCAGGCTCTTGCCGGAGGTGCGCGCGTCGGCGAAGAGTTCGATCAGCGACTGCACCATGTCCCGGTAGGTGGACGGGTCGATGTACGCCTCGACGGAGTACTTGCGGAAGTCGTCCCAGGTGGACCAGCCGTCGTAGTAGGTGAAGCCGTTCGTCTTGTGCACCGCTCCGTCGACGCCGCGGTACGTGCCGCTGGTGCTGGTGGCGTTCACCGGCAGCGCGTACATGCGGTACAGGTGTGTGTAGAACTCCTTGGTGAGCGTCGACCCGGGGTCGGACTTCGCGGAGGAGCGCACGTCGACGGCGCCGAGCGTGCTGTTCCAGTCCGCCTCGGTCTGTGCGCGCGCCTGGTCGAAGGTGAGGTGGCCCACCTCGTTCTGCTGGTCGGTCGCGGCCTGTTCCGCGCTGATCGGCGAGAGTGTGACCCGCAGTTCGATGTCGTTCCCGGCGGTTTTGTCGAACCCGAGGACGGCGCCGGTGTCGGAGCCGTCCTGGGTGGTCGCGTCGCTCAGCCTGCCGTCGTTGCCCCAACTCTTCAGGGAGGTCACGGGGACGTTCGTGGTGGCGTCGTAGTACAGCTGGTACGAGGCGCCGTTGAACGACCCCGCGATGAGCCCGGTGATCGAGGTGGTTCCGTCCGGGAGCGTCGTCGCCTTCATGGTCGCGCGGGTGCGGCTGGTGAAGTTGTTCGCGAGGTCGAGGACGAGTTCGGGGTCCGACCCGGCGGGGAAGCTGTACCGTTCGAGCGCCGTGCGGGTCGTTGCGGTCATCTCGGCGTGGATGGTCCCGGAGTCGTGCGCCACCGACGACGCGGTTCCGGAGACGGCCCCGAGCCCCACCTGGTAGTAGCCGGGCGTCGCGGTCTCGTCGTCGTGGCTGTACCCGTGCGCGTACGTGCTGGCGGCCGGGCGGCTGTCGTACCGCACGGACGTCGGGACGACCAACAGGTCGCCGCCGCCTCCCGAACCGCCTACGCCGTCGAGGTCCGTGGCGGTGAACCCGGCGATGTGGTCCTCGTTGTAGTCGTACCCGGAGTGGTTGCGGCCCGGCGTGGTCATCGGGTTGACCTTGGCCAGGCTGTGGGGTGCCTCGGCGCCCGGCAGGTCGTTGCCGTCGTCACCGGCGGTCGACACGAACGGGTCGACCAGTTTCGTGTAGTCCGTGCCGCCGGCCGTCCCCGCGGACGCACCGGAGGTGATCGCTACGGGCACGGCCGCGGCCGTGCCGCCACCCGCCAGCGCGGCGAGGCCGAGCGCCCCGGTGAGCAGCGCGGCGACCGCCGCGCGCAGTGGCCGGCGGCGCCGGCGGGCGGCTCTCGGAAGGGTCAAGCGGGGCAAGGGGGAACGGGATCTGATGGGCACGAAACCTCTCCAGCGTCGTGATACGCACGTACGGTCCGGCCCTTTCGGCAGACAACGTTGTCGGCCCGAACGCCGGAACATGCACCCAGAGCGAGGCGGCAGTGGACACATGGGATCACCCCACCGCGTTCACGACCGCCCGTCATCAGACACAGAGAAGGCGTACGACGGGCAAACAGAACTCGTACAGAAAGGTGCGTTCCCGACGCCCGACGCGGCGCGGCCGGCGCGATGGTCACCCGGCCGCGGCGCGCGGCGAGTTCCCGGCCGGGAGATCACCTGGAACTCGCCGGAACGGCCGGACCCCGCGCGCTGCCGCCGGGGCCCGGCGACACTGTCCGTCACGAACCGCCCGTCACGAGCCGCCTGTCACGATCCATCCGCCACGAACCGCCTGTCACGAACCGTCCGCCACGAACCGCCTGTCACGAACCGTCCGCCACGAACCGTCCGTCACGAGCCGTCCGTGCCGGGCCGTTGCACCACCGCCTGCACCTCGACGGCTCCCGCGTGCTCGAAGTGCAGGGTGAACGGCAGGAGGTCCCCGGGCCGCCAGGCCGACCGCGCCCGGACCGTCACGTCGAGGCTGTCCGGGGACATGGCCAGCGTGCCCCCGGCCGGGGTGACCGCCGACGGGATCTGCTGCCCGGTGGCCGAGTTGCCGTCGAGCATGCGGTGGCGGCTGAGCACCGGGGCGCCGGCGACCACGGAGGAGGTCACCTTCAGCAGCCGGTCGTCCGCACCGCCGGAGTTGGTGATGCGGAAGTACGCGGAGGTGTCCCGGGAGTTGCCGAAGGGGAGCCAGACACGCCCGTCCGTGACCGCTATGCGTGGTGGGCTGCCCGCGTTGCCGGTGCGGACCCAGATGGTCAGGCCGCCGAGGGCGACACCGCACGCGGCGACGGGGACGAGGGCGGCGAGCAGGGTGTCGGTGACGCGGCGCCTGGCGGGCCGCCGGACGAAGAGGTTCACCGGGCTCCGTTCCGCGCCGTCGTCGGGGTGCGGCGGCCCGCGGGCGACGGCTGCCAGGTGCGCAGCCGCAGGCTGTTGCCGACCACGAGCAGTGAGCTGACCGACATGGCGGCGGCCGCGACCATCGGGTTGAGCAGGCCCACCAGGGCGAGCGGCACGGTCACCACGTTGTAGCCGAAGGCCCACAGGAGATTGGCGCGGATGGTGCCGAGGCTGCGCCGGGCGAGCCGTACGGCGTCCGCCAGTGCCTCGATGTCCCCGCGGACGAGGGTCACGTCGGCGGCGCCGATCGCGGCGTCCGTTCCGCCGCCCATGGCGATGCCCAGGTCGGCCCCGGCCAGCGCGGCGGCGTCGTTGACGCCGTCACCGACGACGGCGACCCGGTAGCCCTGCGCGCGAAGGTCCCGTACCAGGTCGGCCTTGTCCTCGGGGGTGCAGCGGGCGTGCACGTCCTCGATGCCGAGGGCGGACGCGACGGCTCGGGCGGGCGCCTCCCGGTCGCCGGTGGCGAGCACGGGGCGTACGCCTGCGCGCCGCAACCGGTCCACGGCGCGGTAGCTGCCGGGCCGTACGACGTCCCCGACCTCGATCAGGGCCGCCGCCGCGCCGTCCACGCGGACCAGGACGGGGGTGTGCGCGGCGGCCTCCGCCGCCGACAGCGCGTCGGCCAGGCCGGCGGGCAACTCGTCGCCCGGGGAGACGACTTCCACCAGCCGGGCCTCGACCCGTCCGCCGACTCCCCGGCCCGCCGTCGCGGCGAACTCGCGCACGGACGGCAGCCGCACCCCGGGCAGGGCTCGGTTCGCGTACGCGACGATCGCCCGGCCCAGCGGGTGTTCGGAGCCCTGTTCCACCGCCCCGGCCAGCCGCAGTATCTCGTCCCGGCCCGGACCGCCGGTGACCGTGGTGACGCGGGCGACGCTCATCCGGCCCGAAGTGAGGGTGCCGGTCTTGTCCAGCACCACGACGTCGAGGTGCTGGAGTCCCTCCAGGGCCTGCGGCCCCTTGACCAGCACGCCCAGTTGGGCACCACGTCCGGTGGCCGCCATCAGCGCGGTCGGTGTCGCCAGGCCCAGGGCGCAGGGACAGGCCACGACCAGGACGGCCACGCACGCGGTGACCGCCTGCTGCGGATCGGCCCCGGCTCCGAGCCAGAACCCGAGGACGGTCACCGCCAGGGCCAGTACGACCGGTACGAACACACCCGCGACCGTGTCCGCCAGTCGCTGCGCCCTCGCCTTGCCCGCCTGGGCCTCCGTCACCATCCTGGTGATGTGCGCGAGCCGGGTGTCCGCGCCGACGGCCGTGGCACGGACGAGCAGCATCCCACCGACGTTGACGGCGCCTCCGACCACCGCCGTGCCGGGCTGCACCTCGACCGGTTCGCTCTCCCCCGTGACCAGCGACAGGTCGACGGCGGAGGAGCCCTCGACCACCTCCCCGTCGGTGGCCACCCGCTCACCGGGCCGGACGACGAAGACCTGTCCGACGGCCAACTCCGCGACGCGTACGCGCCGTTCGGTGCCGTCGCCGTCCCGTACCGCTGCTTCCTTGACGGCCAGCCGGGCGAGCGAACGCAGCGCGGCACCGGTGCCGTGCCGGGCCCGCGCCTCCAGGTACCGTCCGGCCAGTACGAACAGCGGGACGCCGACGACCGCTTCGAGGTAGACGTCCGCCGTGCCGTCCGACGCCCCGGGCAGGAGCGTGAACGGCATCGTCATGCCCGGCGTGCCCGCGCCACCGAGGAACAGCGCGTACGCCGACCAGGAGAAGGCGGCGACGACACCGAGCGAGACCAGCGTGTCCATCGTCGCGGCGGAGTGCCGCAGCCCGCGCAGCGCCCGGGAGTGGAAGGGCCAGGCACTCCACACCGCCACGGGTGCCGTGAGTACGAAGCACAGCCACTGCCAGTCGCGGAACTGCCAGGCCGGCACCATCGACAGCACGAGCACCGGGACCGCCGGCAGCGCGGTGCCCAGCAGGCGTCCGCGCTCCTGCCGCGCGGCCTCGGTTCCGTCCTCCTCGTCCCCGGGGGTCTCGCCCCGCGCGGGCGGCTGCGGGAGCGTGGCCGTGTACCCGGCCTGCTCGACCGCGGTCACCAACTCCTGCGGACCGACCCGCGCCGGATGGCTGACCCGGGCCCGCCCGGTGGCGAGGTTGACCGTCGCGGTCACACCCTCCACCTTCGCCAGTTTCTTCTCGACCCGCCGTACACAGGCCGCGCAGGTCATCCCGCCGACGGTCAGCTCCGTGACGACGAGGACGGGCGCGTCCTCCGTGGGTGCCGCCACCCCTTCCGCGTTCATCGGCCTCCGCTCCCCTCGCCCATGCCCATCCCGCCCATGCCACCGGTGTTCGATCCGCCGCCGAGTTCGCCCTGCCCGCCGCCCCCGGTCGTCCCGGAGCGGTGCATGCCGGGCGCGACCGGCCCGGCCGCGGCTCCGACGGCGTACGACACGGCGAAGACCAGGGCGAGCAACAACAGGAACCCCCAGAGGGCGGGCGGCGGCACCAGCCTGCGCGGCACCGCACCCGCCCCCGGGGACGACTGCTCGGGTTCTTCCATCACCGGCCTCCTGACGCCTCTCAGCCGAACCGGACCCCGGTTCGGCTCCTGCGCCGTCAGGCCGGTTCGTCCACGTAGTCGGACCCGGTGATCGAGGAGTTCCCCTGGCTGTCCATGACGTGTCTCACACCGGCCGATGCCGAGCGGCGTGCCGGGCAGCGCGGCGCCCGAGGCGTCACCGGGGAGCTTCCTCCCCGGACCGGAGGGGTGCGTGTCGAGCGCGAGGTGTCCGCCGGCGGCGTCATGATGGTCGCCCGCCGGCGGCTCACCGCCGGCCGCACCCGCACCGGCGGGCCCGGCACGGCAAGACGACCGCACCAGAGTGAGAATGAGTCCTATGACGCACGCCCCTGATGCCTTCACGCCCGGACCCGAGCCCTTCACGCCGACGGCGGATCCCGCCGCCCTGCACGATCTGCGAGCCCGCCTGCGCGCGACCCGCTGGCCGGACGCACCCGCGCACGCGGGCTGGTCCCTCGGTACGGACCTCGACTATCTGCGCGAACTGGTGACCTACTGGGCGGAAGAGTTCGACTGGCCGGCCCAGGAGGCGAAGCTCGCGCGGCTGCCCCGGTTCCGGGTGCGCGCAGGTGGTCTCGGAATCCACTTCGTGCACGCGCGGGCCACGGCATCGGCCGGCGCCGCGCTGCCGCTGGTGCTGTGCCACGGCTGGCCGGACTCGTTCTGGCGGTATGCGAAGGTCATCCCGCTGCTGACCGACCCGGGCGCACACGGTGGGGACCCGGCCGACGCCTTCGATGTGATCGTTCCCGACATGCCGGGCTACGGCTACTCCGACCGCCCCACCGGTGAAGTGCTCGACTCCCGCGACGTGGCCGGACTGTGGGCCGAGTTGATGACCACGCTCGGCTACGAACGGTTCGGCACGGCTGGCGGTGACATCGGCAGCCACGTCAGCCGCTACCTCGCCCTCGACCACCCCGAGCGGGTCATGGCGGTCCACCGCATGGACGGCGGCCTGCCCGTCTTCCGTGGCGATCCGGCGGAGCTGACACCCGAGGAACGGGCCTGGTTCGAGGAGGCCGCAGCCTGGGGTGCGAGCGAAGGCGCGTACGGGGCGATGCACCGCACGAAGCCGCAGACCGCCGCGTTCGGGCTCACCGACTCGCCGGTCGCGCTCGCCGCGTGGATCGTCGAGAAGCTCCGGGCCTGGAGCGATTGCGACGGCGACATCGAGCGCGTCTACACGAAGGACGAGATCCTCACCAACGTCACCGTCTACTGGCTGACGGGCACCATCGGCTCGTCCATGCGTATGTACCACGCGAACGCCGCGATCGACCCCGCACAACTCGCCCGGCGAGTCGAGGTGCCGTCAGGTTTCTCCCTCTTCCGCGGCGACATCGTCCGCCCTCCGCGGGCGTGGCTGGAGCGGACGACGAACCTCGCCTACCTGAGCGAGCCCGAACACGGCGGTCACTTCGCCCCGTTCGAGCAGCCGGAACGCTACGCGGAAGAACTCCGCGCGTTCTTCCGGCCCTTCCGCGCGCATTGAGCCGGGCCGCACCACGATCAGGATGAGATCAGACCACGTCCCACGTCCCACGAACACTGACGCGGACGCGAACCCGAACACGGCGGACGGCCGGACCTGGCGTCAGCTATGTGCACAGCGGCTGCGGCCGTCGTGAGGGCGGTGCGGGCGGTACGGGCGAGGGCGGCACGGGCGACGGCGCTGCGGGCGCCGACGCTGCGGGCGACGGCAGCGGGCCGGAAGCCCTGCGGAAGCAGTCCGAAAGCCGTCCCCGTCCGGAAGCAGCGCGCGGCTCAACCGCTGTACACGGTGAGGTCGAGGCTGCCCGGCCTGATCTCCAGCACATGGCGTTCGGGCAGGACACTCCACTCAGGGGCGGGGTGCGGCCAGCCGGTGGAGGCGACGACGACCGCGTCCGGGGTCTGGCGGTAGTGGATACCGAAGTAGCCCGGACCGCGACGGCCGATGACCTCGGAGTCGGGATCGTGCTCGGTGTAGGCGAACAGCGCGTCAGGCGTCAGCAGCAGGCAGTTCAGGCTGACGAAGCGATCGGCTCTCGTGCGGATGTCGCCGGCGGTCTGCAGGACGGCCTTGACCGGATCGATCCCTTCGTCCATGCGGCGGCGTACGGCGAGATAGAAGCGTTCGCTGTCGGTGTCCCCCTCGGCCGTCGCGAGCAGTTCGGGCCCGATCACCCCGTCGAGCGCGGTGGAGGGCACGAAGTCGCCGTTGTGCGCGAACGCGACGGAACTGTCACCGAACGGGTGGGTGTTGGCGGGCGAGACGGGAAAGTTCTGGCTGGCCATCCGCAGGTGCAGCAGGGCCATGTCGGCGGTGCAGGCGTCGAGAAGCGCGCGCAGCCGGTCACTGGTGTCTCCGCGCTCGGGGTCCTTCACACTCCGCACGGTGCCGTCGCCGGAACGCAGCCCCAGCCCCCATCCGTCCCGGTGCTCACAGGCCAGGGCGAGGAACGGGTCGAGATCGTCGGCCAGCAGGCCGCCGATCGGCTGCGGTTGTCTGGCGACGACACCCAGAAGTCGACACATGCGCTCTCTTCTCTCTCGGTCGGGGGTGGCGCCCGGCCAAGAACGCCGGAAACACCGTGAATCGCGCGGATCTGGCAGATCGGGCGGATCAGGTGGATCGGGCGCGCCTTGGACGGGTCGGAAGGGCACCGATCGGATGACTGGTCAGGTCGGCACGGGGGAGGCGGCGACGGACCTGCCATCCGGGTGGCTGGTGGTGGCCGCCCCGCTCGGTCGGGGGTGTCCGAGCGGGGCGGCTCCCGGACCCGTGGCGGCGGGTCCGGGGCGAGGGGGCCGAACGGCCCGCGGACGGTCCGTACGCAGTGGTCGTACGGAGGTCCACGGCACGTCTCGGCCCGGCCGACATGTGACCGCCGGGCCGCGTCAGGCGGCGCGTGCCCCGCGGGTGCCGTTCGGGCGGCCGCTACCGCCGCCCAGCCATCGCTCCAAGCGGCTCGCCGAGAACGCCAGGGCGACATTGACGATGACGAAGACGAGCGCCACCACGAGGAAACTCTGGATGACGGTGTGGTTGAACTCGCCGAGCACCTTGGCCGACTGGAGCAGTTCGGGGAAGCTGACGACGTACCCGAGAGTGCTGTCCTTCAGCAGCCGGACCAGTTGGCTGACCAGCGCGGGTGCGGTCTGCCTGATGGCCTGCGGCAGCACGATCAGCCGCATGGTGGACCAGTGCCCGAACCCGAGGGCGGCACCGGCCTCGCTCTGCCCCTTGGGGACGGCCCGGACACCGGCCCGGAAGATCTCGGCGAACACGGCCGAGTTGGTGATGACGATCGGCCACACCAGCATCCAGAACAGCGACATCCGGACACCCGTGCCGGGCAGGCCGAACAGGAAGGCGTACACCAGCAGCAGCAGTGGTACGGCCCGCAGGACCTCGACGTACACCGTGGCGGGGATCCGCAGCAGAGGCGTCCGGGCGAGCCGGGCCAGCGCCAGCAGCGCGCCCAGCGGCAGTGCGATCGCGCCGCTGACGAGGGTGACCTCGACGGTCGCCCACAGCCCGGTCAGCAGGTACTTCAGGACGGGCCATTGCCCGAACAGCTGCCATTTCGCCGCGTCCAGCTGGCCGCGCGCCGCGAACTGATGCACCGCGGCCGCGACGAACCCGGCGATGACCAGCAGCGACACCACGGTGGCGACGACGATCCGACGCCGCCCGCGCGGTCCTGGCACGTCGAAGAGTTGGGTGTCGTCGTCGTCCAGCCGGTCCCACAGAGCGGTCAGGCGCCGCCCGGCGGGTGCCTTCTGGAGCGGTGCGGAGGCGGCCGGAGCGACGGACGCCGGAGGGGGAGGTGCCTGCACGGGTGAGGTCATCGCAGCACCACCAGCCTGCGTTCGAGGAGGGCGGCGAAGCGGCCGATGGCGAGGGTGAAGACCACGTAGCAGAGGGCTGCCGCGCCGAAGGTGATCAGCGGCTGCGCGTACTGCTGGTCGAGCAGCTGGGTCTGTCCGGTCAGTTCCTGCGTCACGCCTACGGCCGCCGCGAGCGACGAGTTGAGCAGTACGGCGATCAGCAGCGACGCCAGCGGCTGGACGATGGACCGCAGTCCCTGGGGCATCACCACCAGGCGCAGGACCTGGCCGAACGTGAAGCCCAGGGCTCGGGCGGCCTCGATCTGTCCGACCGGCACGGCGCGCACACCCGCGCGGACGGTCTCGCAGAAGAAGGCCGCCCAGTACAGGCTCATGGCCGTCACCGCGGTCCAGAACAGCGAGTACACCAGTCCGATCTCCGGTAGCCCGAAGACGAACAGCGTCAGCAGTACGAGCAGCGGCACACTGCGCACCGAGGACACGTACAGCCGGGCGAAGAGGCGCAACGGCCGCACCGGGCTGATCCGGAACACCGCCAGGACGAGACCGAGGAATCCCGCCAGCACGAAGGTGCAGGCGCTGAGCTCCAGGGAGACCAGCAGGCCGCCGCCGAAGACGTCCAGATGGGACGTGATGACGTCCATGCCGGGTCAGCCGATCTTCGGCGGCGTCGGCACGGGGCCGGGCACCTGCGTACCGAGGGTGTTCTTCCAGAGCTTGGCCCAGGTGCCGTCGGCCTCGATCTTCTTCAGCCAGTCGTTGACGAACTTCTTGAAGTCGGGCTTGTCGATCGGCAGGCCGATGCCGTAGGGCTCCGAACTGTAGGTGCCGGCGAGGACCTTGACGTCGGAGTTGGTGCTGGCGTTACCGGCCAGGATCCCCTGGTCGAGGATGTACGCGTCGGCACGGCCCTGCTGGAGCGCCTGGAGGCACTCGGTGTTGGTGTCGAACAGCTGGATCTTCGCCTTGGGTGCCTCCTTCTTGATGACCGTGGAGGCGGTCGAACCGGACTCGGTGACGACGACCTTGCCGTCGAGGTCCTTCAGCGACCGTATGGAGTCGTTGTCCTTCTTCACTTCGAGGGCGAGGCCGTCCGAGTAGTACGGGCCCGCGAAGCCGACGACCTTCGACCGCTCCGGTGTGATGGTGTAGGTCGCGAAGACGGCGTCCACGGAGTGGTTCTTCAGCAGCGCCTCGCGGGTGGCGCTGGTGACGTTGGTCAGCTTCGCCTCGGGCTTGCCGATGATGTACTTGGCGAGCAACTGCCACAGGGCGGCGTCAAAGCCCTCCACCTTGCCGGTCGTGGGATCGAGCAGGGAGAAGAGGGCGGCCGTCTGGGTGGCCCCGACGTTCAGCGTGCCGCGTTCCTGGATCGCGCGGGCCGTGGAGCCGGCGGGCATCAGCGAGGGGTCGGCCTGCTTCTCGGCCGCGACGAGCTGGTCGATGGCCTTGCTCGCCGCGTCTCCGCCCCCCTTGGCTGCGGGGGCGCCGGGAACCTTCGCCGTGGCGGACGAGGAGCCGGAACACGCGGTGAGGAGCGTGCACGCCGCGACGAGCGCGACGGCCGCCGCCGCACTCCTTCCGAGGGAACGGGACTCGGATCCGGTGACGTTCATGAAGGATTCCTCTGGCGGGGATGGACAGTTGCGGTGGGGTGCTGGGGAGCCGGACGGCTGTACGGCAGTCCGGTGCGTACGGAGGGGGCCGCCGCTTCGGCCCAGGGGGGAGGGGCGGCTGCGAAGCGGCGGCGGTCTCGGGAAGCCCCGGGCGGTGGACATCGGAGGGGCCGACGCCCGGGGGTGCGGCGCGCCCTGAAGAGTTGCGGCGCGCGCTCTGCGGAATGCGGCGCGAGGGGCGCCGCCGGGCAGTGGTCAGTGACGCAGGACTTTCGAGAGGAATTCGGCGGCGCGCTCATGTTTCGGGTTTGTGAAGAATTCTGAAGGCGGTGCGATCTCCAGAATCCGGCCCTCGTCCATGAACACGACGCGGTCCGCGGCCTGCTGGGCGAATCCCATCTCGTGGGTGACGACGATCATGGTCATACCCTCCATGGCCAGTTCGGCCAGGACCTGGAGAACCTCCTGGATCATCTCGGGGTCCAGGGCCGAGGTCGGCTCGTCGCAGAGCAGCACCTTGGGGTCCATGGCCAGGGCGCGGGCGATGGCCACGCGCTGCTGCTGGCCACCGGACAACTGCGCGGGGTACGCGTCGCCCTTGTCGGCGAGTCCGACCCGGGCCAGCAGCTCGTGGGCGCGGTTCCTGGCGGCGGCCTTGTCCATGCCGCGGACCTTGACGGGCGCCAGCATGAGGTTCTGCAGGACGGTGAGATGCCCGAAGAGGTTGAAGGACTGGAACACCATGCCCGCGTCCGCCCGGAGCCGGGCGAGAGCCCGGCCCTCGGCCGGCAGGGGTACGCCGTCGATGCTGATCGTCCCCGACGTCGTGCTCTCCAGCCGGTTCACACAACGGCACAGGGTGGACTTCCCGGAGCCGGATGGGCCGATGACCACCACCACTTCGCCCGCGGCGACTTCGAGATCGATGCCGTGCAATACCTGGGTGTCGCCGTAGTGCTTGTCGACTCCCCGGATCTCGACGAGCGGGCGGGTGCCGCCTTCCTCGCCAATGGCGGAAGGGGCTTCAGCGGTCCTGGTCACACGGGACTCCTCCGGAGAGCGGGATGAACACCGTTCGAACTTTCGGCTATTCGATACGACCTGCCCGACCGTGTCCAACGAGGATCTTTTTTCGAAGTCATCAAGGTCGTTTATAGTTCCAGCGTGTTGGACGTGCACCAGTTGGAAGTCCTGGCGGAAGTCGCGCGGACCGGTTCCTACACGGCCGCCGCGGCATCCCTCGGCTATACGCAGCCGGCCGTCAGTTATCAGATGCGCAGACTCCGGCAGGCCGTGGGCGCGCCCCTGGTGACCCGGGTCGGGCGGGGGCTGCAACTGACCGAGACGGGCCAGACCCTCGTCCGCCATGCGGACAGCATCTTCGCCGTGCTGCGCGCCGCCGAGCAGGAAACCTCCTCGGTGGTGGCACGGGGTGGCGGGTTGGTACGGATGGTCGCCTTCCAGAGCAGTTGTGTGGAACTGCTGCCGCGCCTGGTGGTCCGGCTGCGGGCACACCATCCGGAGGTACGGGTGACCGTCGTCCAGGCGGAGCCGGTCGAGGCCCGCCGGATGCTCCGGGCCGGCGAGGCCGACCTCGGTCTGCTCTGCAACTGGGAGAACGAGGACCTGCCCGAGGGCGAGAGCGCCATGCTCCGCCTGGAACTGATGACGGACCGCCGCTACGTGCTGATGCGCGGCGACGATCCGCTGGCCGGACGCGACACCGTCGACCTCGCGGAACTCGCCGCCCGGGACTGGGTGATGGAGAGCTTCCGGGACCGGTTCATGGCGGCCTGCACGAACCTCGGTTTCCAGCCCAGGATCGCGGCGACCGTCGACGACGTGATCGCCATCCAGTCACTGGTGTCCGCCGGGCTCGGCATCAGCCTCATGAGCGAGCTGTCCCTGGACGCCCACGTGGCCCCCGGGCTGGTGTACCGGCCGTTACGGCGCTGGCCGCTGCGGCGTTCCTACGCCCTGCTGTGGCCCGACATGGCGAACGTACCGGCCGTGGCGACCGTCCTGAGCGAGATACGCGCCATAGCCCGCGCCATGCAGAGGACCAGCGGACCCGCCACCCCGTCCGCCAGGGCAGGCACCGCACCGACCGCGCCGCCCCGGAGTACCTGAATGCCTGGACCCGGCCCGCCGCGGCCCGACGCGACACAGGCCGGCCCGGATGAAGCGGAAGTACCACTTCGGGCCCGGTCGCGGTGCGCCACGGCCGACCTTGCCGGCGATGCCCTGGCCGCCGTCTACGCGGATCGGCCGCCGTCGACCGCGGATCGGCCGGGGCGGGGGCTCAGCGCACGGGGAAGCCGAAGGAGTAGCCCTGTTCCCTGAGTTCGGGGAGGAGCCGGCGCAGGGCCTCGACGGTCTGGGAGCGGTCGCCGCCCGCGTCGTGGAAGAGGAGGGTCGGCCCGTTGGGCAGTTCCTGCTCGACGGTGGCGATGATGGCGTCCGTGCCCGGCCGCTCGAAGTCCTTGGAGTCCACGTTCCAGCCCAGCGGGCGCATGCCCCGGGAGGCGGCGAGCTTGCGGCTGTAGGGGGTGAAGGCCCCGCCGGGCGCCCGGTAGTACATGGGCCGTACGCCACCGGACGCCTCAGTGATCATGCGTTCGGCGTCGAGTATCTCCCGCGACTGGTACGCCTCGGACTTGCTGTCCATGGTGGTGTCGTGCGACACGCTGTGGTCGCACAGCCGGTGACCTGCCGCGACCACCTGCTTCACGAGGTCGGGGTGGGCCTGCGCCTGCGTCCCCGTCATGCAGAACGTGGCCTTCACCCCCTGCTCCCGCAGCAGGTCCAGTACCTGGGGGGTCCACACGGGGTCGGGACCGTCGTCGATGGTGATGTTGACGCCGCGCGCTCCCTTGTCCGAGGCGTGCGCGATGGTCACGTCCACTGGTCTGACGTCACTGCTCGGCGAGGCCGACGCGGCGGCCTGAGGCGACGAACTGCCCAAGACACCGGCTTGCGCCGTCCACACCGAGGCGCCGACGGCCAGCACCGTCACCCCGAGCGCCGCCCCGACCGCCTTGCCGTACCAGCCGCGCCTGTTGCCCCGCCGTGCCATGTCCGCCCCGCTCTCCCGCAGTTCCTCGCCGACCCGTGGTCGCCTTCCGATCAACTGGCAGGACGACGTTCGGCGGCCACCGGATGCGGCCGTTACCGATCACGCACAATTCCGGGGAGGTTCGCGGACACTTCGGCAAGCAGCCGCCGGAACCGGGGCGGCCGGGCCGCGGCGCCCCCACCGGGGTGGTGACCTGGCCGCCTCCCCCACGACCGGCCACGCCGCCTCGGCGCGCACCCGCGTACCTCCCCTCAGGCATCTACTTGCCCATGGGGAAAGCCGCCTGCTGGGCGCGATCGGGGAGTCGGCTCATCGCGGCGGCACGCGGCTGGAGCGGCGGCGGGGGGCCCGGCGGACCGGCCCCACCGCCCTGGGGCGCGTTCAACGCCTGCTGGCTGAACGGGGGATGAGGCCCGCACCACATCATCCGCCACTGCCCCTCGGTCCTGCTGGAGGCCGGGCTGCGTGCTGCTAGCGGCCGATCTCGTCCAACTCGGCGAGGTCCTCGTCGCAGAGCGGGAGTCCCGCGCCGGCGGCGTTCTCGCGCAGGTGCGCCACCGACGAGGTGCCGGGAATGAGCAGGATGTTCGGCGAGCGCCGCAGCAGCCAGGCCAGGGCGACCGACATCGGCGTCGCATCCAGCCGGGTGGCCACGGCGGACAGCGCCGTGGACTGCAACGGGGTGAAGCCGCCGAGCGGGAAGAAGGGCACGTAGGCGACGCCCTTGTCGGCGAGGTCGTCGATCAGCTCGTCGTCCTGGCGGTGGGCGAGGTTGTACATGTTCTGCACGCACACGATCGGTGCGAGGGTCTGCGCCTCGGCGACCTGTTCCGCCGTCACGTTGCTCACTCCGAGGTGCCGGATCAGGCCCTGCTGCTGGAGTTCGACGAGGGTCTCGAAGGGCTCGGCGAGCGAGCCGGGCCGGGGACCCTGGGCGTCGCCGAGCCGGAGGTTGACCACGTCGAGCGAGTCGAGGCCGAGGTCCTCAAGGTTCTGGCGGACGGCGCGGCGCAGGTCTTCGGGCTGCCGGGCAGGGGGCCAGCCGCCCTGCTGGTCGCGGACCGCGCCGACCTTGGTCACGAGGTGCAGCGACGCGGGATAGGGGTGCAGCGATTCACGGATCAGCTGGTTGGTGACGCGTGGTCCGTAGGCACCGGCGGTGTCGATGTGGGTGATCCCGAGGGCGACGGCCTCACGCAGGACGGCGAGCGCACCGTCGTGGTCGGCGGGTGGGCCCATGACCCCGGGGCCGGCGAGTTGCATGGCGCCGTAGCCGAAGCGGGTGACGGTCAGGTCGCCCAGGGTCCAGGTGCCGCCGGGCAGTGACGCGGAGGATGTGTTCATGCCTGTGTCTTTCCTCTGTCTTTCGTGTGTCTTTCCCGCTGAGCCGGATCTTGCGGAGGGCGGCCTTCCACGTGGTGCGCCGTTCGTCAACGGCACCCCTTGTCCGCGCCGGTCCCCGGCACGGACTTCGCTTCGCCCTGCCGTCGATGGTCGCCCGCCGACGAGCGGCGCATCCAACACCGAAACAGTGCCCTGTCATACCCGGCAGGTATCACCGACGTATGCTTGCGGCCATGGACACCTTGGAGACCCGCGAACTGAGGTACTTCATCGCCGTCGCGGAGGAACTGCACTACGGCCGCGCCGCCGAGCGCCTCGGCATGGCCCAGCCACCGCTGTCCCGGGCGATCCAGCAGCTTGAGCGGCGCCTCGGCGTCTCCCTGCTGACGCGCAACCGCCGCGGCGTCTCCCTGACCGGCGCCGGAGAGGTGCTGCTGCACGAGGGCCGCGCGGCCCTCGACGCGACCACCGCCGCCGCCCGCCGCACCCGCCGCGCCGGTGGCGCCGACCGTCCGGGCGGCCCCCGCGAGCGCCTGGTGCTGGCAGTCAAGGCCGCCGCCGCCCACGAACTGCTGCACAAGCTCCTCGACGCCTACGCCGCCGAGCCCGACGCCGCCGAGATCGAGGTGCTGCCGAGCGGCACCTGTGAGCAGGGCGAGATGCTGCGCGACGGCCGCGCCGACGTGGCCCTCATGCACACACCGTTCAACTCCGTCGCCGGGTTCGACAGCGAGGAACTGATGAGCGAGGGGCAGATCGCCATCCTGCCCGCGACGCACCCCCTCGCCGCACGCAGGACGCTGTCCCTGGCCGACATCAGCGACGTCCCCGGCCTACCGCTCGCCCGCTGGGCCCGTGACGGCACCTACACACCCGGACCGGGCCCCGAGATCCACGACCAGACCCAACTGGCCCAACTGATCGCCCTCGGCCGCACCCTGGCCGTCTTCCCCGACTCCGCCCGCGCCTGGCTGTGGGCCGAACACACCGCCGTCCCCCTGACCGACGCACCCCCCGTCGTCACCCACATCGCCTGGCCGGCCCACAGCCGCTCCCTCGCCCTCGCCGAGCTCATCCGCACCGCCACCCGGCTATGACTCTCTCGTGGTGCTGCCCGAGGTGTTCCGAGGAGCGGCCGAAGTGCTGCGCGGCCGTACCGAGAGGTTCCGGCGCTCCCTCACCCTGCCGGACGGGGATTCAGAACAGCCGCTTCAGGATGATCTCAAGGGAGTACTCCGTGTGCTCGCGGGCGGTCTCCCCGGCGCGGTCCGCGTCGCCGTCGCAGACCGCGGTGATGAGGTCGCCGTGCTGCCCCGAGGAGACCGCGATCTCCTCGGGGCTGTACAGCGCGGCGATGCGCTTGTTGAAGTGGAAAAGCCGGTTGGCGTGGATCATCTCCAGCAGCCGGGGGTTGCCCGAGGCCGCGGTGATGGTGTCGTGGAAGGCGTCGTTGCTGGAGGCGCGGTCGCACAGGGAGTCCACGGTCGGCGAGGTCATCCGCTCCCGCCAGCGGGCGATCTCCGCCCGCTCCTCGACGGTGGCGCGCAGGGCGGCCAGCCGCGCCGCGTGGGCTTCGAGACCGGCCCGGACCTCGTAGAGGTGCCTGATCTCCTGCGAGGTGTACTCGTGCACGACCCAGCGGCGCCGCTGCGAGCGGATGAGGCCGTCGGCCATGAGCCGCTGCATGCTCTCGCGGACCGGGGTGCGTGAGACACCGAGGCGTGCCGCAATCTCGTCCTCCACGAGCGGCGCGTTGGGCCGCAGGACGCCGTCGGCGATCTCCTGGCGCAGGATCCGGTAGACCTCTTCCGAGCGGCGGCGCGCGGACGCCTTGCCCACGCTCCCGGCTGAGGCCTCCGGCTGCTGTTCCGTCACTGGTCCGTCCTGTCCGTTCAGTCCTGTTGCCGCTCCGGGTCCATGCTCCGCCGCGTGCCGTCAGTACACGGGGCGTTCGGCGTCGCCGGAGGGGCCACGGTCCCAGGCGGGCACCGGCGGCGTGTAGTCGATCATGTGGGGTACCTCGACGTCCAGGTACAGCGGCCGCGGCCGCTTCGCGAAGTCCGCGACGTGAGCGGCGAGTTCGGCGAGGGAACGGACCGCGTACGCCTCCACGCCACATCCTCCGGCGACGGCGACCGCGTCGATGGTACCGGGGTCGACGCCGAAGTAGCGGCGGCCGGTGTAGAGGTGCTGGAGCATCTTGATCCAGCCCAGGCTGTGGTTGGTGAACTGCACGAACAGCACCGGCAGCGCGAGGCGGGACACCGTCTCCAGCTCACCGCAGGCCATGGCGAAGCTGCCGTCGGCGGTGAAGGAGACCAAGGGAGTGCCGGGCCGCGCCATGGCGACTCCGACGGCCGCGGGGATGGCGTAGCCCATGGGGCCGTGGCCCCGGGGGATCACCACGGTGCGGCCGGCCCGCCGCTGCCGCCAGTGCACGGCGACGTTGGGGGTGGGGGTGCCGGGGTCGGCGATGACGGGGGTGTCCGCGGGCAGACCGGCGCACACGACGCGCACCACCTCGTCGGGCAGCAGCAGTCCGTCCCGCAAGGGGGGCGCATCCGCCGGGCGGGGCTCGGGTGCCGGTGCGCTCGCCGCGCCGCGTACGGCGGTGAGCCGCTCGGCCCGCCGGTCCTCGTCGGCGGGTGTGACGGCCGCCAGCAGTTGGCGCAGGACGGTGTCGGCGTCGCCGGGCAGGCCGAGCGCTCCGGGGAAGTTACGGCCGGCGCGGGCCGGGTCGATGTCGATCTGGATGACGGGGACACCGCCCCGGGCGGGTCCCGTCCAGCTGTTGGTGTCGGTGGCGTTGGCACGGGTGCCGACCAGCAGCACCGCGTCGGCCTCCCGCATCAGGGCGTTGGCCCCCGGCAGGGCGCCGTTGTTGCCGACCACGCCGACCGACCAGGGGAAGTCGCCGCGCACCGCGCCGCGTCCGTGCAGGGAGGTGGCCACCGCCGCGCCCAGGGTGTCGGCGAGCTGTTCGAGGCTGTGCCAGGCGCCGGAGACATGGACGCCCGAGCCGGCGAGCACGGCCGGCCGGTGCGCCGCACAGAGCAGTCGGGCCGCCTCGGCTACGGCCGGCGCGGGGGCGGCCGTGCGCCGCGCCGGCAGGGCGGGCGCGTCGGCGTCCGGCGCGGGCCGGGCCTCGGTCGGCTCGTCGAGGACGTTCTCGGGGACGATCAGCGCGACCGGGGCCGGGCGTCCCGACACGGCCTCCAGCAGGGCTTCGGCGACCAGTCCCGGCAGGTCGTCGGCGCGCTCGGCGACCCGGGTCCACTTGGTGACGGCGGAGAAGAGGGCGACCTGGTCGATCTCGGTGAGCGCGCCGGTGCCCCGGCTGGCGGAGTGGATGTCCGAGGTGATCAGCAGCACCGGGACGCCTGCCGCGTACGCCTCGCCGAGTCCGCCCACCACGTAGGTCGTGCCGCCGCCGCTGGACACCTCCACGACGCCCACCCGGTTGCCGCTGCGGGCGTAGGCGTCGGCCATGGCGGCCGCGTGCCGCTCGTCGCGGGCCAGGACGTGCCGGATGTCGTCCGTGCGCCGGTACAGGGCGTCGTACAGGGCCACGCCGGTGTCGCCGGGGACTCCGAACAGGGTGGTGACGCCCGCGGCGACCAGCGCGTCGACGAGCGCGTCGCTCCCCCGGCGCCCACCCGGTGCGGGCTCGGGCTGCGGGGCGGCCGGGGCGAGGGGCGCCCGCTCGGGCTGGACGTCGTACACGGAACACTCCTGGTGGTGGGCGCCGCGCAGGTGCGGCGGCGAGTCGGTCAGGGACAGGACGGGGTGGCGGGGCCGACGTGCTGCCAGGCGAGTGCGGCCAGCAGCAGCGCGCCGTCGGGCAGGACCGCCTCGTCGAACACGGCGTTCGGGGCGTGGTTGCCGGCCGGACGGCCGGGGCCGGGGACGGCCGCGCCGAGGTAGCCGTAGGCGCCCGGGACCCGTTGGAGGACCCGGGCGAAGTCCTCGGAGCCGACGCGCGGGGTGGCCAGTTCCTCGTACCGGTCGGCGCCGAAGAGGTCGACGGCCGTGCGGGCGAACAGGTCGGCGTGCGCGGGGTCGTTGACGGTGGTGGGCAGGACGGTCGTGAGGGTCACGTCGGCGTCCAGGCCGTGGGCTCGGGCGATGCCTTCGACCAGCGGCGGCAGTTCGGCGGCGAGGCGTTCGGTCGCGACGGCGGAGAAGGAGCGCACTCCGGCCCGGAAGCGGGCGTCGGCGGGGATCACGTTGGGGGCGGTGCCCGCGTGGAACTCGCCCACGGTGACCACGACGGGGTCGAAGGCGTCGAAGCGGCGGGCGGTGTACGTCTGCACGCCCGCCGCCGCGGCCATGGCCACGGGGATCGGGTCGAGCGCCTCGTGCGGCCGGCCGCCGTGGCCGCCCCGGCCGAGGACGGTGGCGTCCAGGACGCTGTAGGCGGCCATCACCGGTCCTGGCCGGGTGTAGCAGCGGCCGGCGGGCAGGTCGGCGACGACGTGCAGGGCGTACGCGGCGTCCACCGGGCGGCCCGCGGCGTCGAGGACGCCCTCGTCCAGCATCCGGCCGGCCCCGTCGTGGCCCTCCTCGCCGGGCTGGAACATGAACACGACGCTCCCGGCCAGGTCGGCGCGGTGTTCCGCGAGCAGCCGGGCCGCGCCCACCAGGGCGGCGGTGTGCAGGTCGTGTCCGCAGGCGTGCATGCGGTCGGTGTCGGCGGCGATCGGCAGTCCGGTGGTCTCCCTGAGGGGCAGCGCGTCCATGTCGCCGCGCAGCAGCACCACGGGACCGGGCCGGGCTCCGTGCAGGACCGCGGTGACGGAGTCCACGGCGCTGCCCGTGCTCACCTCCCAGGCGGGTCCGGCGTCCTCGGCCGGGCGGGCGAGCGCGTCCAGCACGGTGGCGCGGGTGCGGGGCAGGCGCAGGCCGGTCTCGGGTACGGCGTGCAGGCGGCGGCGCAGCGCGACGAGGTCACCGGCGAGGTCGCGGGAGCGGGCGGCGAACCGCTCCCGTGCCCCGTTCACGGCCGCTCCCCGGCCCGGAGGCGGGGCAGCACATCGGCGACGACCTCTTCGAACACGCCGTCGCGGTGCGGTCCTTGGAGGGGGAAGGGGAACATGAACTCGGTGATGCCGATGTCGGTGAAGCGGCCCACGAAGTCCCGGAAGCGTTCGACCGACTCCCAGGGGGCGTCCTCGGTGAACCCGGCCATGAAGGACCTGCGGATGGTGGCCGGGTCGCGGCCCGCGCGCTCGGCGTGGGCGTCGAGGAGGGCGCCGCGCTCGCGGGTCAGCCGCAGGCTCTGCTGCTCGTCGAGCTTGATGCCCCGGCGCAGTTGGGAGAAGAGGCTGCCGTAGCTGCTCCAGACGTCGGCGTGGCGCGCGGCGACCGCGAGGGTGGCGTCGACGTGCGCCGCCACCAGCAGCGCGGGGCGGTCGGGGCCGACCGGGGCGGGGGCGCGCACCGCTCCCCCGACGCTGAAGTGCGTGCCCTCGTGGTCGAAGGTGTCCTGTTCCAGTACGCCCCGGACGACGGTCAGGTACTCCTCAAGGAGTCCTCCCCGCCGGGCCTGCGGCCAGGGCGCCACGCCCGCGTAGGCCAGGTCCTTCGGGTTGCCTCCGGCTCCGATGCCGGCCACGGCGCGGCCTCGGGAGACGTGGTCGAGGGTCATGGCCTGCTTGGCGACCATCGCGGGGTTGCGCAGGGGGGCTGCGCTGACCAGGGTGCCGACGGTGACGCGGGAGGTGGCGGCGGCGATCCCGGCGGCCAGCATCCAGGCGTCGAACCGGCCGCGCGCCGGACGGCCTTCGGCGTCGAGGGCGCTCCAGAGGTGGTCTCCGGCCCACAGGCTGTCCCAGCCCTCGGCCTCGAACCGGCGCCAGCGGGCGGTGAGGTCCGGCCAGGGGGCGGCTTCGTACGTCATCAGGCCGAACCTGAGCGGGGTCATCGGGTGGTCTCTCCTGTCCTGTCGGCGTGCGGGGCCGGGGTGGTGCCGGGGTCTTCCCCGGTGCGGCCCGCGGCCCGGCGTACGGCGTGGGCGACCGCGGCGCGGGTGACGGTGCCGGAGCCCGCTGCGCGGTCCGCGGTGAGGTAGGCGGTGCGGTAGGTCCGCGCCCGTTCGGCCTGCGGGAGGCGGCCGACGGCGTCGACGAGGTCCTGCTGGACGTCCTGCGGCCAGCGGCGCTCGTAGGCGGTGCGGGCCGCTCCGAGCGTGAACACCTCCGTGTGCGGAGCCGAGGGGGTACGGGCCGCGGCGGTGGCCGTCTCGTCGACGGTGCCGTCGGCGCGCAGGACGACGCCGTAGGCATCCCGGGCCCGGACGGGGTCCAGGAGTCCGCGGGCGACGTCGGCGGCGACCGCGGCGGCGGGCCGCTCACCGGGGTCGCCGAGTCCGCCGCCGCCTGCCGTCTCCACGAGCAGGACGTCCCCGGCGGCCAGCGTGACGACGTTGACACGGCCCAGGTCGCGTTCTTCCGGGGTGCCCGGGTTGAGCAGGGCGCGGCCGGGTGTTCCGGTGCCGCCGCCGTGCACGCCCCAGGGTTCGAACCGGAGGCGTTCCATGCCGCGTACGGCGAGGGTCACTCCGTCGGCGAGGGCCCTGACCCGCAGGGTGATGCCCGTGCCCCCGGGGTGCCGGCCCGCGCCGCCGGAGCCGGTGCGGTAGCGGTACTCCTCGACGAGGACGGGGGCGTCCTGCTCCAGGAGTTCGTTGGGTACGTTGCGCAGCCAGCCGCCGGTGAAGCTGGTGCCGTGCAGTCCGTCCTGTCCGGGCCGGCCGCCGGATCCGCCGGTCAGCGGCTGGCCGACGGCCACGTGGCGGCGGCCCGTGACGGGGTCGGTGTGGGCGACGGTGGCAATGGCCACGGCGCCGGATCCGGTGGCGAGCGCGTCGCCGGGGGCGGCCTGGGCCAGGCAGCCCAGGACGCAGTCCATGATGCGGAAGAACACGGCCGCGCGGACGCCGCAGGCGGCGCCGGGCCCCGGGTTGACGACCGAGCCGGGCGGCAGGTCGGCGGTGACGGCGCGGACGAGGCCGGAGTTGTAGGGGATCCCGGGGTCCTTGGAGACCAGGTAGTTGGCCAGGGCGAACACCAGCATGTAGTGGCCGGGGTCGCCGCCGGTGGGCAGGTTGACGGCTTCGGCGACCTGGGGTGAGGTGCCGTGGAAGGACAGGTGGGGGCGGCCTCGGGTCAGGGTGAGTTCCAGGGCGAGCCGGGTCGGCGGGACGACGACCGTGCCGGCGCCGTCGGGGCCGGTCCCGGTGAGTCCTTCCACGTAGTCGACGAACCGGTGGCTGCCGTCGCGGAGTTCGGCCAACTGCGCCCTCGCGCGGGCCTCGGCCTCGTCCAGGAGGTCGGCGATGGCGTCCTCCAGGGCGTCGGCCCCGTGCACGGTGACGATCTCGTCGATGCGGCGCTGGGCCGCCACGAGTCCGGTGATCTGGGCGTCGATGTCGCCCCGGTTCTCCTCCGGCACCCGGGTGTTGGCCAGGACCGTGCGCAGCAGGGCGGTGTTCTCCCGGCCGGCGTCGTGCAGCTTGGCGGGCGGGATCAGCACGCCTTCCTGGGCGCGGTCGGTGTGGGTCCAGGAGATGGAGCCCGGGACGGATCCGCCGATGTCGGAGGCGTGCACGAAGCTGAAGGCGTAGGCGATGACGCGGCCCCGCGCGTACAGCGGGGCCCAGGTCCACACGTCCGGGAGGTGGGTGACCAGGCCGCCGGTGGCGTCGGGGTCGTTGCTGATGCCGATGTCGCCGGGCGCGTACGGGGCGAGCGCCTCGATCGCGGCCCGCGCGGGTGCGCCGATCATGAGGTTGCCGGAGATGCCCCGGGGCGCGGCGAACACCTCGCCGTCCGGGGTGACCAGGCAGGTCCCGAAGTCGGCGGTCTGTTTGACGAAGACGCTGAAGCTGGTGCGGCGGATGGTCTCGGCCATCTCCTCCACGACGGCGGTCAGCCGGCGCGAGAGGATCTCCAGGGTCACCGGTGAGCTGCGCATCAGGCGGCCTTCCCCCGGGCGTGCCCGGCGTCGATCAGCAGGTTGCCCATGGCGTCCACCTCGACCGTGGCGCCGGTGGGCAGGTAGAGCGTGGCGTCCGGCGCGGAGACGACGAGCGGGCCCGGCAGCCGTGTTCCGGGGGCGAGTTCGGCGCGCCCGACGCGGCCGGCCGGGACCCGGCGGCCGTGTTCGGTGACGTGGTGCGGCCGGGGCCGGGTCCCGGCACCCGTGCCCGCGCGGGGTGTCAGCGGCTCGGACCGTGCGGTGAGGGTGACGCGCAGGCTGCGGACGTCGAGTTCGCGTCCGGAGGCGTCCACGCCGTAGGCGGCGCGGTAGCGGGCGGTGAAGGCGTCGCGCAGTGCGGCGAGGGTGGGCTGCTCCTCGTCGGGCAGGGTGACGGGCAGGGTGAACGACTGCCCGGCGAGCTGTACGTCCGCCCAGCGGGTGAGGGCGACCCGCTGGTGCAGGGGGGAGGCTTGGTCGCGGTACCAGAGGCGGGCGCGCTCCTCCAGGTCCTTCCACACGGTCCGCAGGTGTTCGTCGTCGAGGTGGTCGGTGGTCCGTCCCAGCGGGGCGACGAGGTCGTGGCGCAGGTCGGTGACGAGCGCGCCGAACGCGCACAGCGTTCCCGGGGACCACGGTACGAACAGCCGGCGGATGCCGAGTTCGCGGGCGAGCGCCACCGCCTGCACGGGGCCTGCCCCTCCGTAGGGCACGAGGCGGCAGCCGGCGGCGTCGACGCCGCGGCGCGCGAGGAGGGGGACGAGTTGGGCGTGCATCATCGCGGTGGCCACGTCGACGACGGCTTCCGCGGCGCTCTCCACGTCGGTGCCCAGCCGCCGCGCCAGGGGGACGAACACCTCCCGGGCGGCGTCCCGGTCCAGGCGCACCGCTCCTGCGGCGAAGTCGTCCGGGTCGAGGTGTCCGCAGACCACGTAGGCGTCGGTGAGGGTGGGTTCGCCGCCGCCGTGGCCGTAGCAGGCGGGTCCTGGGCGGGCGCCGGCGCTGCGCGGGCCGACCTTGAGCACGCCGGAGGCGTCCAGCCAGGCCACCGAGCCGCCGCCGGCACCGATCGAGGAGACCTCCACCGAGGGGGTGATCAGGGGGAAGTCTCCCAGTTCCGCGTCGGTGGAGTAGGGGATGCGGCCTTCTTCGACGATGGCGCTGTCGACGCTGGTGCCGCCCATGTCCATGGTGACGAGGTCGCCGACCCCGGCGGCCGTGGCCAGCCGGACGGCGCCCGCGACGCCCGCGGCGGGGCCGGACAGGAGGGTCTCGACCGCGGCGCGCAGCAGGGCCGCGCCCGCTTCGCCGTCGGTGGTGGTGTCGCCGGTGGCGAGGACGGCCTGAACGGACATCACTCCGCCGTTGGACTTGGTGATGTGCAGCGGGCAGTGCAGCCCCTGCTCGCGCAGCCGGGCGGAGAGGTCGCGGAGGTAGCCGCGCAGGAGTCCGGCGACGTGTGCGGCGAGGACGGCGACGGTGGCGCGTTCGTACTCCTTCTCCTCGGGCCACAGTTCGGCGGAGCCGGCCACGATCAGCCCGGGGTGCGCCTGCCTCAGCAGTGCCACGGCCCGCTGCTCGTGCTCGGGGTGGGCGTGGGCGTGCAGGAAGACGACGGCCAGTGCTTCGACGCCGTCGGCGAGCAGGTCGCGGGCGGCGTCGAGGAGGGCCGTCTCGTCGAGGGGGCGGTCGACCGTGCCGTCCACCCGCATCCGCTCGGGTATCTCCCGCACGTCCCGGCGGTCGGCCAGGGGGCGGCGGGCCTCGGCGAAGAAGTCGATGGGGTCGCGCAGCCGCAGCCGTCCGATCTCCAGCAGGTCCGGGAACCCGGCCGTCACCAGCAGCCCGGTGCGGGCGCCGGACCGTTGCAGCACGGTGTTGAGGGCGAAGGTCTGCCCGTGCGCGAAGTACTCCACCTGTTCCGGTGCCACGTGGTGCCTCAGGAGGATCTCGGTGACAGCCCGGACCACGGCCGCGGCGGGCCGGGCGGCGTCGGAGGGCACCTTGGCGGTGTGCAGGGCGGAGCCGTCGGCGGCGGCGAGGACCACGTCCGTGAAGGTGCCGCCGACATCGACACCGATGCGGTACGGCGGTGCCGGCACGGGTCCGGCCGTCGGGGTGGGGGTGCTCACGGGGCGGAACCTCCTTGTGGGGCGCGGGTGTTGACCAGGGCGCCGGCCACCCGGCGGGCCGCGACCGCCGCGAGCGCGGCCAGCAGCAGGGAGCCGGCGATCAGCAGGCTGGACATGGCGGTGACCGTGGGGTCCTGCCGCTGCTCCAGCCGCAGGAACATCGCCACCGGCAGCGTCGTGGTGTCGGCGGGCATCAGGAACACCGAGGTGTCGACCTCGTCGAACGACGTGAGGAACGTGAACACGGTCGCCGCCAGCAGGGCGGGCCGGATCTGCGGCAGCGTGATCCGCGCGAACGCGGCGAGCGGGGAGGCGCCGAGGTCGCGGGCCGCCTCCTCCAGTGCGGGGTCGAGGCCGGCGAGCGCGGCGCCGACGACGGCCACCACGAACGGCATCAGCAGGAGGCAGTGGGCGAAGGCGATGCCTCCGACGGTCCCGTACGCCGCCGGGAAGAGCGAGGCGTACAGGACGAACAGGCAGAACCCGGTGACGACGCGCGGCAGGCTGAGCGGCATCACGAACAGCGACCGCAGCAGTTCCCGTCCGGGGAAGGACAGCCTCGCGACGGCGTACGCGGCGGCCGTGCCGACGGCCACGGAGATCGCCGTGGCCACCACCGCGACCTGGGTGGAGTAGACCAGGCCGACGGTGAAGGGCTCGTAGGACAGGGCTTCGCGGAACCAGCGGAGGGTGAATCCGCCTCCCCCGCCGGCCGCGGTCGTGCCCCGGAAGGAGCCGTAGACCACCACGGCGAGCGGGAGCAGCACGAACACCGTGGTCGCCGTGAGGAAGAGCGCGCGGACGGCCGGCAGCAGACGGCGGGACGTCGTCATGCCTGCACCTCCCCCTTCTCGGTGGCGGACGCGCGGTGCCGTACGTCGGTCAGCCGGCCGAGCCGGTTGAAGACGGCCAGCACCACCAGGGCGACGGCCAGCAGGACCAGTGCCTGGGCCGCGGCCAGCGGCCACTGCAACTGCTGGATGTTCTGGTAGACGGACTGGGCCAGCACCGCGACGCGTCCGCCGCCGAGCAGGGAGGGGGTCGCGAAGGCGCTGACGGTGAGGGCGAAGACCAGTTGGAGGGAGGCGATGACGCCGGGCATCGTCAGCGGCAGCAGCACGGACCGCAGTCGGCGCCACGGGGAGGCGCCCAGATCGGCCGCGGCCTCCAGCACGCCGTCGGGCAGCGAGCGCAGGGATCCCAGCAACGGCACGATCGCGAAGGGCAGTTCGACGTGGACGAGGGCGAGGACCACGCCGGGCTCGTGGTAGAGCCAGCTCCCGAGCGGACCGTGCAGCAGCCCGCCCGGCGCCAGCAGCAGCATCCAGCCGTAGGACCGCACCACGACGCTGATCAGGATGGGCGAGAAGACGGCGAACATCAGCAGCCCAAAGAGCCACCAGCGGCGTACCCGCAGCAGGCACCAGGCGATGGGGTAGGCGACGAGCACGCTGAGTACGGCGACCAGGACACCGACCCGGAGGGTGGTCCACAGCACGTCCACCGTGTAGGCGTCGTCCAGGAGCCTGTGCCAGGTGCCCAGGTCGAAGGGGGCGAAGAGGCGGCTGGTGCGCTCGGTACGCAGGCTGTACGACAGCAGCAGCAGGATGATGGAGCAGAAGACGAGGAGCAGGTAGAGGGCGCCCGGCGCGACGAGCGCGTAGGCCAGGCCCCGTCCCTTGGGGCGGCGCGGGCGTGCGGGCGCCGGGTCGTGGCCGGTGCGGTCCGGATGGGTCGCCGTTGGCTCGCGCGTCTGTTCGCGTGTGCCGCTCATCGCTCGCCCCCGGCGAGCGCGGGGCCGCCGGCGGGCCGGGTGGCGGGCGGCAGGACGGTGACGTCCGCGGCGCTGACGGCCAGGCCCACGTGGTCGCCGACCGTGGGTGTCGCGCCGCCCGCGCGGGTGTCGGCCAGGATCTCCCGGCCGTCGGGAGTGGCGAGGACCACGCGGACGAGGGCGCCGAGGAAGCCCGTGGACCGGACGACGGCGCGTCCCGCGGCGCCGGCCTCGTCCGGCGCGGTGATCCGGAACGACTCGGGGCGTACGGCGACCACGGCGCCCGGTGCCAGACAGGCTCCCGCAGGCAGGGGCAGTCCCAGTCCCCCGTCCGCGGTGACCGCGCGCCGCCCGCCCCGGACGGCGGGATCGTCCTGGGTGCCGGTGATCTCGAAGAGGTTGTTCTCCCCGATGAACTCGGCGACGAACCGGCTGGCAGGCGCCCGGTAGAGGTCTTCGGCCGTGCCGGTCTGCTCGATCCTTCCGTGGGCCATGACGGCGATGCGGTCGGACATCTCCATCGCCTCGGCCTGGTTGTGCGTGACGCAGACGAACGTGGTCCCGGTACGGCGCTGGAGGCTGCGCAGTTCGCGCCGCATCTGGAGCTGGAGGCTCAGGTCGAGGGCGCTCAGCGGCTCGTCGAGGAGGAGCACGCGGGGCCGTTTCACCAGGGCCCGTGCGATGGCCACCCGCTGGCGCTGGCCGCCGGACAGGGTGCTCGGTGCCCGGCGCGCGAACGCGGACATCCCCACCACGTCGAGGGCTTCGGCGACCCTGTCGGCCGTCTCCTTGCGGCCGGTCCGTTCGGTACTGAGTCCGAAGGCGACGTTGCGGGCGACGTCCATGTGCGGGAAGAGGGCTCCCTGCTGGAAGACCAGATTGGTGGGGCGGCGGTGGGCGGGTGCGTGGGTGACGTCGACGCCCTCGATCCGTACCCGGCCCTCGTCCGCCTGCTCCAGGCCGGCGATGATGCGCAGGGCGGTGGTCTTGCCGCAGCCGGACGGACCCAGCAGGGAGAAGAACTCCCCTGGTGCCACGCGGAGTTCGATGTCGTCGAGGACGCGGCGGGAGCCGAAGGAGCGGGTGAGGCCGTCGGCGTGGACGGCCGCCGGGTCGGACGGGGAGGCGTTCACAGGTGTGCCTTCACGTCGTTGTTCCAGGCCGTGGTCGCCTTGTCCAGTCCGGAGACCAGCGCGGACCAGTCGAGCTTGAGCGCGTCCTGCACGGTCCCCAGCTGGAAGCTCTCGATGTCACGGTATTTGGCGGGCAGTTCGGCGCCTTGCACGAGCGGGATGGTGGCGGTGGCCGCGCTGTAGTCGGAGACCGCGCCCGGCGCGAAGATCTCGTTCATCAGGTCCGCGGCCAGGCCCAGTTGCTCGTCACTCGACCCCTTGACCAGTTGGAAGCCCTCGGGGAACGCCATGACGCCCTGTTTGGGCACCGCGAAGCCGATGGGATCGCCCTCGTCGATCCACGGCTGGGCCACGCCCTGGAAACCGGGGGCGATGACGACCTGGCCGCTGTTGAGCTGCTGACGCAGTTGGTCGACCGAGCTGATCAGTCCGCTGAACTGCCCCTTCTTCGCCGCCTGTGAGAAGGCGGCTATGCCCTTGGAGAGGTCGCCGTCAAAACCGCCCTCGATCTGGTTGATCACCGGGACCGCGTTGACGCTGAAGGCCGGCGCGTCCCAGGTGGTCACGCGGCCTCGGTAGGCGGAGTCGAAGAGGTCCGTCCATGAGGTGGGCGGAGTGCGGATGACCTTCTTGTTGTAGATGAGGCCCATCGCGTCCATCACCATGTAGGCGCCGAGCCCGCCGGTGGTGGTGTAGCCCGACAGCACCTTGGAGACGTTCGGCACGGACTTCTCGCTCACCGGAGCCCACAGTCCGTCCGCGGCGCCCTGGGCGAAACTCTGGGCGTTGAAGAAGCCGAGGTTGAGCAGTGGCTTGTCGGCGTTGACCTGTACGGACGAGACCAGTTTGGGGAAGGTGTCGGCGTTCGTGCCCTCGATGTAGCGGATGGTCACGCCGTGCTTCTCGGCGAACGACTTGGCGACCCTGCGTGGCACGGTCCCCTGCGCTCCGGCCCAGTGGAAGAGGGTGAGAGTTGGCGACCCGGTGGCCGAGGTGCTGCCCGGCGACCCACAGGCTGCCAGCAGCCCGCCGCCCAGGAGAGTGGCTCCAGCGGCACCGGCAGAGCGCAGAAATGCGCGGCGATCAAGATGCGTCATGGCAAATCCTCTGTCGTTCAAGAAGCCCGCATGCAGCTTCGCATGCGAAGTCGCATGCCAGAAGCCCCTGGGTTGAGACTTCACGGGCCTGAAACAAAGGCGCACGAACAAACACGCACGACGCGTCCGCGCCTCGCCGCACCCGCGTCCGGGCTCAGCACGGCACGTACTGAACAGTGGTCAGTTCAGGTGAGGCCGAGACCGACCGGGCAGGCGGGATGTGGACAGCAGGAGGACACCGGCCAGGTTGACCGCGAGGGTCACCTGGACGGCACGCGGTCCGGGGAGGTCGATGCCGAGCACCGCGGGTTCACCGGTCAACCGCACCAGGTGTGTCGACCGGCCGACGACGTACGTGAGCACCGAGACCGCCGCCGGGTGGACCGCGCTGACGGCGACGGCGCGGCGGACCGACGTCGGCCCACCTCGGACGCGCGATGCACGAGATCGGCGCCCGGGACCGGGTGCAGACCGTCAACTGGGCCTACCAGCACGGGATGGCACCGTAGACCGGCGGTCCCGGCGGTCTACGGTGCCATTCGCCATGGCGGTTCACACACCGCTCGCGCCACCGCCCGCGCGCAGCGGCCGAACCCCTCCAGCGGGTCCTCGTCGTCGACGACAGCACCGACCGCCGGCCTGTCCTCGTCCTCGCCGTCGTCCTCGCCCTCGCCCTCGTCCTCGACGGCACCGACCACCGGCGGGTGCCGGCCGCGAGGGCGTCCTGGCCCGCGAGCCGCGCGGTGCTATGCCTTCAGCTGGGTGAAGCGGATGCGGTTGCCGAAGGGGTCGCGGAGGCCGCAGTCGATTCCGTACGGGCGCTCGGTGGGTTCCTCGGTGAACTCGACGCCCCGGCCGACCAGCGTCTCGTACGTCTTGCGGCAGTCGTCCGTGGTGAAGATGAGCCAGCCACCCGTCGCGCCCTTGGTCACCAACTCGCGGACCTGCTGTGCCGTCTCCTCGGACATCGCCGGAGCACCCGGCTTCTCCAGCAGGATCTGGCGCTCCGGGTGGCCGGGGACGCTGACGGTCAGCCAGCGCATGAAGCCCAGGTTGACGTCGGCGCTCACCTCCAGGCCCAGCTTGCCGACGTAGAAGTCGAGGGCCTCGTTCTGGTCGAGGACGTATATCTGCGAGTGCGTGATGGCGTTGAACATGTGCGTCACGCTACTCGGCAAGCCGGACGAAAACTTATCCGAAACTGCTCACCCGACGGCCGGGCCGGGCAGTCGGACGGTCAGGCGCTCGGCCGCGTCCACGCCATCGTGAAGCAGGTCGGCACACCCGTGGCCAGCGCCACTTCCTTGCGGTACGTCCTCGGAGACCGGCCGACGATGTCGCGGAACGTGCGGCTGAAGGTTCCCGGGCTGCCGAAGCCGACTTCGAAACAGATGTCCGTCACACTGCGGTCGGTCTCCCGCAGCAGGAACATCGCACGCTCGACCCTGCGGCGCTGCAAGTAGCGGTGCGGTGTCTCGCCGAACGTGGCCCGGAAGGTGCGCGTGAAGTGTGCCTCCGACACATGGGCGATCCGGGCCAGGGCCGGGACGTCCAGCGGCTGCGCGTAGGCGCGGTCCATCGCATCCCGTGCCCGAAGCATGCGGCGGTTCGTCTCCTCTGCGGCGCGGCTCACGGCGCCATCACACCACGGTTCTCCGCCGTCCGTGACAGATGCGGTGACAGATGTTGACAGATGTTGACAGATGCGGTGACCGATCCGGTTCGACCTTGTCACCGACCCCGGTTCCTTGCGAAAGCAGGAATCGGCGTGGCAACGCCTCTCCCCCGAGCCTGCTGCGGACGACGCGCCGCGGACACGGCTAGCGTTTGTCGACGACGATCCGGCCGTTCAGGATCGTCATGCTCAGTTCGCGAAGGTTGCTGATGTCCTGGGTGGGATCGGCGGTCAGCACGATCAGGTCGGCGCGCTTGCCGGGCGCCACCGCGCCGAGATCGGGGCGGACACACTGCCGCGCCGCCCCGCTGGTGGCTGCGACGAGCGACTGGACGGGCGTCATCCCTGCCGCGACCATCAGCTCCGCCTCTTCCAGTGTGTTCGCCCCGAACAGGCCCCGGCCACTGAAGGTGTCGCTGCCCAGGGCGATGCTCACGCCGGCATCGGCCACCTTCCTGACATTGCCGCGCACGTCCGGATGGATCGCGTCGTGAGCCCAGAGCGTCGGGGTGTAGGTGATGTCGTGCGCGAGCATCAGATCGAGGAGCGAGCGATCGGTGATGGGTTCGACGGTGACACCATGCTCCAGGCCGTCCGCGCCGGCCTCGATCGCTTCGCGCGCCGCGACCTGCTGGGTCGTGTGGACGGTCACTCGAAGACCTCGCTCGTGCCCGGTTTCGATGCCCGCCCGAAGGAAATCGAGGGGGAGCCGCACCAGTTCGACAGCGACCGGAAATGCGGCGTTCTGCCAGACGTACGTCGGTGAGCCGGGGCGCGCGCACGCACCTTCCGACAGGAGTTTGATCGCGTCCACCTTGCGGTCGGCCAGGTGATGCACCAGATCACGCATCTGCTGCACGCTGTCGATCTCGCCCGTGAACCGTGCGCGTGCCCACGGATTGCCGTCGAAGACAGTGGCCGCGGGATGCCCGTCCCGTCCGGTGATGCCGCAGCCGGTCGCCAGGAGCCGCGGGCCTCGCAGCGTGCCCGCGGCGATCTTGGCCCGCGTCTCCAGTATCCCCGCGGTCGGATCGCCCACCGACTTGATGGTGGTGATCCCGTGCTGGAGGAACAGGTCGAGCCGTCCGGGAAGCTCGTTCTCCTCGAACGTCCGCATCGATGCCGGATCGGACACCGCAAGCACGTCGTAGAAGTGGATGTGTGTGTCGATCAGGCCCGGCAGCACCCATCCTTCGGCCGCGTCCACCTCCTTTCCGCCCCTCAGCGGCTCCGCTGAGACGGCGGCGATCTCTCCGCCGTTGATGGCGACGTCGTACAGCCCGGTGTGCGCCTTGTGGCCGTCGAAGACGTGTGCCCGGCGGATGACGAGGTCGTAAGTCGCGGCGTCGCGAACTTCGGCCTCCGTGATCACCTCGGGTTCATGGACCATTGCTCTCACTCCTGATCGGACGGTGTCTGGTGCGGGTCGGGGTCGGGGTCGGGGTCGAGTTCGGGTCGGGTAAGTCGCCGGACCGCGCTGTGGGCAGGTCTCGAACATGGCGATCTGGCAGGTGTACGACGCAGCCGGGGGCGATCCACCAAGGTGGCTCGTGCGTCCGCGGATGCCGACGCGTCGTTGGCGGCCGGTCGAGCGGCGCGGTAATCGGTGTGCCCCATCGCGGCTGAACTGATACTGCAATGGTTACAGTTAGGGTGCGAGTAACGGCGGAGGAAGCGCCTCCGCCCCTGCTCGATCAGCGATTCACCGGCGTGTGCTCACGCTCGGCAGCCAGCACCTGCTGGAGCAGGTCGGCGATCGTCGTGCGGCCGAGGCGCTCCTCCATCGCTCGTTCCGCGCTCCGGAACTCCACCTCAAGCAGGGCGCCGATGTTGCGTCCGATCTCACACACGTCGCTGGGCGGATGGGCGTGCCCCGACAGGATTCGCCCCTCCTCCACGGCGGCGTAGGCGTCGTGGAGCGTGATGTCCCGTGCGGCACGGGCAAGGGTCCAGCCGCCACCGCGGCCCTCGGCGGACCACACCAGGCCGGCGTTGCGCAGACTGCCGAGGATGCGCCGCACGAGAACCGGATTGCTCGCCAGGCTGTCCGCGATCTCCGCGGAGGTCAGCGAGCCCTCACCCCGGTTCGCCAGCATGGTGAGCGCGTGAATCGCGACCGCACTCCTACTGCTGAGACCCGCCATCTTCCCCTCACGACCTCAGTGCCATCGAGCTAACTGCAACCACTAACTGCAACCACTATGGTTGCAGAAAAATCGCCTGTCAATCCGCCGCCTGTCGGGGTCAGGGCACCCTGGGTTCCGTTGCGTGTGTGCGCGTGGACCACGGGCAGCGGTCGTCCGACGCACCCGCGGTCGTGGGAGTACTCCGACGCACCCGTGACCGCCCTGGGTGCCCGGGTCATGCTCGGACGTACGGCCACCCGTCCAGGCCGCTGCCGTCGGGGGCGTGCCGGGTCGCCCCCTCGACCGAGTCGTTGAACGCGTACACGGCGTGCAGACCGCCGGCCTTGAACACGGTGAGTATCCGGGCGTCGGCGCGGGCCAAAACCAGGGATCCGGCGTGCGCGCGGAGGAGTTTGGTGATCGCCACGATCGCACCCAGCCCCATGGAGTCCAGAAACGTCACGCCGAACAGGTCCAGGACGAAGTGCCGGTGCCCCTCGTCGACGAGTCGGGCGACGGTCTGCCGGATCGGCTCTGAGCAGCAGATGTCCATCTCGGCGGTGACACTGACGACGGTCCACCCGTTCGTCGTACGGTGATCGAGGTTGTCGTTCGTCGGGGCGAGCTGTAGGAACGTCCGCAATCTTCGCTCACTGCCTCTCGTGCCGGCCTGGATGCTTCCGTGTCTCCAGTGAACGGTTCAGGCGTTTTCCGGCACAAGGGTGTGAGTTTCAGATAGTGAGCGGCGGGCCTTCCTGCCCTTCGTCCCCGCTGCCGCCAGCGCTCGCGGCGATGGTCCTGCCGTGGTCCCGCGCTCCGCGCTCGGGGCGTCCGGGCGCATCGCAGGGTACCGGCGCGGGGTACCGGCGCGGGGTACCGGTGCGGGGTACCGGTGCGGGGTACCCGGGCAGCGCGGCGTCAGCGGAGGGTGTCCGGGCGCATCGCGCGGCGCCTGCGAGGAGGGTGTCCGGGCGTGTCCCGGGGCGATCCGCCACCTTCTCAGATGGTGAGCGACAGGCCCCTGGTCACCCGGTTCGCCGCAGCCAGCAGCCGTACGGCGGCGCCCTCGGCCGTGGACTCGCGGCCCGTGCGCAGGGAGATGCCCAGCGACCCCAGGGTGTCGCCCCGGTACACCGGCACCGCGACGCAGACGATCCCGAGGGCGTACTCCTCCTGATCGGTGACGGTCGGGGCTTCGCGGACGGCGTCGAGCCGACGCAGCAGCTCCTCGCGGTGGGTGATCGTCCGGGGCGTGAGGTCCGCCAGAGGGTGGCGTGTCAGGTACTCCTGGCGCCCTTCGTCGTCCAACTCGCGCAGCACACACTTGCCCAGGGCGGTGGCGTGACCGGCGTCCTCGAAGCCGACCCACAGTTCGGCGCGCGGCGCCTGGGGCCCGTCGACGATGTCCGCCACACGGATCTCGCCGTCCTCGTAGAAGGTGAGATAGGCCGCGGCGGACAGGTCGTCCCGCAGCGAACCGAGCATCGGCCGGACCCGGCTGAGCAGCGCCTGTGTCCGGCTCACGCTGTGCAGCGCCCCCAGCCTCTCGCCGAGGACGAAGGTCCCGTCCTCAAGTTTGCGCACGTATCCGTCGTGCGCCAGCGTCCGCAGCAGGTGGTACGTGGTGGCCGGCGCCAGCCCCGTCTCCCGCGCGAGCTGCTTGGCCGGCGCGCCGCTCTCGTGCGCCCCGACCGCCTCCATCAACCGAAAGGCCCGCTGCACGGACGTGATGAGCGTGGGGCCCTCTTTAGCGCCCATGCCTCTACGGTGCGGGCCCGAGCCACTCAAGGCAAACCGTGCGCGGGCTGTGACCAGTGACTGGTCACTTGACACCGGTGACCGCTGATCGTAGCTTGCTCTGCACCTCACCGTCTCCGCGGAAGGCGCCCAGCGATGGAGCAGGACCAGGAGCAGGAGCAGACAGCCGACGGCGGGCGGGCATACCGGAAGATCGACCGGATCCGGGCGGCCGACCAGATCCTGGAGGACCTCCGGGACCGGATCCTGCGCGGTGAGCTGCCGCACGGGTCCCGCTTCCCGCCCGACCGGGACCTGGCGGAGCGGTACGGAGTGAGCGTGGCCACCGTCCGCGAAGCGGTCCGTGCGCTGGCCGCGCTCGGACTCGTCCGGGTCCGGCACGGCAGCGGCTCCTTCGTGACCGTACGCACCGAGACCCTGATCGCCGTGTCCATGGCCTCCGCGATCCAGTTGGAGTCCGCCCCGGTCACGGACGTGATGGACATCCTCGGTGTGGTCAACTCGCACGCCGCCGGCCTCACCGCGCGCCATGCGACCGACGAGCAGATCGCCGCCCTGCGCACGTGTGCCGAGGGGCTCGCCGACCTCGACGACCTGGACCGGGCGATGGACGGCCTGCGTGACTTCCTCCGGCGCCTGGCCGAGCCGTGCGGCAACCCCGTACTCGCGGCGATCTGCGTCTTCCTCGGCGAGGTGCAGGTGGAATTGGCCAGAGAACTCTCCCAGCGGGGACTGCTGCCGCTGCGGAGGGTCGCCGGGGCGCTCCAGCAGGACCGGATCGCCGTCGTCGACGCGCTGGAGGCCCGGGATCCCGAGCGTGCGGTGCGCGTCACCCGCGCCTACCACGTACACGCCCTGGACCTGCTCACCTCCGTGCCGGAGGCCCGGGAGGTCCGGTGCTCCGACCCCAGTTACACCGGACTCATCTCGTCGCTGATGCGCACCAAGCTCGCCTCGCTCACCCGCTGACGCCGTTCCCCGGTCCGGCCTCCCCGATCACCTTCCCGATCGCCCCCGACCACCTCCCCGGTCACCTCCGGTGAGATGTGCACCAAAGGACGGCTTCGTACACCCTCGGACAGAAGGGACAGGAAACCTCCGGACCCGGCCGCCGGCGCACCCGACCACGGCGCCGGCCAGAACGAACCGATCCGCACGCGGTCGCACGCGGTCGGATCATCGCGCACAGGCAACTGGCCACACCACGGGGACCTGGTAAGAGCCGCTCACACCCAGGAGACCGCCATGAGTGCCGAGTCACGCCCCTCGCTCGAAACGATCATCAATGACGCCCGGACGTCCCGTTTCCAGGTCCTCGTCATCGCCGTCTGCGTCGCGGTGATGGTCCTCGACGGATACGACACCCAGTCCATCTCCTTCGCCGCTCCCGCCATCGCCGCCGCCTGGCACGTGTCGCCCTCCAGCTTCGGCTTCGTGTTCGGCATCGGCCTGTTCGGAGGTCTGGTCGGTGCGATCACCTCCGGTGTCGTCGCCGACCGGTTCGGCCGCAAACCCACCCTGGTGTGCACCGTCGCGCTGTTCGGGCTGGGCTCCCTCGTCACCCCGCTCGCCGACTCGATGACCACCCTGGGCGTCATCCGGTTCGTCACCGGGCTCGGCGTGGGCGGCGCGCTGCCCGGCGCCATCGCCATCGCCGCCGAGTACGCCTCCGAACGGGCCCGTGCCGCCGTCGCCACCATCGCCTTCTGCGGCATCCCGCTGGGATCCGTGATCGGCAGCGTGCTGGCCTCCCACCTCATCCCGGACAGCGGCTGGGGCAGCATCTTCGTCGTGGGCGGGCTGATCCCGCTGCTGCTGGTGCCCTGCATCATCGCGTTCGTCCCGGAGTCCGTCCGCTTCCTGTCCCTGCGGCAGGACGACGCCGCCATCATCCGGCTGCTGACCCGGATGGGGATCGGGGAGCGGGAGGCGGCGCGGGTCCGGCTCGAAGCGGCGGAGGGACCGCGCAAGGTGCCGGTGCGGGACCTGTTCACCGAGGGGCGCGCGGTCGGCACCTCACTGCTGTCGCTCGCCCTCTTCCTCACCCTGCTGATGGCCTTCTTCCTGGTCAACTGGATCCCCACGGTCGCCACCGCAGCGGGTATCGGCTCCTCGGCCGCCATTCTCAGCGTCGCCTCGCTCAACCTGGGCGGCATCGTGGGCAGCTTCGTCATCACCCCGCTCTCCCGCCGCTTCCCGCCCGGTGCGGCCCTCGGCGCCGCCTACACCCTGGGCGCCGCCGCCATCGCCCTGATCGGCCAGGCCGGCACCTCCGGCACCTGGCTGCTGATCACGACCTTCGTCGCCGGTTTCTTGGCGATCGGCGCGCAGATGTGCACCGTCTCCCTGGTCGCCACGTACTACGACACCTCGCTGCGGGGCACGGGCGTCGGCTGGGCCATGGGCTGCGGCCGGGTCGGCGGCATCATCGGCCCGACGGTCGGCGGCCGGCTGATCGCCGCCTCGTTCGACATGAGCGCGCTGTTCGTCGTCGTCAGCGTCGTCAGCGCGGCCTGCGCGGTCACCGTCCTCGCCCTCGGCCGGTTCGCCCTGCGCCCCGCGGGCCGGCCGCCCAGGAAGACCGCCGTCCCCACCCCGCACACCACCGGGTGACCGGCGGCCGTTCCACCCACACCACCGGGTGACCGGCGGCCGTTCCCCCCACGCCGCCGGGTGACCGGCGGCGCCACCGCCCGCGCCACCGACCGGCCGGAGGTGCCGCGCCGGCCTCCATCTGCCACCGCCTCGGCCGCCGGCGCGGGCACCGGCCGACCGGCCCCCGAGCAGGCTCAAGCACCGCACGCACCCACCACCGACCCCCAAGCAGGCTTGAGCGCCCACACCGCGCCCACACCGCACGCACACCGCACCCACACCTCAGGACACACAGTGAAGCGGAGGACTCCGTGAAGATCGTCCCCTATGACGACGACGTCTGGGCCAAGGACCACCCCACCGGCGACGTCTCCTTCCACCACATGCTGCGCGGCGAACCGGACACGCCCGAGAACTTCATGTACATCCTGGGCCGTCAGGACGCCGACTTCTGGATGCCCCGGCACCGGCACAACTTCGATCAGATCCGCCTGCCGATCCAGGGCGACATGACCATCGGGCGCGGCCTCGTCCTGCGGCAGGGCGAGATCGGGTACTTCCCGGAGGGCACCGCCTACGGCCCCCAGGACGACCCGCTCGGCGACGCCGCGCCCGGCGAACGCGTCCAGTTGGTCCTCCAGTTCGGCGGCGCCTCCGGCTACGGTTTCATGAGCATCGAGCAGCGCCGCCGGGCACGTCAGGAGATGGCGCGGACCGGGCGGTTCGACGGCAACTACTACTACTTCGCCGACGGCAGGAAACAGTGGGGCCTCAACGCGATCTGGGAGCACGTCCACGGCGAACGGCTGCGCTATCCCAAGCCCCGCTACAAGAGCGCGGTAGTCGTCGATCCCCGGCGCTTCAACCGGCTCCCGGTTCCGGACGCCCCGCGCGTGGACCGCAGGTTCCTCGGCTCCTACTCCGAACGCGGCATGTGGATGGAGATGATCCGGGCGGCCGCCGGGGCCAGGTGGACCTCGCGGCAGCCTCTCGGCCGCCGCCTGATCGTCACCCTGTCCGGTACGGGCACCTGCGGCACGACCCCGTACGGCCGGCTCACCGCGATCCAGGTGGAGGCCGACGAGACGCTGGACATCGCCGCGGACACCGAGACCGAACTGTTCGTCGTCGGGCTGCCTCCGGTGATCCTGCCGACGCGGGAGTCGGCCGAGTTCGACTACGTGGAGATCACCGACGGCGAGCCGCAACCGGCCGCCGGTTCCTGAACCGGGCGCCGCGCCCCGCGTCCCCGCCGCCCGGCCGCTCCCCCTGGCCACCCCTGCCACCACCACAGGGCCGAGAAACACCGAGAAACACCGAGAAACACCGGGCAACACACAAGAGCCACCGAGGAACACCGAAGAACGCCGAGGAGTCGGATCACCCCATGGAACCCCTGTCACTGGACCAGGCCGCCCACATCGTCGACGCCGCGCTGGCGAGGGGCCGGGAACTGGACCTCCATCCGCTCACCGTCGCGGTCCTCGACCACGGCGGGGCCCTGGTGGCCTGCAAACGGGAGAACGGCAGCGGCCTCCTCCGTCCCGACATCGCCCAGGCCAAGGCTTGGGGGGTCCTCGGCATGGGCCTCGGCGGGCGCGCCCTGGCCGCGCGGGCGGCCACCGCACCGGCGTTCTTCGACGCCCTGACCGCCATCTCCGGTGGGCGGATCGCGCCGGTACCGGGCGGCGTGCTGATCCGTGACGCCGAACGCCATGTCCTGGGCGCCGTCGGCATCAGCGGCGACACCTCCGACAACGACGAGATCTGCGCGCTCGCCGCCGTCGAGAGCGCGGGACTCACCCCCGACGCCGGCTGACCGCCCACCGCATCCGGGACCACCCGGACCCGGGCTCCGCCCACCCGACCGGCCGGTCCCGGTCCCCTCCCCCGGGCCGGGACCGACCACGGGAGCCGCCTCGGGCGGCCGGTGATCCGGTCGCCGTCCGGGCCGCCCACGCCGCCGTCGTCCTCGACGCCTTCGTGGTCCGTATGACCATCGTGCCCGCCGTCCTGGCCCTGCTGGGCAGCCGCGCGTGGTCGCTGCCCCGACGGCTGGAGCGTCTGGTCCCGCACGTCGACGTCGAGGGCGAACGCCTCACCCACGCCGTATCCGCGGCCCCCGCCCGCACGAACGCGGAGGCAGACTTCACAGCCACCCGCTGAGCAGACCGAGAGCAGCACAAGCTGAGCGCTCGTTCTTTTCACCGGCCAGGACGGTGGGCCGCCGCGGTGTCCTGCTTCAGGCGAGCGGGAAGCCCGTTCACGCTCCCTCGCGGTCCACCGGGCCCAGCCACTGTGCCAGGGCCTCGCGCACCTCGTCCGGGTCGGGGTCCTCGGCCGCCCACGCGGCGTAGCCGTCGGGCCGGACCAGGAGCGTCGGGCGCAGGCCGGCCGCCGGGAACGCGGTCACCACTCGCCCCGCCCATGGCGCGGCAACCGCGGCGACATCGCGGCCCACCAGTACGAACTTGCCCTCCCGCAGTGCCTCGTAGAGCCGGGCCGGTTTCTCTGCCAGGCGGAGGTCCGGCACCCGGCGTCCGACGAGCGGATGAGAGCCGCGGGGTGCCCGGTAGGTGATCCCGATGCCGGAAATGCCGCGGGCCGCACGCGCCTCCACCACGATCAACTGGTGTACGACGGTGGCCAGCACGGCCCGCGACGCCCGGACCAGAAGTGACCCGGTGGTGACGGCCGTGAGAAGTGCGTGACTGACCCGCAGGACCATGCGCCCCACCGGGTGACGTTCCGCGTGGTAGCTGTCCAGCAGTGCGTCATCGGCCCAGCCGTGCAGGACGGCCGCCAGTTTCCAGCCGAGGTTGGCGGCGTCCTGGATCCCGGTGTTCATGCCCATGCCGCCGGCGGGTGAGTGGACGTGTGCGGCGTCGCCCGCGAGGAACACTCGCCCCTGCCGGTAGTGGGGTACCTGCCGCTCGTCGCTGTGGAAGCGGGAAAGCCACCGCGGGTCGTGCATCCCGAGGTCGTCGCCGATCGTACGTTCGGTGATGTCCCGGACGTCCGCCAGGGTGATCGGCGCATCGTCAGGCGCCTGTTCGCGCCGGTCCCAGGCGATGATGCGGTACCAGCCGTCCCCGAACGGCGCGAAGAACGTGAACCCTTCTTCGTTCGAGCTGAAGTTGAAGATGTCGTCAGGGGCGCGGTCGAGCAGCACGTCGGCCAGCATCACGGAGCGAATGACCGGCCTGCCGGGGAACGGCATGCCCAGGCTCCGCCGGACCGTGCTGCCCACTCCGTCCGTACCGACGACGTAGCGGGCCCGGAGCGTGGTCATGGTGCCGTCCGGGTGGGACACGTCCACGTCGACGCCGTCCGGGTCCTGCCGTAGCCCGGTGACCCGGGCCCCACGGACGATGGTGGCTCCCGCCTCCTCGGTCCGGCGCAGCAGGGCCCCTTCGACCTGCCACTGAGGAATGGTCAGGATGAAGGGGAAACGCGTGCGCAGCCTGGAGAAGTCGATACTGAGACGGCCGAACGGATGCAGCGCCCGGGTCGGTGTGCCGATCCGGAGGAGTTCGTCGGCCATGCCCCGGGCGTCGAGTTGCTCCAGGGTTCGCGCATGGAGGGTGAAGGCGCGGCTCAGATTGGATTCGTGGTCGCGTCGCTCCAGCAGTGCGACATCGATTCCGGACTCGGCGAGGTCACCCGCGAGCAGGAGGCCGGTCGGACCGGCCCCGACCACGAGAACGTCGGCGTCCGGTGCCCCGCGCGGGGTCGAGGAGTCACCTCGTGGCATGTCCGTCGTCGTGTTCATATGTCCGAGTGTCAGCCCCGCTCAGGGGTGCCGCATGGCGAGATGCGGATCGTCGGCGCGGCCGCCGGATGCCGCTGGTGAGTGGTGCCGGCGCCTCCGCGGGCGCCCTGGGAACGGCACGGTCGGCGGCTTCCGGATACACGGCCGATGTATCGCTGATGTATGGCTCATGTATGGCCGATATGCGGCCGACGCGTGGCGGAACCACCCCGCTTACGAGCAGGGGGGTACACGGCAGGGACTTCTGACTGTAGTCAGGTGGTGACGGTCCGATTGCGGCGGCGTCAGCCCGCCCTGGACCCGCCGGTCCGCGTCCGCCGACCCGCCACGGTGATCACTTCAGGGCTTGATCGACGCGGTGTGGCGGCGGAGTCCAGCGACGACGGTCGTCCGGTCGGCGAGCCGCAGAGCGTCACCCCGCCGCAGGCGGTGGCTGATCAGGGCGTACGGAGAAGGCCGTGTCACCCGCTACGGCCACGATCGCGTCCTGCACGAGGGCGATACTCGGGAGCCGGTTCTGCGCAGAGGACCCGGGATCGGCCAGCTGGTCCTTCGTCCACCGAGTGGCGCCGGTGACCCGGTCGAGGGCGAGCAGCCGGCCGTAGCGGTTGGCGAAGTAGAGGGTGTCGTAGGTGGCGGACCTGGTGGGCGCCGAGAGGTTTTCGATCTGTGTGCTCCTCTGCCATCTCCGTTCGCCGGTCGCGGCGTTGACCGCGGTGACCGTGCCGTCGGGGCGCACGAAGTACACCGTGGCGTCGATGAGCCGGGGTGTGCCCCGCGCGGCGCTCTTCAGGGGCACGCGGGTGAGGGATCCGGTGTTCGGGTCCACCCTGAGGAGGGCGGAGTACTGGGCGTCGTTTCTGTTGTCGTCCGCGGCGTCCTGGCCGGCGAGCACGGCGAAGAGCGGCCGTCCTGCGGTTGAGCCGAGCGGTTCCACCGTCAGGGGCAGGGGATCGAGTTCTCGCGGAGTGCCGTCGGCGGGATCGAGGAGCAGGAAACCGACCTGGCCCTGGAAGGGGTCGTTCGCGTTCACGCACAGCCCGTAGGGGGCGCCTGCCACCACCAGCGGGGAACATCCGGTGCCCTGGGACGATCGCGCCGACGTGTGCCAGAGGTTCTTGCCGGTCGCGGCGTCGAGGGCGACGAACTCGTGCGCGCCGTCCGGCATCGCGAGGACGCCGCCGCCGAACAGGGCCGCCGGGTGGCCCGCGTCGACGGTGCGGGTCCAGACCCGCTTGCCGGTGGCAGTGTCGAGGGCCACCAGTTGCTGGGCCGAGTACACGTGGTCCTCGTCGGGCGGCACCGTCACGTACACCAGTCCGCCCCGGACGCCGAGAGGCCGCTCCGCGGCCTGGCTGTTGTCACCGAAGCGCCACCGCACCCGGCCCGTCGCGGCGTCGATCCGTGCGACGGTGAAGCCGGTCCCCGCGCAGTACACCGACGCCCCGTCGACCACACACCCGGAGTCCACGCTGTCCACGTTGGTGGCCGTCGAACCGTCCTTCACGGTCCGGACCAGGCTGGTCCGCCAGGACCGCCAGCCTGCGGGCAGCGCCGGGGCCGCGGGCCCGGCCGGGGCGGCGGAGACGTCGCCGGCAGCCATCCCGCCGCTCTGCCCGCCCGACGTGAAGTGGTACACCGACACGCCCGCGAGGGCGACGGCCAGCACCGCACCGGCCGCGAGGACGAGCCGGCCCCGCCCGGCGGGGCCGGTCCTGTCCCGCGTCTTCGCGCTCGCACCGGGCGCTTCGCGGTTCCCCCCTGCGTCCACCGTCTCCTGGGCCGCCAGGTGCGCCGCGGTGGGCGCACCGGCCGGCGGGAGCAGGGCGGCGTCCGGCAGCGAGGAGAACAGCCCCTGCAACTCGTCGAGTCCCGGCCGCTGCTGCGGGTCCTTGTCCAGGCAGCGCTCGACGATGGAACGCAGCGGCGGTGAAGTACGGTCCAGGTCGGGCGGCTCGTGCATGATCCGATAGCCCGTCAGGTACGGGCTGTCGCTGTCGAACGGGCCTCCGCCGGTCGCCGCGTACACGAGCAGCGACCCGAACGAGAACACGTCGGACGGCGCGGAGACGTCGCGGGGCGACTCGAACTGTTCCGGCGACATGAACGGCGGTGTGCCCATCAGCCGACCGGTCACGGTGAGGGCCTGGTGGTCGGCCGCGTGCGAAATGCCGAAGTCGATGACGCGCGGTCCGTCCTCGGCCATCAGGACGTTGCCGGGCTTGAGGTCGCGGTGCACCACGCCCGCCCGGTGGATGTCCCGCAGCGCCTCCACCAGGCCCAGCGCCAACAGACGCAACTCGCGCCCGGCCAGTGGTCCCGTCTCCGCCACGGTGCTGCCCAGCGTTCTGCCCCGCACGTACAGGGTCGCCATCCACGGCTGCTCCGCGTCGGGGTCGGCGTCCACGACCGGCGCGGTGAACGCCCCGCTCACTCGGCGAGCAGCCGCGACCTCCCGCCGGAAGCGGGCCCGGAACTCCTCGTCCTGCGCGTACTGCGCGTGCACGACCTTCACCGCGACCTGACGCCCCGAGGGCGACTGTCCGAGGTAGACGACACCCATGCCACCGCTGCCGAGCTTGCCGAGGAGCGCGTAACCACCGACGAACCCCGCAGACCCGGGCTCCCCGATGTTCCCCGGCATCGACGACACTCTTGACCAACTCCCCTGCCATGTGTGACCTGTCCCACCACGGAGGCCAGCGTAGCCCCCTGCGGCAACGTGAGCGCCGCAGACATCACCAGGCACGATGCCCCTCCGGAGCGTCGGTCGGCCCGTGCCCGCGGGCCCGCCGGCCCCCCTCTGGGCCATGCGAGGGACTGCCGGTGTCCGAAGGCAGGTGATGCGCCGCGACGCGCGGAACAACTGCCGGTGTCCGACGGCAGGTGATGCGCCGCGACGCGCGGAACCCGGCCGGCCGCCGACGGCGGATGTAGGCGGTCAGTGACTCTCCTGATGCGGCGAAGGCCCGGTGGAGGGTGCGGACGGATACGTTGAGTTCGCCCGCCGGCATCGTGGGCGACAGCCCGGGATCGGCGAGATGACGGTCGGTGAGTTCTTTCGCCACCTGGGCGAGTGCGGGGGCCGGCAAGGGTTCCGCGTCGTCGAAACGCCGTCCGGCCACCGCCTTGGCCAGTTCGAGCAGGGTGCTGTGGGCGGCGTGGACACCGGCCGGGCCGAGGTCGGCCAAGGCACTTGATCCGACCGCCGGACCAACGATCACCCACCGAGCGGACTCGTCGGTACGCCACGTCCGTTCACGTTCGGCCGTGACAGTGCTGCGGGCCCGTCCTTCCGCCCGGCCATGCGCCCGGCGGATGGCCGGGCCGGAGCGCACATGCCGTCGCCGCGACGAAGGCCCCGATGCCCGCTAGAACTGAAGCTGTGGCATCGGGGCCCGGGTGGTGACCGCGATACGGAGGCCGGGTTCAGTCGGAGACGGCTGAGCGGTCGAGGAAGCGCCGAAGTCCGTTCCGTACACCCGCCGTGGGCACGGTGGCGGCGAAGCAGGCCGCCTCGACGGCGAGTCCCTCGTCGATGGGCAGGTTGATGCCACGGGTGACAGCACGCAGACAGGCCGCCACGGCCGTCGGCGCGTGCCGGACGATCCGTGCGGCCAAGTCGCGTGCGGCGTCCAGGAGTTCGTCGGCGGGTACGACGGTGTTGACCAGGCCGATCTCGACGGCTCGGGCGGCCGGGATCCGGTCGCCGGTCAGGATCATCTCCAGGCCGCGTTTGCGGCCGACGTGGCGTGGCAGCCGCTGGGAACCGCCGAAGGGCGGCGGGAAGCCGAGGGAGATCTCCGGCTTGGCGAAGGTCGCGTGCTCGGCGGCGATCGCGAGCGGGGCGGCCTCGGTGATCTCGCAGCCACCGCCGTACGCCAGGCCGTTGACCGCGACGATCACCGGCTTGGGGAACTCCTCCATGCGCCGGGTCAGGGTGTGGCCACGGCGCACGATCTCGCGCAGCGCGCGCTCGGGCCCGCCGGCGATGCTGTCCGCCAGAGAGGGAATGTCCGCGCCCGCACTGAACGCCCGGCGCCCGGCGCCGGTCAGGATGACGGCCCGGACCCCGTCGTCGGAGTCGACGCGGTCCAGCTCGCCGAGCAGCGCGTCGATCGTCGGATAGTCGAGGGCATTGAGCTTGTGCTGCCTGTCGATGGTGAGGGTGACGACGTGGTCGTCCCGCTCGAAGTGAACGGTCATGCCGGGCTCCGTCCCGCCTGGGTATGGACGCACCGAGGCTAGGAGCCGGATTCCAGTACAATCCAGCTATTGTCCTGGATACATGTTCTGTCCCGGACACGTACGTCTTCTGTCTTCTGTCCTGGACACGTACGTCTGTCCCGGACATGTACGTCCCTGACACGCTCGACGCAGGTGCCGCATGCGACCGCCTTCCTACAAACCCGTCGTCGACGAGTTCGCCGCCGCGATCCGCTCCGGGGCGCTCGCGGCGGGCACCCGGCTGCCCACGCACCGCGCGCTGGCCCACGAGCGGCGGATCGCGCTGGCCACGGCCACCCGGGTCTACGCCGAGCTGGCCGCCATGGGCCTGGTCGTGGGAGAACCGGGCCGAGGAACCTTCGTCCGGGAGCGGTCCGGCTACGACGGGCTCGAACCCTCGCGCGCACTACCGGTGGAACGGGTCGCGGACCTGTCGTTCAACCAGCCGCTGGCCCCGGAGCAGGGGGTGCTGTTGCGACGGGCCCTGCGCGCACTCGCGGTGTCAGGGGACGTCGAGGCGCTGCTGCGCCAGCACCCGCCGGGCGGACGCCGTCCCGACCGCGCGGTCGTGGCCACCTACCTGCTGGAGCGGGGCATCGACACGGCGCCACGGAACGTCCTGCTGACCGGCGGGACGCAGCAGGCGCTCGACTCCGTGCTGAGCGCGCTCACCCGGCCCGGCGACGTCCTCGCGGTCGACGCGCTCAGCTACCCGGGGATCAAGCTCCTCGCCGCGGCGCACCATCTCGACCTGGCGCCCATCCCGGCCACGGGGACAGGTCCCGACCTGAGCGCGCTCGACCGGCTGTGCCGTGCCCGGCCCGTCCGCGCGATCTACACGATCCCCACCGTGCACAACCCGCTCGGCTGGGTGCTGGACCGGGAGCAGCGGGACCGCCTGGTCGCCGTGGCCCGTGCACGGGACTGTCTGATCGTCGAGGACGGCACCTACGCGTTCCTCGAAGCGTCGCCGCCTCCTCCGCTCCAGGCCCTGGCACCCGAACGCACCTGTTACGTCGCCGGCCTGTCGAAGAACGTGGCACCCGGCCTGCGGTTCGGCTTCGCCGTGGTACCCGGCCACGATGTGGAGCGGGTCACGCGGAGTCTGCGCACGTCGGCCTGGGGAACTCCCGGTCTCGTCACCGCACTCGCCACCGGCTGGCTCGGCGACGGCACGGTGGCACACCTGGAGAAGGACCGTCGCAGGGACGCCGCCGCCCGGCAGGACATCGCCCGCGCCGCGCTCGCCGGCCTGGACGTCACCGCACACCCGGCGTCGTACACGGTGTGGCTCGGCCTGGAGCCGTACCAACGCCCCGATCACGTCGCGGCCGTGCTCGCGCGGCAGGGCATCCTCGTGTCCACCGCGGACGCCTTCGCCACCGGCCCCTACCGGCCCCATGCGCTCCGGCTGGCACTGGCCACCGTGGCCCCGGACGAACTCGGCGCCGTACTGCGCCACCTGCGAGAGACGATCGAGGCGATCCCGCCGTGAGAACGGTGGACCGCGCAACGAGCCGGTCGCGCCCGTCCAGCACGGCCCGTGCGGGCCACCACACACGAACCCGTCGCTGCCTGGCGGGTCAGCCCGCGACGGTGTTGTAGTTGACGATGCGCTCCACCATGACGGCGACCGCGCCGCCCAGGGGGCTGTCCGCCTCTTTGCTCACCACGTCGGGTAACCGGTGTGCCCCCTCCTGGGTGACCGCCACCATGCCCCAGAACGCGTCGAAGCCCGAAGGATCCGCCGGCTTTTCGGCGGCCGCCCCGACCGTGGCCACGCCGCTCCCGCTCCCCTCGACCACGGCCAGCGCGCCCATCTGCCGCAGCGTGTCGGGATCCCGCTCCTCGGCGGCCACCACGCTCCAACCCGCCACCCCCAGGTGCCGGAACGCGGCGAGAAGACAGCCGGCACTCCCCGCGCCGGTGACAACGATGTCAGGCAGAACGAGGGCCACCGGCCCGTGCGTCATCGGCAGGGCGGACCGGATCGCCCCGTCGAGCCCGGACGCAAAGGACTCGTCCTGGTAGACGAAGGCCATGTGAAAGGTCTCGGCGTAGCGCGCGAGATACCTCACCGTGTCCAGCTTGTGTGTCCCGAACACGACGACCACGCGCACGTCGAGTCCGCTCTTGGCCAGTTCGACGACGGCCTCCAGGCTGCGGTCCAGCACAGTGACCCCGGGAGCCAGACAGTGCAGTTCCTTCGAGTAGGGCGCACTGAAGCGCGTTCCGAATCCGGCGCAGGGCAAGATGATCGAAACATCGGGGATGGGCACGGCCGAGCTATGCATTGAGTGGTTCTCACTATGCATCGAGTGGCTCTCAGGTTGTGTTGACGGTGGGGAACCTCGCGCGCCACGCCGGGTACGGGCGGCCCACGGCGGACGCCACACGTTGGCCTGGCAGGTGCGCTGGCGCTCACCGTAGTCAGCGAGGGCGGTTCCAGGCGAGAGGGAGCGTTGATCGACGAGATCGTCGACGAGGGGGCCGGCGGACGCTCGCCGCTGCCTACGGGGGTGGAACACGGGGGCCGGAACGCGGGGGTAGAACAAGGGGGTGGAACGCGGGGGTCGAAGTCGACGTCGAAATCGAGGAGTTGACCCGTTGCCCCGGCACCTTGGTGTTCGGTGACCACTCCCGCGTTCAATACCACGCGACGTACACTGCTGCCGCACACCCGCTGCGGCCGGCGCGTCGCCGTCGACGAGGACCGCTCGAAACCCGGGCGGCCACGGGCCGAAGCGTACGAGGAGACAGAGCGAAAGAGGACGCGGAATGCGGGTGCTGTTGTCCACGTACGGGACACGTGGCGATGTCGAACCGCTGGTGGCACTCGCGGTGCGGCTCCGGGCGCTCGGGGTGGAGGTGCGGATGTGCGCCCCGCCGGACGAGGAGTTCGCGGAGCGGCTGGCAGGTCTCGGGATACAACTGGTGCCGGTCGGGCCACCGGTGAAGGCGGTCATGCGCGGGACGAGTCTGCCGTCGGCGGCGGATCTGTCCCGGTACCGGACCGAGATGGTCCACACACAGTTCGACATCTTCCCTACCGCGGCCGACGGGTGTGACGCGCTGGTGGCGGCCGGTCTGGCGCAGATTGCGGCGCGGTCGGTGGCCGAGGCCGCGGGCATCCGCTACGTGTACGTGAGCTACTCGGCGGTCAACCTGCCGTCGCCGCACCACGCGCCGCCACCGCGGCCGGGCTGGCCGGAGCCGGAGGTGAACGACAACCTGACGCTGTGGGAGCTGGACGCCCGCAACGTGCACGCGCAGTTCGGCGAGACGCTCAACGGCCACCGGGCAGCGATCGGCCTGCCACCGGTGGACAACGTCCGCGACCATGTCGTCACCGACCAGCCGTGGCTGGCGGCGGACCCGGTCCTGGGACCGTGGCAGAAGACCCCCGGCCTCGACGTGGTACAGACGGGTGCGTGGGCCCTGCCGGACGAACGCCCGCTCCCGGCCGAATTGGCGACGTTCCTGGACGCGGGCACGCCGCCGGTCTATGTGGGCTTCGGCAGCATGCGCCCGTCGCCGGACATCGCCCGCAAGGCGATCGAGGCGATCCGCGCACGAGGTCACCGTGCGCTCGTCTCCCGCGGCTGGGCGGACCTGGACCTGGTCGACGGCCGGGACGACTGCTTCACCATCGGCGAGGTCAACCACCAGCGTCTGTTCGGCAGGGTGGCCGCCGTGGTCCACCACGGCGGCGCGGGCACGACGGTGACGGCCGCGCGGGCGGGCGTGCCGCAAGTGGTGGTGCCGCTCCAACTGGCGGACAACCCGTACTGGGCCGGCCGGGTGGCGGACCTGGACATCGGCGCGGCACTCGACGGTCCGGCTCCGACCGTCGAGTCCCTCGGCGTCGCGTTCAGGACGGCCCTGGCACCCGAGACCCGGGCGCGGGCCGAGGCTCTGAGCACGGAGATCCGCACCGACGGTGCGACGGTGGCCGCGAGCCTGCTGCTCGACGCCCTCCGGTGAGCGAGAGGGACCCGGTCCGCGGGACTGGGTGACGCCGTCAGGCAGGAGGGCGGTGCCGTGGTGATCGGGATGGCGACCGGCGCGTATCCGTCGATCCGTGCGGCGCGGCTCACCCCGACCGAGGCACTCGACACGACCTGACACGAAGTCGCGGCGCCCCGGAAGCGGTCCGCCGGGCGCGCCGCGCGCCGCGGACCGCGCACCGCCCGGCATCGATCGCCGGAAGCAGGCGACGAGGGAGGGCTCCGGGACGGCCACCGTCCGGCAACTGTGCGGCCACCGTCCGGCCCACTGATGGACCCCACCGTACGCGTGGGACTGCTCGCCCTACGTGGGAGACCTCGCATTGCCCGTGCGAGATGGCGCCGTGCCCGTAGGGACCTCGCCGTGTCCGGTTCGGACCCGCGTCAGTAAACGTTCAGCGTTCCGGAAGCGGGTCCTGTCTACGCTCTGCGCGCTCCGCTCCGCCAGGAGCCGTGAGCCGCACACGACGCCCCCTCAGGAACGAAGCCATGCCCACGACCACTGACGCGGCCGGCGCACCGGCCGCGACCCCCGAGCAACTGCTGCGCACCATGATGTCCGACCACGCGAAAGCACTGGTCAGCTATGCCGAGAAGCTGCTGAACGATCCCCACCTGGCGGAGGACATCGTCCAGGAGGCCCTCATCCGTGCCTGGCCGCACGCGGAACGCCTCTACAGCACCGAGGGATCGGTACTGGGCTGGCTCCTCAAGGTGACCCGTAATCTCGTCGTCGACCAGAGGCGCAGCGCCACCGCCCGCCACGAGACCGTCGGCGCCGAGTACCACGACGTCGCCCTGCCCGACCACGCCGACGCCGTGCTGGACTCGGTCGAGGCGGCCGACCTGCTGCAGCAGTTGTCCCACGACCACCGGGAGATCCTTCTGCACACCTACGTGTGCGGCCGGACGGCGCAGGAGACGGCCCGTATCCTCGGCATACCTGCCGGCACCGTCAAGTCCCGCCGGCACTACGCCCTCGGAATCCTGCGCGCGAAGGCCGGCCAGGGACTCATGCCGGAACGGTGAGCCGGACGTCCAGCACCGGGATGTCGACGCGGCCGTCGGCGTCGGTGTGCCAGCGCCAGTGCGCGCCGCTCACCTCGCCGTGGACCAGCCCGGTCCAGCCCGCGCCGCCCGGCCCGCACAGGGCGGCCAGTTCGGCGGCCACCCGCTCGTCCGGCGTCCCGGCCACCACGACCACGCCCCGCACCGGGCGGCGCGCGGCCCCTGCGCGCACCGTCCCCAGGTCCGCGGCGGGCGCCGACGGAGCGGGGGCCGCCACCCGGGGAAGCTGCCGCAGGCCCGTCGGCACGGTGAGCGGTGGGCCGCCGTCCGCCCCGCGCAGCACGGTCACCGCGGTGTCCGGCCGGGTACGGGCGACTTCCGCCAGCAGGTTCTGTACGACGTCGCGGGCCACGGTCCGATCGCCGCTCACACTCAGGACGCCGTCCAGGCGGCTGAGGTCCACGAACACGGGCGCGCCGTCGCTGTCCGTGCCCACGCGGACGAGGCAGGCCGCGGTGACCGAGGTCTGGGCGGCCGGGCCGGTGTCGTCGGCGTGGGCCGGCCGGCCGGCGGCTGTCGTGGGGCGTCGCCAGCGCGTGCTGTCCAGGTGCGTCCACGGGGCGTCGGCCGTGTCGGCGGCCGTCAGCCACACGGTGGCGCCCGCCTCGTCGACGCGCACCGCGTGCACCGGCCGCTCGGGCCGGTGGCGGGTGGGCACGAACTCGCCGAGGACGCCGTAGGCGCGTCGGACCGATTCCGTGTCGGCGGCGAACCGGCGGCCCGTCGTCCGTCGCTGCGTCAGCCGGCGCCTGCGCCGCACCGGTTCGCCCAGCCCGCGCACGGCACGCAGTACGGCGGTGTACGCGACGCGCACCCTGCGCCTGCCCACGATGCCGGCGGTGACCAGGGCGAGCAGGATCGTCGCGAGCACCGCGACGGCCGCGGCCAACGGAATCGCGAACATCGTGGACTGAGCGGTGCCCGGTGGTGCCTGTTGCCCGGTGCCGGGCGGGAGGGTGGTTCCGTCCTGGTTCCCGGTGTCGCGGGCCAGTTGGACCGCGGGTCCCGAGGCGTCCTGCGGCAGGCGCAGGATCCAGCCGGGGTGGAGTGGGTCGTCCGGGCCGGTCAGTGCCCCGCCGTCCTGCTGCGCCAGCCCGCGGTTGAGGTCGAGGATCTCGCCGGAGCGCGCCGGGTCGCCCAGGGTGTCGGCGGCGATCGACGGGAGGGTGGCGGGCTGTCCGCCCGTCCGCGCGGGGTCCGGGACCACGAACACCTTGATCAGACCGTCGCCGGGCGCGGCGTGCGCGCAGGTGCCCGCGCCGAGCACCACGAGCCACGCCGCAAGCAGCGCGGCCACGGCGTGCCGGAGTGTGTGTGCCGTGCCGCGTGCCGTGGCGGTCGCCGTCCTGTGCTCGGACCCGCGGTCCGCGCCGTCGCTCATCGTGTCCACCCATGCCCTCCGGGGTCGCCTTGCACCGGATACACGGAACCGCCCGGCGAAAACGTTCGAAGCGATCGCGGTGTGAACCCTCTTGAAGCCCGGCCTCGTGTACCTGGCGAACACCGCATCTGTCAGGCACCGCACCGGGGGATCCTCATGGCACGTCGGCATTCCAGTCCCGAGGACTTCCGGCTGGTCGGCATGGACTCGGACCCGACGCCCGGCGACCCCGACCTCATCCAGGGTGTGATGCAGCGCTACCGGGACGTCGGTGACGCCGCGGAGAAGGCGCTGAACGTCCTGAAGAAGGACGGCACGATCTCGCAGGGCCGCGGGTCGGCGATGGACCAGTTGAAGGAGAAGATCGGCGACGATCTCCCCGACAAGCTGACCAAGACCATGACCTCGTACCACGACGCGGCCCAGGCGTACAGCGACTACATGCCGCGGCTGCGTGAGGCCCAGGACACCTTCGACCGGGCGGTGGACCAGGCGCAGGCCGCCGCACCGCGGGCGAACCAGGCGCCCACGGAACTAGGTGCGAACCCGACGGACGAGGAGAAGACCGAGGCCCGCCGGACACAGGACGCCATCGACGCCGGCAAGTCCGAGCTGAGCGCGGCCAGGAGCCTGGCGGAACAGGCCCGGACGATGCGGGAGAGCGCCCAGCGGCAGTGTGCCGACGTACTGGACCGGGCGGCGTCGGAGGCGATCCCGGAGCGGAACATCTTCCAGAAGATCGCCGACTTCTTCAAGGACTTCCCGTTCGTCCAGATCCTGCTGGCGGCTCTGACCGCCGTCGTGGCGGTGTTCTTCCCGGTGGTCGGCGCGCTCCTCGGGGGGGCATTGTTCCTCTTCAACCAAGTCGTCGCGAGTCAGACCGGCGGTATCAAGGCCGGTGACTTCGTGGTCGGCCTGCTCGGGATCGTCCCGGGCGGTTCCCTGCTGAAGCTGGGTGGCAGGGCGGCCGAGGCGATCGCGCCGGCCGCCGTGGCCGCCGTGAAGAACTCCGGTTTCATCGCCAAGGGCACCGGCTCGATCACCAGGATCGGCGACTCGCTCGGTGTCAGCAAGGTCGTCGGCGGTGTCCTCGCCAACCCCGTCGGCAACGTGGTCGCGGGCGTGACCGGCAAGTTCCTGGCCAACTCGGGTCTTGAGGCCGCCGCCAAGGCGGCCAACCACGACAAGATCACGGCCGCGGGCGTGTTCGCCGGGGCCGCGGCCGGAGCGGTGGCCGGAACCGCCTTCAAGGGAGGCATCGGAAGGATGGGAAAGAGCCGCGGGAACCCTCCGGTGGCGGAGGGCAAGGGCGGCCGGTTCGGCGACACCACGGACCCGGCGGCCGGGGACACCGTGGGCAAGCGGGCCGGCGACCAGTTGGGCGGCTTCGTCGAGGAGGGCGCCGGACTCGGGGCCAAGATCGGCGTGGGCGTCGCCCAGGGCGGCGACCCCAACGAGGTCGCGGCCGGCGAGATCGCCAACTCCGCTCCCAAGCTGGGCGTCGGGCCGGTCGGCAAGGCGGGGCTCGGCCGCGCGGTCGACGGCCTCAGCGACAAGATCCCCCTCAAGGGCAGCCCCAGGCCGCCGGCCAACCCGGCGAACACACCCCCCGGCCCCCAGCAACCGGCCCCGGTGGACCCGGCGGACGTACCCCTCCCGCCGTCCCCGACCACACCGCACCCGGCCACACCGCACCCGGCCACACCCACACCCACACCCACCCCGGTGAACCCCGCGGACGTACCGCTACCCCCCTCCCCCACCGCGTCACGGCCGCCGTCGCCGAACCCCGCCGACGTGCCGCTGCCGCCCTCGCCCACCCCCGCGGACGGCGGCGGTTCCCCGGGACGGCCCACCCTCCCGCCGATCGACACCTCCGGCGCGCAGCCGCACGGCGGTGGCGACTCGCCGTCCCCGTCCGGTGACGGGTTCGTCACGGCGCCGACGAGCCCCTCCGAGAGCCCGCGCGGCGACGGCCGCTAGCCGTCCGCGCACCCAGTCCTCCGCCCCTGAAAGGGACGGACCGCACCGAACAACCAGCAAGGAGTGCTCCCATGCCCAACTACAGCGTCAACTCGGACACCACCTCCTCGACCTCGCAGGCCCTCCTCAACGACTTCTCCCAGTTGCAGGACAAGCTCAACGAGGTCAAGGGCAAGATTTCCAACCTGCTCGCCGACGGCTACAGCACGCCGGCCGCCCAGCAGAAGTTCTCGCCGTTCTTCGACGAGTTCGCCAAGGGCTTCGAGCAGGTCAACCAGGGCTTGCAGGGGATCGGCCAGTACGTGAGGGCCGTCGGTGAGGCATTCGACCAGACCGACAGCCAGCTCGGCTCCAACCTCTCCTGACCCGACGGCCCGGCTCGCCGCCACGGCGGGCGGTGCGGCACCCACCTCCATTCGAGAAGGACGATGAGCAGTGCGATTGACCGTCAGCGTGCGTGACCCGCAGGTCGATGGGGTGTCGACCACCGTCGCCGTGGAGACCGAGCCGTCCGCGCCCACCGGCAAGTTCGCGGCCGAACTGGCCCGCGCCGTCGGCTACGTGGGGGCTGCCGCCGAGGCGCCGTCCCTCTACGTCGGCCCGACCCCCGTCGACCCGGACACCACCCTCCGGGCCGCCGGTGTCCGCGACGGCATGGACCTCGGGCTCGGTGCTCCCCTGCCGCGGGAGCCCGAGCCGGAGGGCCGCACCGAGGTCCGGCTCGTCTCCGGACCCGGTGCCGGGACCGTCTTCCGGCTGGTCCCCGGCGACTACGACATCGGCAGCGGCCCACTGTGCCGCGTCCGGCTCGCCGAGGGTGCGCCCGCGCTCGCGGCCCGGACCCGGATACGTGTCGACGGCGGCGCCGAACTCCTCATGACCGACATGGCGTTGCTCGACGGCAAGCCCGCGCAGGCCCCCACCCCCTGGCGGGAGGGCAGCCAGCTCGCCGTCGGCGACATCCTGCTGGAGCTGAGTTCCGGTCCGGCCGCCCGCGCCCCGCTGACCCCCGCCCAGGACGGGCTGGGCCTGGAGTTCAACCGGCCGCCGCGGTTCCTGCCGCGCGCCGCGGGCGCGAAGTTCCGGTTGCCCACCCCACCGGTCAAGCCCGACAAGCGGCCCGTCCCGCTGCTGCCGATCCTGCTGCTGCCGGCCGGCAGTGCCGCCGTCGCCATCTTCGTCACCCACCGGTGGTCCTTCGTCTTCATCGCCCTGCTCTCGCCGATCGCCGCCCTGGTCACCCAGTTCGGCGGGCGCAAGCAGGCGATGCTCAAGTACCTGGAGAAGAAGGAGGAGTACGAGCGGTCCCTGGCCCGGGTGCGCGCCGACATCGACTCCGCGGTGCTGGCGGAGCAGCACGAGCTGCGCCTCTCGCTGCCCGACCCGGCCACCCTGCTCCAGATGGCGGCCCAGCCGTCCGAGCGGCTGTGGGAACGCCGCCGGCAGGACCCCGACTTCCTGTCCGTCCGCGTCGGCACCGCCGACCTGCCGTCCTCGATCAGCGTCGACGACCCCGAGCAGGACGAGCACCGGCGCAGCACCGTGCCGTCGCTGAACCAGGTGCCCGTCGCCGTCCCGCTGCGCAAGGCCGGGGTCACCGGCGTCGCCGGACCGGGCGCGACCCGGCTGGCCGGCTGGCTGACCGCCCAGGCCGCCGCCCTGCACAGCCCCACCGACCTGCGGGTCGTCGTCCTCGCCGGACCCGACGGCGAACGCGACTGGTCCTGGACCCGCTGGCTGCCGCACGCCCAGACACAGGGTGAGGACGCCTACGCCCTCATCGGCAGCACCGCCGAGTCCCTGGCCCGGCGCATCGGGGAACTCGGCCAGCTCATCGCCTCCCGGACGGCCGCCGGCCCCGACGCCACCCGCGGCGGCGCGGCCGGCCCGCCCGACGTCCTGGTCGTCCTGGAGCAGGCGCGCCGGGCCCGCTCGCTGCCCGGCGTGATCGCGCTGCTGCGGGACGGCCCGTCCGTGGGGGTCCACACCGTCTGCATCGACCGCGAGGAGCGGCTGCTGCCCGAGGAGTGCGGCGCCGTCGTCGTCACCGGGGCGGGCGCCACGACGTGCAGGGTGCGTACCGGCTCCGGTGCCGCGCTGGAGGACGTGCGCGGTGACTCGCCGGAGTCCGGCTGGTTCGAGCACTTCGCCCGCGCGCTGGCCCCGCTGCGCGGTGTGGGCGACAGCGACGAGGGTGCGTTGCCCGCCTCCGTACGCCTGCTGGACCTGCTGCGCGTGGAGCCGCCGACCGCGGAGGCGGTGGTGGCCGGCTGGTCGCTGGGCGGGCGCAGCACCAGGGCCCTGCTCGGTGTCGGTTACGACGGTGAGTTCGCCGTCGACCTGGTCCGTGACGGCCCGCACGCCCTCGTCGCCGGCACCACCGGCTCCGGCAAGTCCGAGCTGTTGCAGACCCTGGTCGCCACCCTCGCCGTGGTCAACCGGCCCGACGAGATGACCTTCGTGCTCGTCGACTACAAGGGCGGCAGCGCCTTCGCCGAGTGCGCCGACCTGCCGCACACCGTCGGCCTGGTCACCGACCTCGACACCCGTCTCGTGGAGCGGGCGCTCATCTCCCTCGGCGCGGAACTGCGGCGCCGCGAGACCCAGTTGGCCCGAGCCGGCGCCAAGGACGTCGAGGACTACCTCGACAAGCGCGCCCGCGGCGGCGACGTCCTGCCGCCGCTGCCGCGGCTGCTGCTGGTCATCGACGAGTTCGCGTCCATGGTGCGGGAACTGCCCGAGTTCATCTCGGGACTGGTGAACATCGCGCAGCGCGGCCGGTCGCTCGGCATCCATCTGGTGCTGGCCACCCAGCGTCCCGGTGGCGCGGTCACCCCGGACATCCGCGCCAACACCAATCTGCGGATCGCACTGCGCACCACGGACACCAGCGAGAGCCGCGACATCATCGACGCCCCCGACTCCGGGGAGATCTCCCCGGCCAACCCCGGCCGCGCCTACGCCCGGCTGGGCCCGTCGGCCCTGCTGCCCTTCCAGTCGGGGCGCGTCGGCGGCCGCCGGCCCGGCGTCCAGGACTCCGAGGGGACCGAGGTGAACGTCCGGGCGGAACCGTTGACCTGGCAGAACCTCGGTGGCCCGCGGCCGGCCGGTGGGGCGCGGGACGGCTCGGGCGCGGCACGGACCGAGGCGGTCACCGACCTGGCGGTACTCGCGGCAGCCGTCGCGCAGGCGGCCCGGCTCGCCGGTGTGCCGTCCCAGCCGAGCCCCTGGCTGCCGCCGCTGCCCGCCGTGCTCCCGTGGACGGTGCCGCCCGCGCCGCTGCCCACCGCCGAGCGGGCGGCAGCACTGCCGGTCGTGGAGTACGGCATGGTGGACCTGCCCGCTCAGCAGACCCGCGCTCCTCTGGTCCTCGACCTCGACCGGGCCGGCCATCTGCACATCGTCGGTTCGCCCCGCAGCGGACGCTCCCAGACCCTGCGCACCCTGGCGGCGGCGCTCGGCCAGGCCCACGGCGCCGACGACGTCCACCTGTACGGCATCGACTGCGGCAACGGCGCGCTCAACGCCCTGGCCGCGCTGCCGCACTGCGGGGCGGTCGTCGACCGGAACCAGACCGAGCGCCTGGGCCGCCTGCTGGACCGGCTCGGCGCCGAACTCACCGCGCGCCAGGGCCTCCTGGGCGCTCGGGGCACGGCCGACCTGGCCGAGCTGCGCGGCAACCAGGCGCCCGGGGAACGGCTCGCCCACATCGTGCTGCTGGTCGACCGGTTCGAGGTCTTCGAGCGCGAGTTCACCTCGTACGACAACGGCAGCTACATGGAACGCATGCTGCGTCTGCTGCGTGACGGGGCGGGCGTCGGCATCCACGTCGTCCTGGCCGGTGACCGGGTGCTCGGCAGCGGCCGGTTCTCCGGCACCACGGAGGACAAGATCGTCCTCAGGCTCAACGACCGGCAGGACTACTCCGGTGTCGGCGTCCCGACCAAGTCCGCGCCGTCCGACCCGGCACCCGGGCGCGGCATCCGCACCCAGGATCTGAGCGAGGCGCAGATCGCGGTGCTCGGCGCGGACCTGTCCGGCAGCGCGCAGGCCGAGATCCTGGCCGCCCTGGGCCGGGAGCTGACCGCACGCGAGTCCTCGGTCCCCGCGGCGCGGCGGCCGATCCGGCTGGACGTGCTCCCCGAACGGATCACGTACGCCGAGGCCCTGGCCCTGCACCACGGCGGCGGACCGATGCGGCCCCTGGTGGCCGTCGGTGGCGACACCCTGTCCGCGCTCGGCCCCGACCTGGCGGACGTGCCGACCTTTGTGGTCGCCGGGCCGCCGCGCACCGGCCGCAGCACCGCCCTGCTGACCGCGGCCGAATCGCTGCTGGCCGCCGGGACGGGCCTGATCGTGCTGGCACCGCGGCGCTCGCCGCTGCGGCAGTTGCGGGGACGGCCCGGTGTGGCCGTGGTCATCACCGACGCCGAGGTGCCGGCGGGTGAGTTCCGGCAGGCGCTGGGCCATGTGCCGGAGGAGCACGGTGTGATCGTCGTGGACGACGCCGAGTTGTTCATGGGGTCGGAGATCGACGCCGACCTCGCGGTGCTCGCCCGCGGCGGTGCCGGAACCGGCTGGGGTGTCCTCGCGGCCGGCAACGCCGAGTCGCTGTCGCTGAGCCTGGCCGGCTGGATGGGACAGGTGAAGCGCAACCGCACGGGCATGCTGCTCTCCCCCCAGGGACCGAGTGACGGCGAGGTGATCGGCGTGCGGCTGTCCCGGGGCGTCGTCGGGCAGGCTCCGCAGCCGGGCCGGGGCCTGCTGCACCTGGGCGACGGCACGCTGCGGACGGTGCAGGTGCCGTTCCTCGCAGCGGAACTCTGAAGCCGGGAGGTGCGCCTCCGTGTCCCCTCGGGGGCGCACTTCCCTCCCCGCCCGCAGGACGGATGAGCGGCTGGTCCTGCGGAGCGACGAAGGGCGGCCGGACCGTGGGGGTCCGGCCGCCCTTCGGCAGGTCGGACACCCCATGTCGGTTGGTGTCAAGCGGCCTGGCAGGCGCGCGAAGCGGCCAGGAGCGGGCGGCCTCAGCCGGTCGGCCCGAGCCAGGCGAGCCGGGCCGCCCGAGTCAGGCCGTTCGAGTCAGGCCGCCCGAGTCAGGCGGCGACGCCGTTGCCCGCGCCGCCTTCGTCGCCGTTCGCCGGGATCTGCACTCCGCCGTCCGTCACGAAACGGAACGTGCTGGTGATGGCGTCGAAGAGGTCGTACACCTCGTTCTTCAGCGTCAGGTTGGGGCTGGCGAGGGTGACCACGAGGAAGTCCTGGGTGCTGCCGGGCACCGGCATCATCGTGTGCATCGTCAGCAGCTTGACGTCGACGTCCCCGGTCAGCCGGGTCACCTCGGTGCCGGTGACCCGGGCCGCCGTGCCCACGTGGGGCACCCGTACCGAGGTGATGACCCGGTCCCGGGGTGCCGCACCGGTCGCCGAGGAGACACCGAGCCGCGCGGACAGCACGGGCAGGGTCAGTTCCTCGCCCTCGGGCGTGCTGACGGCGAACACCATGGCGTACGCCATGAACAGGCCCTCGGTGTACATGGTCGCGGTGCCGGCGGACAGCAGCGCGCCGTGCCGGCGGGCCGCCCTGCTCACCTCCCGGCCCTGCCGGAACATGTCGTTGATCCGTGCTTTGTGGCGCGGGTCGTCCGTCGAGGCCAGGGCCTGTGCGCGGGTCCTGGCCAGTTCCTCGCCGCTCAGGTCGACCTGCTGCCACGGATCCGGGATGTCCAGCAGAAAACGCTGTGCAGTGCTCATCGGTCGGCCGCCACTTCGTCCGTCGGGGAATGGTTCGGGGAATGGTTCGGGGGCTGGTTCGGGGAATGGTTCGGGGGCTGGTTCGGGGAATGGTTCGGGGGACTTGGGGGAACGGGGTGTGTTCATCCGCCGCTTCCGTCGTCGAGGTTCGACACCGCGTCCCGGTCGGTCTTCTCGAAGGAGTCCAGGATGGTGCCGATGGCGTCGCGGATGCCCTTCACCTGCTTCTGCAGTTGGTGCTTGCCGTCTTCCCACTTGTTCTCGAAGTTCTGGGCGGAACCGTGGGAGAGTTCGGGGCCGAACGCCGCGTCGAAGTCGAACGTGTGGTGTCCGATGTCGATGAAGTCCGCCACGAAGCCCAACATGTCCTGGGCCTCCTTCAACTCGCTCCCCGGGATGTTGACGTCCGACGCCACTGCGGTCCCCCGTTCCTGTGCGGTGAGGATTCGTCTCTCGGGGAACACGAGGCCACGGGGGCGGAGCGTTCACTTCCACGCGCGGTCCGGCCGATCCGCGGCGGCATTGAACCCTTGCCGGGGCCTGTCTCGTGTTGCAGGCATGAACCGGCTCCTCCCCCGCCTGCTGTCCGCCCGCGCCGCCGCTGGGCGCACCGCCGCACGCCGTGCCGCCGTCGCGTCCGTACTCGCCCTGTGCGGCGCGGCGAGCCTCGCGAGCTGCGGCAAGACGATCACCATCGGCGACAGCCCCGCCCCGGCCGCTTCGTCCCCCGCGCCGCCCGCCGCCTCGTCACCGGCCCCGGTGTCCGCTCCGGCCACGGCACCCGGCCAGGGCGCGGGCAACTCGGCGCTCCAGGTGGTCGACTCCACGGCCCAGGACGCCGGGCTCAGCGGCACCGGTGGGACCGTGGTCGGAGCGGCGGTCCAGGAGGCGCCGCCCAAGTGGGTGCAGTTGTCCGCGGTGACCTCGGCGCCGCTGTCCGCACCGCACCTCATCAACATCAACCAGGCGGCGCTGTACCGCTTCGACGACGACACGGCCGACCCGTCGCGGTCGGCCTGCAACGACGCCTGCGCGGCGAAGTGGCCCCCCGTGACCGTCCAGGAGGGCGGCAACGTCTATCTGGCGGGCGTGAACCCGAAGGCGGTGGGCGCCATCCGCCGGCAGGACGGCCAGGTCCAGATCACCGTGGGCGGACAGCCCGTCTACCGTTTCTCGGGCGACGCCAAGCCGGGTGACCTCAACGGTCAGGGACTCGACGGCAAGTGGTTCGCGGTGGGGCCGACCGGCGAGAAGGTGGCGGGTTAGCCGGGCTCGGGCAGGTGTGGGACCGGGTCCCGGCATCGGTTCTGTCACTGCCTGAGGTGTGGACCGAATGGCCTGCCACGACTGGCTCGGGCCGCCCCTCCATGTACGAATGAAGCGACCTCTGCGCCCCGGCTTGCGGTGGCCAGAGGCATACGTGCCGTACAGGGAGGATGGAGCCCGTGGTGGAAAAGGGTGGAAAGGACCCGTCCGGTGCAGAGGAATCCACGAAGCCGAGCAGACGAAACTTCGTCGCGGGAGCGACCCTTGGCGTAGCTCTTGCCTCAGCGGGCGTCTACGAGGTCATCGACAAGTTGGTCACCCCGCCCGAGCGGGCCCCCGCCGAGACCGGAAAACCCCTGCCGCCGGAACAGTACGCCCTTCCCGCACCACGGGTCATCAAGGACAACGGCACGGGCGTAGAAAGCAGCAACGGAACGATCCCCGTGCTGATTCCGCCGTTCCACGCCCATGTCATCACCGCGACGTTGAAGGTGGCGCCGAACGCGAAGGCGTTGCAGGAGGCACAGCACCACCTGGAGTCCGTCATCCAGGACCTGGAGAAACGTCTCCCACCCCCGCCCGGCGGCCTGGGCATCGTCGTCACCTGGGGGCTTCCCTATTTCGAGCACTACATCCCGAGCCTCGGGAAAAGCTCCGGGTTCTTCAAGGCGGGAACGCGTTACCCGGCCTACCTGCCGGTGGATCTGATGACGTCCAAACAGCAGGGCCGCACGATTTACGCGCTCCAGCACGCCCGAACGTATCCCAGTGACCAGCCGCCGCCCGGCTTCGGAGCCGTCCGGCTGGAGCAGAACCACGTGGCCGTGCTCATGCGCAGCGATTCGCTCGACCACATCATGGAGGGCACCAACACCCTGTTCGGGACGGGGCCCGGCCGGGCCGGTGATCTTTTCGAGGTGACCAGTATCCGAAGAGGCTTCACGGGCGGTGGCCACACCGGAAGGCAGTCGCTCGCGAGCAAACTCGCCCTTGAGGCCGGTCTGCCCGGAGCCACGTCCGTTCCGGAGCATTCTCCCCTCTTTCTCGGCTTCACCACCACACTCAAGTCCGCGGAGAGTTCCACCCCCGTTTCGAACCTGGAGACGCTGCCCGGCTACACCGACCAGTGGCCCAACGGCTACTTCAGGTACGGGACCGTCATGCCCCTCTCGCACCTGTACTCGGACCTGGCCACCTGGTACGGGGAAGGAAGTGCGGGAGCACAGGACTTCCCGGGATTCCCGGACCGGATCCGCGCGATGTACCAGCCGGGGCTGTCGGTCCCACAGGGCACCGTGACCGTGAACCCTCCCACCCAGAACGAGAACGACGTCTTCCAAGGAGTGAAGAACTCCGGCAGCTACGGTCACAACGGGAGCATGCAGCCGACGAACCGTTTGCAGAAAGCGATCAAGAGCAACTACGGCGTGACCTATCCGGCCACCACACCGGTGTCCAACCGTGGTGATTTCGCCACGCTGGACAACCCGTTCCACTACACCTCCGACCCGGCCGGTGATCACTACAGCTCCAAGAAAGCCGCCGGACTGCACTTCCTGATCTTTGTGCCGACGACTGAGACGTTCAACCGTATTCGCCTGGCAATGGACGGCTACTATCCCGACGGCAGAAGAGTCGACGACTTCTCACCACGCTCACCCAGAGCCGGGCTGAACGCGGTGGTCAACACGACCCACCGCCAGAACTTCCTGATCCCACCGCGCAGTCACCGTTCGTTCCCGCTCGCGGAGTTCCTGGGCTGATCAGGACCCGGCACGCGTCCACCCGCCGCCGGGCCGAGCGTCCTCAGCGCCGAGCAGCCGCCGCGTGCCGAACGGCGCGGGCGGCGGCACCGGCGGCCGGCACCTGGCACCGGGCACCGGGCACCGGGCACCGACCGATCGCGCGGCAGGGGCGAGGGCGGCGCCACGAACCGTTCGCGGACTGCTGTCTCAGCGCGTCGGTGCCGGTAGGCGGAGACGCCCGTCATGGACTTCGGCGATCCGGTCGGCGGCGGTGAGGTGGGTGCGGTCGTGGGTGACCAGGACGGTGGCGGTGGCCCGCTGGTGGGTGATACCGGCGATCAGGTCGATGACAGCGGCGCCGCGTTCCTGGTCGAGGGCGCTGGTGGGTTCGTCGACCAGGAGGACGGTGGGGTCGTTCATCAGGGCGCGGGCGATGCTGACGCGCTGCCGCTGGCCGCCGGAGAGCTGGTGGGGTCGGCGGCGGGCCTGGTCGGCCAGGCCGACCGCATCGAGAAGTTCCATGGCCCTGCCGTGGACTGCGCGGGGCCCGCGGCCGTCGATCCGGCCCATGACCTGGAGCTGTTCGACGGCGGTGAGGGAGGGCAGCAGGTTGGGTTGCTGGAAGACGATGCCGATCTTGCGGCGCCGCAGTTCGGTGAGCCGGCTGCGACTCATGCCGGTGGTGGCGGTCCCGTCGACGGTGACGGTGCCGGCGTCGGGGGTGATCAGGGTGGCGGCGACGGCCAGCAGGCTGGACTTGCCGGAGCCGGAGGGGCCGACCACCGCGGTCAGGCTGCCCCGCGGAACGTCCAGGCCGACCTGGTCGAGAGCGGTCAACCGGGTGTCGCCGTCGGGGTAGGTGAGGGTGACGTCGGTCAGGTGCAGGCTCATCGGGCGCTCCCCAGGGCGGTCAGCGGGTCGACGGAGGTGATGCGACGGACGGACAGGACCGCCCCGAGCACGCCGAGCGCGATCATCACCGCACCCGGGAGGAGGGCGGTGGCGGGAGTGAGGAGGAACGGCACCGCCGAGCCCGCCATGAGTGCCCCCAGGGCGGCGGCGATTCCGGTGCCCAGCAGGGTGCCGCCGGTGAGCAGGACGACGGCCTGGCCGAGGGCGTCCTTGAGCAGGCCCGCGGTGGGGGCGCCGAGTGCCTTGAGTACGGCGATGTCGCCGCTGCGCTGGATGGTCCAGACGGTGAAGAAGGCCCCGATGACGAGGGCGGAGATGGCGAACAGGAAGCCGCGCATCAGTTGCAGGGAGCCGTTCTCCGAGGTGTAGGAGCCGATCGCGGACAGCGAGTCCCCGGTGGCGACCGTCCTGGTGCCGGCCTGCTGGTCGGTGGCCGCCACGTCGGCGCCGGACGTGGTGTCCAGGGCGATGACGGTGGCGGCCGGTCCGGTACCGCCGCCGGTGGGCGGCGCGGTCTTCCGCCAGGTGTCCAGGCTGGTCCAGACGACCGGGGTGTGACTGAAGTAGGCGTCGCCCCGCACCGCGGCCACCTTCAGCCGCTGTCCGGCCAGGGTGAGGAAGTCCCCGGCCCCGACGGCGAGGTCGTCCGCGGCGCCGCCGGACAGCACCACCGACTCGTCGTCGATCCGGCCGCCGTCCGGGGCAAGGCGGGAGCCGGGCCGGACACCGAAGGCGGACACCCCGGTGCTCCGGTCCCCGGCGGTGGCCTTCGTGGCGCTGATCCCCAGTGGATCGGCGCTCTCGACGCCAGGGGCCATGGACCACTGCCGCCATTGCCGCACGGTGACGGCGGAGTCGGCGTACGACAGGTTCTGGCCACCGGCCGGAGCCTGGAAGGCGATCCTGTCGGCGGGCAGTGACGTGATCGCGGAGGTGTTCTGCCGGCCGAGTCCGGCCGTCAGCCCGGACAGCAGCCCGACCAGCAGCGAGATCAGTACGATGACGGCCCCCATCAGGGCGAAACGGCCCTTGGCGAACTTCAGGTCTCTCCAGGCGACGAACACGGCCTCGGCCTGCCTTCTCCAGCGGTGGAAGTGGTACGTCTCCACCGTCGCCGTCGGCCCCCGGTGAGCGCGTCCGGCGCAGGACGGCACTTCGCGGTCCGAAAGACGGGACGCGGGTTCCACCTTTCGATGGACGCCCCCGGGGTTCTGCCTTCGTAGCCTGGGAGGCACTGTGAACGCGACCGCCCCCACCCTGACCCCGACCACCCGGGTCCTGGCCTGGTGCCTGCACCTGCTCGTCATCGGCCTGCTCGCGCTGGCCGCCGGGCGGACCGTCGCCGACGGTCGGCCCCATGCCGGGCCGGTCGTCGCCGCCGCGGCGGCCTGCGCTCTGGTGTACGTGGCGGGCCCCGTGCTGCCGGGTGTACGCCGCTCGCGGCGGGCCGCCGCGCTGTGGCTGACCGCCGTGGGCGTCGTGTGGCTGGTGCTGCTGGCCCTGTCCCCGGACGCCGTATGGGTGGCGTTCCCGCTGTACTTCCTCCAGCTTCACCTGCTGCCCCGCCGTACCGGGATTGCCGCCGTGGCCGCCACCGCGGCCACGGCCGCGGTCGGCTTCGCCGCCCACCAGCACTCCTTCAGCCCGGCGATGGTGGTCGGTCCCGCGCTCGGTGCGGCCGTCGCGGTCGCGGTGGTGCGGGGGTACCAGGCCCTGTACCGGGAGAGCGAACAGCGCAGGCAACTGATCGAGGAACTCACCGCCACGCGCGCCGACCTGGCCGACGCCCAGCACGCCGCCGGCGTACTCGCCGAACGTGAACGCCTGGCCCGGGAGATCCACGACACCCTCGCCCAGGGCCTGTCCAGCATTCAGCTGCTGCTGCGGGCCTGTGAACGTGCCCTGCCCGACCGGCCCGACACCGCCGCCCGGCACGCGGAGGCAGCCCGGCAGGCCGCGGTGGACAACCTCGCCGAGGCCCGCCGCTTCGTCGCCGCCCTCACCCCGCCCGCCCTGGAAGGCACCACCCTGGCAGACGCCGTGGCCCGCCTGTGTGTCACCACCAGCGACCGCCACCGGCTCGCCGCCCGCTTCCACCTCGTCGGCGACGCCGCCCCGCTGCCGATCGCCCACGAGGTCGCCCTGCTGCGGATCGCCCAGTCCGCCCTCGCCAACACCGTCCGCCATTCCGGAGCCGTCGGCGCCGAGGTCACCCTCAGCTATCTCGGCGACCACATCGTCCTCGGTGTCGTCGACGACGGCCGCGGCTTCGACCCCGGCCGGCTCCCGGCCCCCGACGGCGACAGCGGCGGCTTTGGCCTGGCGGCGATGCGTGCGCGCGTGCACGCCCTCGGCGGCGCCCTGACCATCCGGTCCGCCCCCGGCCACGGCACCGCCCTGACCGCCCGGCTCCCCCTCACCCCGCACGTCGAGACCAGGACCCGCCCATGAACAGCGCTCCCATCCGCCTCCTCCTGGCCGACGACCATCCCGTGGTACGGGCCGGACTGCGCGCCGTGCTGGAGACCGAACCCGGTCTGGCCGTCGTGGCCGAGGCCGCCACCGCCGAGGACGCCGTCACCCGCGCCGCCGAAGGTGACATCGACGTCGTCCTCATGGACCTGCAATTCGGCGGCGGCATGGGCGGCGCGGAAGCCACCGCGCGGATCACCGCACGGCCGGGTGCCCCCCGCGTGGTGGTCGTCACCACGTACGACTCGGACGCCGACACCCTGCCCGCCATCGAGGCCGGCGCCACCGGCTATCTCCTCAAGGACGCCCCGCCCGAAGACCTGGCCGCCGCCGTACGCACGGCGGCCGTCGGCCGCACCACCCTCGCCCCCACGGTCGCCGACCGTCTCATGAACCGGCTGCGCGCCCCCGGCACCGCCCTGACCCGGCGCGAGACCGAAGTCCTCACCCTGGTGGCCGAGGGACTGTCCAACCAAGCGGTCGGCCGCCGCCTCCACCTCACCGAGGCGACCGTCAAGTCCCACCTCGCGCACGTCTTCACCAAACTCGGCGTCGAATCCCGCACCGCCGCCGTCGCCGCCGCGACCGGCCTCGGCCTCATCCGCCGCTGACCGGACGAGCGGGCCGTCCGGGTGCCTCGCACACTGTCGTACGCGGTGCGCGTCCCGACGACGGCCGCGGGCACCTCCGAGGGCACGGTCCGCGCACACGTCGACGACACGGAGGGCGGCCCGCATGGCTCCGCCCATCGACGGGCCGGTGAGCCGCTCCCCTCCCCGCCGTCCCCTCCGTGCCTGGTCCGGAGCGGGAGCGTCAGAGAAGTCGGCTCTCCGCGGTCCCCGGCCGATCCGGGTCGATGCCTGGCCGGGTCAGCGGACCCATGAGCGCGCAGTCGACGTCCACCACCCCTTCCACACTCCGTACCAGTCGCGCCATGACGGGCACGAGCGTGCTGTCCCGGACTCGGCCCGTCAGCGTCACGACGCCGTCGTGCACTTCGATGCGCAGCGGTTCGGCCGGCGGGACGAAAAGACGCTCGACGACATTGCGGCGTACGTCCTCGGCGATCTCCTCGTCGCTCCGCAGGAACACCTTGAGCAGGTCGGACCGGCTGACGATGCCCGTGAGTCTTCCCGCGCCGTCGACGACGGGCAGCCGCTTGACCCGGTGGTGGGCCATGGCCCGCGCGGCGCAGGCCAAGGTCGCGTCCCCGGTCACGGTGATCGCGGGCGTACTCATGAGCTGGTCGGCCGTGACCGCCCCGGCCTTGGCGGCGGGGTCCGCGCGGTCCGCCGCCGACGTACCGGGGTCCCGGTCGCCGTCGGCGTCCCGGGTCTCTTCCTTGGCCAGCAGATCGGCTTCGGAGACGACACCGACGACCCGCTGGTCGCCGTCCAGGACCGGCAGCGCGGTCACCTGCCATTCGCGCAGGGTCCTGACGATGTCCTTGAAGGACGCCTTGGCGCCCAGGGCGACGACCTTGCGGGTCATCACGTCGCTGACGGCGTACCGTCGGCCGCTCGTCATGACGACCTCCCGGGGTCTCGGATGAACTCGTCCACGTACTCCAGGCTGGGGCAGAACTCCACGGCAGGGATGGGCCGTGCGGCCCATCCCGGGGTGCCGCGAGGCTCCGCTGCGTCAGCCGTCCGGCTTTCTGCTCGCCGTCGACCGCTTCCCGGCCGCCTCCTCCCGGCCCACCTCCCCCCGGCCCGCCCCTCTTGATCACGTCGATCGGCTGTTCTTTCGGTGTCGCAGCCGCTGTTCTTTCGGTGTCACGGGGGGGCTGTTCGTTCGGTGTCCTGGGGGGTGGCTGTTCGTTCGGTGTCACGGGGGCTGTTTCCGCGCATCGGTCAGGGCCGCCGCGCCGTTCCACCAGGGCCGTTCGGCTCTTGGCAACGGACATGAGGGCGGAAGACTGGAACGGTAGGCAACTCGACCGAGCCCGGAGACTGCCGTGAACGAGCGCGAGAACTTCCACGCGGAGACCGAGACCCGGCGAACGCTGCCCGCCCGTCCCTTCAGCCCCGGCGAAACCGGACGGCAGGACATGCTGATCCGCTATCTGGGCGCCGTGGCCACGGCCGCGGTCCGGCACGCGCGCGCCGAGGAACAGGGCCGGCCGGCCGCCTCCCCACCGACGGCGCCCGCGTCACCGGCCCGGCAGGCTCCCCCGCCCGACACCCCGGCCACGACGGTGCGGGACGTGATGGACGTACCCGCGGCGTCCTTGCGCGACGGTATGCCGTTCCGGGACATCGCCCGGCTGCTGGCCCGCGAGCAGATCGGCGCGGCCCCGGTCGTGGACGCCCAGGACCATGTGGTCGGTGTCGTCTCTGAGTCCGACCTGCTGGCGAAGGTGGCCTTCGAGGCGTCCGGTCACCGGCCCGGCCCCATCGGGAGGCTGCGTGAGCGGCGGCTGCACGGCAGGTCCCGGGGCGAGACGGCGGCCGATCTGATGACGAGCCCCGCGATCACGGTGCTCCCGGGTGCGAGCGTCGCCGAGGCCGCGTGGCTGGCCGCGCTGTCCCGGCTGAAGCGGCTCCCGGTCACGGACCAGGACGGCCGCCTCGTCGGCGTGGTCCGCCGCAACGCGCTGCTGAACGCCCTCATCAGGGACGACGCCGCGATACGGGAGGAGGTCGAGGCGCGGATCGAAGCCTGCTGCCCGCCGGCCGACCGGAAGACGGTGGAGGTCGCCGTACACGACGGTGCCGTGCAGCTGACCGGACGGATGCCCGCGGCCACGACGGCCCGTCTCGTGGCCGAGGTCGAGAGCATCACCGATGTCGTGGAGGTGAAGAACCTCCTCACCACCGACTGACTCCGGCCTCCGCCCCGGACTCAGCCCCGGACTCAACCCCGGACTCCGGCGGCGCGCGGCGGGGCTGCCGAAGCTACGCGTCGGCCGCGGTGAGCCGGCAGTCCACGCTCACCACGCCTTCGACGCCGCGCACGAGGCGGACGGCGAGCGGAATCCGGGTGGCGTCCGGGACTCGTCCGGTCAGCGTCGCGACACCCTCGACGACCGTGACGTGCACCGGCTCGACCGGCGACGGGAAGAGGGGGTCGAGGACGTCGCGCCGAATCTCGTCGGCGAGGTCGTTGTCCCGGCGCAGGAAGACCTTCAGCAGGTCACCGCGGCTGACCACGCCGTCGAGCACGCCCTCGGCGGTCACCACCGGCAGCCGTTTCACGTGCCGCAGCGCCATGATGCGCGCGGCCTCGGCGAGCGTGGCGTCGGCGCGGACGGTGACGGCCGGGGTGCTCATCAGTTCACCGGCGGTCAGCGCCCCGGCCTTGGCGAGGTCGGCCAGGCGGCGCCGCTGGACGAACCGGTCCGGGTCGGCGTCGCGGAACTCCTCCTTGGGCAGCAGGTCGGCCTCGGACACCACCCCGATCACCCGGCCGTCGCCCACCACCACCGGCAGCGCACTGACCTTCCACCGCGCCATGCGTTCCACGACGTCCTTGAACGGCGCCGCACGCCCCACCGCGACGACGGCGTGCGTCATCACGTCACTCACCCGGTGCGGACTGCTCTGCATGCTCTCCTCCTCGCCGGGGCGGGTACGCCCGCTCGGCGCCCGCCGGTCCCACCGGGACCGCGGTCGCCCGGCCGGACTCGGGGCTCTCGGCGCACACCGCCAGGACCGGCCCGGCGTCGAACTCCCCGAGCCGCACCGGCCGTTCGCGGTGCTCGGACGGCAGGGTCGTGATCACGGTGATGACGGGGCTCGTCGCAGGGGCTTCCCTGACGACGGCTGCTCCGGGCCCGGGACGTGTCCGGGGCGCGGCACCACGGGTGCCACGGCACACCTACGACGGGAAGGGCCATCCGCTTCTCGTGGATCCGGATTGCGCGGTGCACGGCTCGGGGCCGCTTCCCCGCGTCTTCCCACGCTCCTTCCCGTCCTTTCCAGCACACCACGGGAACCACCGCCCGGCGAGTGCCGTTCGGCCCCGGTCCCGGCCGGACGGTCCGCTGCCGCGGTGCTCGCGCGGCACGCCCGCGATGTGTCCGCGCGGCACGGGCGGCCGTGTTGCCCCGAAGTCCCGCGGGAGCGACGGTGGAAGGGAGGGGCAGGGAGAGTGAGGACCGTGCGAGCGCTTGTCTACCACGGACCGGAACGAAGTTCCTGGGACACCGTCCCGGACCCGGTGATCGAAGAGGCGACCGACGCCGTCGTACGCGTCGACGCCACCACCGTCTGCGGCAGTGATCTGCACATCCTGCGCGGGCGGCTTCCCGAGGTGAAACCGGGCACGGTCCTCGGCCACGAGGCCGTCGGCGAGGTCATGGAGGTGGGCGGCGAGGTCCACCACGTGCGCCGCGAGGACCAGGTGATCGTCTCGTCCGTGTCGGCCTGCGGGCACTGCCGGGCGTGCCGTGACGCCGGGTACGGGCAGTGCGGCGGGGGCGGCGGCTGGATCCTGGGGAATCTGGTCAACGGAACCCAGGCGGAGTTGGTACGGGTGCCCTTCGCCGATCACTCCACCACACGCTGCCCCGCCGACCTCCCGCTCGACGACGCGGTGCTGCTCTGCGAGCTCCTGCCGACCGCCTACGAGGTCGGGGTGCGCAACGGGCACGTGCGCCCGGGAGACACCGTCGTCGTGGTGGGCGCGGGTCCCGTCGGTCTCGCCACCGCCGTCGTCGCCCGGCTCTACTCGCCCCGTCGGATCATCGTGGTCGACCTGTCCGGAGCCCGGCTGGAGAACGCCGTCCGGGTGGGCGCCGACATCGCCGACTCACCGGGGAAGATGATCGCCGACCTGTCCGAGGGACCAGGTGCCGACGTGGTCGTCGAGGCGTCGGGCGATCCGGACGGCTTCGTCCTGTGCACGCGGGCCGTCCGCACGGGAGGGCACATCGCCAACATCGGCGCACACGGCAGCCCGGCGACCTTGCACCTCGAATCCCTGTGGCGCAAGAACGTGACGATCAGCACCGGCATGGTGGACACGTCCTCCACTCCCTGGCTGCTGGAGCTGATGAGGTTCGGACGCCTGCCCGTCACCCCGCTGGTCACCCACACCTTCCCCCTCGACCGGATGGCGGAGGCTTACGAGGTGTTCGCGCACGGCACCACCACGGGAGCCGCGAAGGTCGTGCTGCACCGCCGGTGACGGCCCGGTGTGCCAGCATGGTCATGACGTCCCGGTCGACGCGCTTCCGTACGCCCGGCGTTCGCGGAAGTGGAGCCCGCGGGCGGTCCTGTCCCCTAGGTTTCACCCCATGGCGTCATCCGTCGGTCCTGAACGCCGCGCCGCCGGGGCGCGGCCACGTCTGGTGACCCGCCCGCTGGTGCTGCGCTTCGTGACGGTCGTCGGCTCCTCGGCGAGCTTCTACCTGCTGCTGTCGGTCGTCCCGGCGTACGCACAGAGCGTGCCGGGCCGGGGCAGCGACACGGCGGGCCTGGTCACCGGTGCGTTGATGCTGGCCACGGTGGCCGGCGAACTGATGGCGCCATGGCTGGCCGCACGCTGTGGGTATCGCGTGCTGCTGGGAGCGGGGTTGTTGCTGCTGGGTGCTCCGGCGCTGGCCCTGACCGTGTCGCGGAGTATGGGGTGCATCGTCGCGGTGTGCCTTGTGAGGGGGCTCGGCTTCGCGTTCACCCTGGTGGCGGGTGGCGCTCTGACGGCGTCGTTGATCCCGCCCGAACGCCGCGGGGAGGGGCTGGCCCTGATCGGCGTCGTGGCCGGTGTGCCGTCGCTGGTGGGTCTGCCGCTCGGGGCCTGGCTGGCATCACACACGGGATACGGGCCCGTCTGCTCGGTGGCGGCGCTGATCGCCCTGGTCTCCATCGCCGCCGTCCCGGGACTGCCCGGCCGGGAAGCGGCGCCGGGGTCGCCCCTGGGGATCTTCGCGGGGGCCCGTTCCGGCGCGCTCGGCCGCCCCTCGGCCGTGTTCGCGACGACGGCGGTGGGCGCGGGGATCGTCGTCACCTTTCTGCCGCTGGCCGTGGCGCCGGGCGACTCCGGTGTGGCCGCCGCGGCCCTCTTCGTGCAGCCGGCCGCCGCGACCGCGTCGCGCTGGTTCGCCGGTCGGCGCGCCGACCGGCGCGGAGCCGCCGGGCTGGTCATGCCGGGGCTGGTCGTCTCGGCCGCCGGCATCCTCGTCGTCGCCCTCACGGGCGTCCCCGTCGCGGTCGTTGCAGGTGCGGCCGTGTTCGGGGTCGGCTTCGGCATCACCCAGAGCGCCACCATCACGCTGATGTACTCCCGGGTCCCGGCCTCCGGGTACGGGACGGTGAGCGCTCTGTGGAACGTCGCCTACGACGCGGGCATGGGCATCGGCGCGGTCGGCTTCGGCACGGTGGTCGGCCTGACCGGCTACCCCTGGGCATTCGCGCTCACCGCGCTGATGATGCTGACAGCCCTGGTCCCGGCGTGGTGGGACCGAACGGCAGCGCCCAGCCAACCTGTGACGGCCGGGGAGGATCGGGCGGTGCGAGCGGAGGGGCAAGGGTGAGCTATTGCCTGCGCTCTCATCCAGTGACGGGTCGTGCAGTTCCGGGGCCCTTTCCCACAAGCCCTAAGCGACCGTGAGCACGATCTTGCCCTGGATGTGTCCTCGGGCGGCGCGTTCGTGCGCCACGCGGGCGTCGGCGAGCGGGAACGTGCTGTCGATCGCGACGCGCACCGTGCCGGCGTCGACCAGGCGGTCCAGCTCGGCGAGCTGTGCGCCGTTCGAACGGACCTGGGTGGACGTGACCGTGACACCCAGCTTCGCGTTCTCCTCGTCGTCGAACTCGCCGAAGTACACCGGGTAGAGGGATCCGCCGCGCCCCAGGGTGCGCAGGAAGCGCCTGCTGTCCGGGCCCCCGACGGTATCCAGGACGAGGTCGACGTCACGGGCGACCTCCTCGGGCCGCTCCTTGGTGTAGTCGATGACCTCGTCGGCGCCGAGGTCACGCAGGAACGTCTCGTGGGCGCCGGAGGCCACGGCGATGACGCGGGCTCCCTTCCACTTGGCCAGTTGGAGAGCGAGGTGCCCCACGCCACCGGCAGCGCCGTTGATGAGCACCGTGGTCCCGGTGTCGAGTGGCATCGGGCGGTGCCGGGCCGCTTGGAACGGCGAGGGATGGTCGTGCCCGAGTTCGATCAGGAACTGCCACGCCGTCAACCCCGACATGGGCAGGGCGGCGGCGTGCACATGGTCGATGGCAGCCGACTTGCGGGCGAGGTCGGAGGCCGGCGCGGTGACGTACTCGGCGTACGCGCTGCCCTGGAGGGCGGTGGGGAAGCGCAGCAGGCCGGCCACCTCGTCTCCGGCCGCGAAGTCGTTGACGTCGGCGGCGACGGCTGCCACGACGCCCGAGACGTCGGTCCCCGGGATCAGGGGGAGAGTGAACGGGGGCTTGAGCTCGGGCGGTACGTCGGGCATGCCCTCGCGTGCGTACCAGTCGGGAGGGTTGAGGCCGACCGCGTGCACGCGGACGAGCACCTCGCCCGGCCCCGGTTCGGGCACCGGCACCTCCTCGTGTCGCAGCACCTCGGGGCCGCCGAACTCGTGCAGCCGGATCGCCTTCATCGTGTGGGTCGGCATTGTTTTCTCCCACCCCTACCAGGGGATACGCTGATCGGATCAGTGGTCCATATATCCCGACCACTGATCCGAATATATGGACCACTGATCCGGAAAGTCAAGAGGGGACAGATGCGGGCCGACGCCAGGAAGAACCACGACCACCTGCTCGCAGTCGCGGGCGCCGCCATCACCGAGCAAGGCGTCGACGTCTCGCTGCGCGACATCGCACGCAGGGCAGGCGTGGGACTCGCGACGCTGCTCCGTCACTTCCCGACGCGCGAGGCGCTGCTCGACGCCCTGCTCCGCACGGGCTTCGACGAGCTGACGGTCCGGGCGGACGAGTTGGAAACGTCGGGCCCGCCGGAAGACGCTCTCGTCTCGTGGCTACGCGAATGCGTCGCGTGCGCGCATCAGTACCGGGGCGTGACCGCGCTGATGGCAGCCGCCGTCGAGGACCCCGAGTCCGCGCTGCATGCTTCGTGCGTCGCCATGCGCGCAGCCGGCGCGCGGCTCCTCACCCGCGCCCAGGCGGCGGGCACGGCGCGGGGGGACATCGACGGCACCGATCTGTTCGCGCTGGTGGCGGCGCTCGCCTGGCTCAGTGACCAGCCCTCGCTCACGCCCCGCGCCGATCACCTCTTCGGCGTTCTCACGAGCGCGATCCTGACGAGTGCGGCGAGCACCGGTGCCGGAGGAACGCCACCCTCGGGTCCGTAGGCGACAGCGTCGCGCATACGGACCGCGCACTCGGCCGTGCGACTCTCCGACGAGGTGAGCGGCGCCGTCGACCGGGGGGCGCCCACGACGGCGCCGCCCGGCTGCCGCCACCGCCGAGGCGGCGAAGGCGTTCTCACCTACCGTCAGCACGACACAGCACGACACAGCACGGGCACGGACGACTCCGCCACGCTCGCCGTCCGTACGTCCGCGGTCGGTCTCGGACTGGTCCGCCGGCTCGGCCCGACGGGCCCTCAGTGCCCCGATCGACGACGGCACATTCCCCACCCACCTGCACTCAACACCCGCACATACACCGCGAGTTCGACACCCACGACCGTAGATGCCGACGCCGGCGGCCACATCCCGACTCCTGAACGTCACCTGGCGAGGGCGCCGTCACAAGATCTGCACCCAATTCCGAAGACCCGACGGGGTTCACTGGAACCCCTTGATCGCCGACTCGCATCTTCGTAGGAGGGAAGCCCGGAGATCCCGGTCACCCCCACCAACACCCCGCAGGCGGACCACTGGTCTCCCGGTACGTCGGCGTCGCGATCCGACGCCTGCGCAACCCCGGGTCACGGGAGCGCTTCAGCGTGCCCTCCCACCCTGCGGGCAGGCCGAAGACATGCGGTTCCATGCCGCTTCGCCGGGGCCACGGCGCCGCCCATCCATGACGATAGAACCAACTCAGGTGAAACTCCATGCCTTCTTCCGACACTCTGGAAACCATCGACGACATCCGCAGCCGCTTCTTTCCCGTGCGGCTTCCTGGCGCGGGGAGCGGAGTCGGCCGGTGCGTCGACGAAGCGACGTTCCGGGAGGCGGTCGGACAGATATACGCGTCCGTCTTCCCCGATCGGGACGCCCACCCGTACCGCCCCAAGTCGGATGAACTGGTCGCGGAATACCGCAGGGTGCACCAGGAACGGATCCTCATCGAGGACGGGGACGGCAAGCTGATGGGGTGGCTGAAGGGCCGGATGACCGACCCCGACACCTTCTACCTGGGCACGAGCGGGATGCTGCCCGAATACCGCTCGCAGCGCGTCGCCGCGCTCTGCTACACCAAGCTGCTCGATTACCTTCAGGCGCTCGGATACGAGCGTGTGACGTCCGAGCACCACCCGAGCAACCGCACCGCGATGATCTTCCAGCTCAAGCACGGCTTCAGCATCGAGGGCATGAGCCTGGACGAGCGCTGGGGACCGATGGTCAAGATGGTGCGCTTCTTCGACCGGGACCGCCAGGCCGAGTTCGACCGGCGGTTCGGCTTCGAGCAGTACCCGAAGGGCGCCTGACCGTGTTCCTGGCCCACGCGCCGCGTAGCCGGCCCACAACCGCCTGACCCACCGACAGGGTGCCCGCCGCCACCCCTGCGGAACGGCGGCTACCCCGGCCCGGGACGGCGTCCAGGTGCGTGTCCGGCACCGGGCCGCCGTACACGCACCCGCCCCCACTCAGTGACCCGATGAGGAAGCGTGCACATCACCTACCTGCTCGCCACCGGCAGCAACGCCATCTACGACGGAAAGTACAGTCAGCGCGGGCGCTATCACACGTACGGCCAGCAAAGTTTCGTCCTCGACCTGATCGGCACGATGAGCAGAGCGGGCCACACCGTACAGCTCATCGTCGACGACCCCGCCAGGTTCGCCCTGACCTCGACGTTCCGCGGCATGGACTCCGTCACGGTGACGGAGGAGATCGATCCGTCGGGCAAGACCGATCTGATCCTGGTCGACGAGGTGCCCGACGAGATGCTGATGCGGTTCGACGAGCACATACCGGCGTTCAGGATCGTGCACCACGCGGGACGCCGCTCGTCGGACTACCTCGTCGCGCGCTGCGCGCGCTTCCTGTGCATGACGGAGAACGCGCTGTCGCTGCAACGGAAGTACCTTCCCGAGGACCAGGCGGTCCTCATCCACCAGGGAGTCGACCTGGAACGCTTCCCCGCCGTCCACGGCACGAGCCGCCGGCCGAAGCCGCGGGTCCTGCTCTACTGCCGACTGGACTCGGGGCGCGAGGCCGTCCTCGGCCGGATCATCGAGAACATCGACCGCGAGGAGATCCTCCTGTATGTGGCGGGCGACGGCCCGGGGTTCTGGGAGACCAGCGACCGCTTCGGCAGCGAGATCATCCTCATCAACCACATGCCGTGCCAGTCGATCCCCAACCTGCTCGGGGAGATGGACGTGGTCATCTCGCTCGGGCGTGGGGCGATGGAGGCCATGGCGACGGGTCTGCCGACCCTGTGCGCGGGCCACGGCTACGCCGGCCTGATCACGGCGGACAACATCGCCTCCCTCATGCGGTACAACCTCACCGCCGTCGGCAGCGACCGGGACCCGGCCCTCGTCATGGACGACATCCGCGAGGCACTGGACGTGGACCGGCACGGCGTCCGGGCGCTGGCGGAGGAGCGGCTGTCGGCGGGTGCCTACATGGAGGGCGTGTCCGACCTGTACGCACAGGTCGCCGGATGACGGACGGGACAACCGGCGGGACAACCGGCGGGACAACGGGCGGGACGGCGGACGCGGCGCCCGCGGTACGCACGCCGGGGCTGTTCGCGTCCCGCAATCCACGGTTCTACTACGCCGGGTTGATCGTCTCCCAGGTCGGCACCAACACGCAGCTCGTGGCGCTGGGCTGGTACACCTACCAGCTCAGCCACGACGCACTCGTGCTCGGTGTCGTCACCGCGGCTCCGATCTTCACGATGCTGCTGCTCAGCCAGCTCGGCGGCGTGGTCGCCGACCGTCTGCCACCGCGTCGGGTCCTGCTGTGCACCCACTCCCTGCTCACTCTGCTGGCCCTGCTGCTCGGCCTGCTGGCGCACAGCGGCGCACTCGCGGTGTGGCACCTCGTGGTCAGCGCACTCTGCGTCGGCAGCATCAACGCGATCGGTCTGCCGGCGGAGCAGGTCTTCGTCTCGGAGGTCGCGGGGGACACCCTGCTCAAGAAGGCGGTCACGCTCAACAACGTCATCCTCAACCTGTCGTTGGTCGTCGGCTCCAGTGCGGCGGGACCGCTCATGGCGGCGGTGGGCCTGGGCGGCGTGGTCCTGCTGAACGCGCTCTCCTACCTGACGATGCTCACGGCGCTCCTCCTCATCCGCCCGGCGCGACTCCACGTCCGTCCGGTGCGGCCGGGCAGGCGTCCCCGGGTGCGGGGCGCCTGGGGGTTCGTGTGGCACAGCCCCGTCCTCACGCTCCTGCTGCTCGTCATCGGCATCGTCGGCCTCTTCGGCACGAGTCTTCCCTCGCTGCTGCTCCTGCTGTGTTCGGGCGAACTCGCGGCGCAGGCAGGGGCGTACGGCATTCTGCTCGCCGTCATTTCCGTCGGTTCCCTCATCGGCGCCTGGCTGACCTGGCGTACCAAGGTCGTGCTGGGCACGGTCCTGATGAGCAGCCTCGTGCTCGGGATCCTCGAACTCGCCACCGCGGCCATGCCGTCGCTGCTGACCCTCGGCTTGGTGCTGCTGCCGGTCGGAGTGGTCTCCCTCGTCCTGCGGGCGGGCCTGCTCAGCCTGGCGCAGCTTCAGACACTGCCGGAATTCCGCGGCCGAGTGATGGCGATCTTCCAACTCGTCTACCGCGCGGGCTGGTTCCTCGGCACCCTGGTCGCGACTTGGCTGGCGCAGACATGGGGCCCCCGCCCGGCGATCGCGTTGGGCGGGGCCGCGGTGACGTTGCTCGTCGCGGCGGTCGTGCTGGTGATGACCGCGTTCCGTGCCATGTCGGTGTCGGTGCTCACCCAGCGGGTTCCGCGCATCAGCATCGACCTCGCGCCGGAGCCCGAGGGCCGGCACCGGCGTCCGCCCCGCCACCTGGCCGCGGATTCGTGAGTCCGACCCGCGCAATATCCGTGGCCCGAACTGAGGACTCAGGGGTCGACAGCGTGCACACGAGCCCCGGCCCGCAACCGGGAGCACGACCGGGCCGTCGGCGGCTCGGGGCCGGGCCTGCCGTACGTCGACGGCGGACCCGGCCCCGTCCCGGACGAGCCCGCCCCCGTGAACACCTGTCAGCCCGTGCACACCGTCAGCCCGTGCACACCTGTCAGCCCGTGAACATCTATCAGTCCGTGAACATCTATTAGCCCGTGTGGACCTTCAGCGCGGTCCGGACCGCGGACTCAAGTGCGCCCTCGATCCAGGCCGGTTTGACGGACGTGTGGTCCCCCGCGAAGTGCAGCGGTCCCTCCGACGTGGGAACGTCGGGGAACAGTTCCGTGTGCTGGCCGGGGAGGAGCACCGACGCCTCGCCGTAGGCGTAGTGGTCGCGCATCCACGACTGTGTCTTGCACTTGTTGGTGAAGAAGACCTCGCACCGGCGGCCGAAGACCGCCTGCACCCCGGCGAGCGCACGCAGGTACCGCTCGTCGTCGGCGAACGCGTCCCACTTGAGGGCGTCGTCGGACCAGCTGTAGGAGGCGAGCACGATGCCTCCGGCGCTGCCCTCCATGGGATGTGCGTGCTCGAAGTACAGGAAGCGGTTGGCGTTGTCGCTCACGTTGCCGCCGCCCCGGATGTGCGCGGCCTCGGGGTCACCGCCGGTGGGGCGGAAGGAGGTGAAGCACTTCTTGAGTTCGCCGGGGATCGTCACCTTCAGGTCCCGCACGGACCTGTGGGCGCCGAGGTACGTACCGTCCTTGACCTTGCCCGCCCGGTACTTGTCGTAGAGGTTGTCCTCGATGGAGTTCAGCGCCTGCTTCCACTGCGCTTCGGTGAACTCCCACCAGCGCTGGGAGAACTCCAGCAGCACCTTGGTCGCGGCGTCGTAGTGGAGTTCCGTGACGGCTCGGCGTTTGCCGTAGCCGAGCGGGGGGTCGAAGGCCACGTGGCGCAGTCCGGCGAACGGGACGGTGACGATCGCCTCGTCGCCCTCGAAGACCTCCGTGGCACCGCCCCGGCCGGTCTGACACTCCTCGGAAACGGTGTGCACCCTGACTTTTCCTGCGTGTCGTTCGATGCGTACGGCACGCCTGTCGAGCCGTACCTTTCCCTTCACGGGCGTGTACATCGCGTCCGCGAGGAGCGCGGTGCCGCCCTTGATCTCCCAGAACTTGGTCTTGGGGTCGATCAGCGCGGCGGACAGGAAGCTGTGTGTGAAGGAGAGGTGCAGCCGCGAGGTCAGGTTCTGGACGGTGCCGACGAGATCGATGGTCCTGGTGTCGAGTTGCCCGACCTCGGTGAGGTACCGGTACATGGACCAGTGGCCGTACCGCTTGAGGATCTCGGCCCATCCGCCCACGAGGGCGGTTCCCTCCTTGCCCCGGATGAGCTGGTGCGCGGGTTCGAGTGCCGCCGCGAGGATGGCGGCGGCGGTCTTCGTACGGTGGGGGCCCGTGACACCGAAGGTGTCGTTGATCTTTTCCGGGTGCTTCTCGTAGTCGGCCCGGCGCATGTGGACGCCGTTGACGTGGATCCAGGCCCGGTTGGCCTGCTTCGCCGGGTTCTCGACCTCCACGTCCACGAGGTAGAACTCCTGGAGGGGGAGGTTGTGCTTCTTGAGCAGTGCCATGAGGAGGGGGTGGCTCTCGGGCAGTCGCATGGCCCCGGCCTCGGCGTACTGCCTGGAGTCGGCGAAGGGCTGCTCCCCGTTCTCGTGGCCGCCCTTGCGGAACGTCTTGATACGGCCGCCGACACGGTTGCCGTTCGCCTCGATCACGACGACGTCGTGGCCCGCCCGGTTGAGCAGGTCGGCGGCGAGCAGGCCGGCCGGTCCGGCACCGACGACCAGGACCCGCTTCGTTGCCTTCGCCCGGCTCGCGGGCAGCCCGTTCTCGACGACCTTCAGATAGGCCGGAACGAGGGATGTGTCGTTGTCGTCGTAGACCGCGATGGCGCGGGCGACCGTGGTGTACGCCTTGGGGTCGGTGCCGGGCGGTACCGCTGCGGGCGCCGGCGAGGGCGCGGCGGCGGGGCTCAGCGCCGTGGCGGGCGTGGCGGACGCGGCGGTCAGTCCCGCGGCGAGCGCGCCGGCGCCGCTCGCCGCGACAACGGCACGTCGCGAGAGCCGCACGCCCGGCGACCGGGGCACGGACCCTGAGGACTGCGCGGGCTGCGAAGGCTGTGCGGGCTGCGAAGGCTGCGAGGTGGTTAAAGCCCCCGGCTCGGGGTGCTTCTCGCTCGGTGTGTCCTTGTTCTCCGTGCCGGAAGTGATCGCACCGGGAGTAGTCGCACCGGGAGTGATCTCGCCTGGGGTGCTCATGTCGTATGTACTCATCGCGCATCACACTGGGCACATGAGCAGCACACTGCCAGCGGCTTGACACGGATCGGAACGGTAAACCACCCGGACGGCTACATGACACCGAACTCCCCGCCAACGGCCTTTGGAGAAAGGGACGTTCGTTCTCCTGCTCCGGAGACGGAAGCATTCGTTCTCCTGCTCCTACGAGGTGTCGCGTGCGGGCGCGCGCCGACACCTCGGCCCCAGCCGATCCGGCCACGGTGATGGCGGGCGCGGCGGCGGTGCTCAGTGCGGCATCACCCAGCCCGGCCTCCAGGTCCCGGGGGCGTCGAGGCCGGCCGCCGTGTCGGCGAGGTGGGCGCGGAGGGTGGCCAGCGCCGGGTGGGGGTTGTCGCGGCGCCAGAGGAGCGAGTGCGGGTAGACGGGCGTCGGGTCGGTCACCGGGATGCGGCGCAGGCCGTGGCCGGCGGGCCAGACGTGCCGGGTCCGCTCGCCCATGAAGGTGGCCAGGGCCGGGGTGCAGGCGATGGTGTCGAGGAGTGCGTCGGAGCCGAAGTTGGGGCCGGTCACCTCGATGGTGAGGCCGAACTCGGCGACGAGGTCGTCGTAGTAGGCACGCCACTCGGTACCGGGGACGACGCCGGGCATCCAGATCCGGTGCCCGGCGAGCTGGGCGACGGTCACCGACCGGGCGTCCGCGAGCACGTGCTCCGGGCCGGTGAGGAGCTGGAGCGTCTCGTCGAGCACCCGGACGGACTCGATGTCCTCGGGGAGGGGCCGGCCGGGCATGGCGACGGCACGGAAGGACGCGTCGATCGCGCCGGAGCGGATGGCGGCGACGGCCGTATCGATGTCCAACAGGGTCATCACATCGAGATCGATGTCCGGGTGCGCTTGGTGGAAGCCGCGCAGCAGGCCCGACGCCGCGCCGCGCGAAGCGATCATGTCGACGCGCAGCGGACGGCGGCCGGGGCGCACGGACGCGACGGCGCGCTCGGCGACCCGCAGCAGATCGCGCGCGTGGGGCAGGAACGCCTGCCCGTCGATGGTCAGCTCGGCACCCCGCGGCGTACGGGTGAACAGCCGTACGCCGAGGGTGCGCTCCAGCGCGGCTATCCGCTTGGAGACGGCCTGCTGGGTGACCGCCAGCTCCGCGGCCGCCTCCTGGAACTGTCCCACGTCGGCGGCGACGACGAAGGTCCGGACGGTGTCGAAGTCCATGCCGACACCCTATGAGCACAACTGTCGGTTGTGGCCGACCGGTCCAGCGGTTGTCGGTTCCCCGGGTGTGGATCTTGCGGACCGGAGCCGCGGCCCCGCTCGACATCCGTCCCAAAAGCGCAGCGCGGTCCCTGCCCCACCGGCTGCTCCGCGGGCCCGGCCGCCGTACCGTCCGCCCCGAAGGCCATGACGGGCAGCGCCACAGGTCCCGCGCCCATGCCCCTGCTGTCCCGCGCCCATGCCCCTGCTGTCACGCGGCCGTGGCCCAGGAAGCGGCCCGGTTGATCCCGGGCGGGCCGCGGAGCGGACCTCAGCGCCGGGCCAGCGCCAGCACGCTCAGCCCGAACATCAGGACCCCCAGGGGGAGATGGACCGACGGGACGTGCGCGATGCCGAGTACGACCTGGACCGAGGCGAGTACCAGGAATCCCGACGCGTGCCACACCGGCCGGGGCGAGCCGCCGCCCGGCTTCCACGCCAGCACCGCCACCAGCAGGTACAGCATCGACGCCCCGTACATCACACGGGCCCCGACGCCGTGCAGCGTCTCTCCATAGGACGAGGTCAGCAGCAGTCCGGCGGAGACCGCTTGGAAGAAGATGGTCAGGGTCTGCAGGGCGATCGCGATCCGCAGGAACGAGGAGCCGCGCCGTGCCTTCGCCGTCGTCACCTGAGTGGCCATGTCGACAGTCCCCTTTTCCGCCCTCGGGCAGTGGATCGATAAGGTCTCGTGAGGTCGACGACGCGGGCCCGCGAAAGGTAAGGCGAGGGAGCGGCCGGAAACATGGGGACTGTCGGGGGCAGCACACCTGAGACAGCCGGCGAGCGACGCCAACTGATCAATGTGGCCTACCGGTTGCTCGGTTCGGTGACCGAGGCCGAGGACGCCGTACAGGATGCCTACGCACGCTGGTACGGGCTGCCACGCAGCCGGCAGGAGGAGATCCTGTCCCCCGGTGCCTGGTTGACGACGGTGACCAGCCGCATCTGCCTGGACCTGCTCGGTTCGGCGCGGGCCCGCCGTGAACGCTACGTCGGTGCGTGGCTGCCCGAGCCGCTGCCCGACCGCGCCGAGTGGGATCGTGCGGGCGCCGATCACACCGGCTCGGCGGACCCTGCCGACCAGGTCGTCCTGGACGAATCGGTGGCCATGGCCTTCCTCGTCGTCCTGGAGTCGATGACGCCCGCGGAGCGGGTGGCGTTCGTCCTGCACGACGTCTTCCGGTACCCGTTCGCCGAGATCGCCGACGTTCTCGGCCGGACCCCCGCGGCCTGCAAGCAGCTGGCGGCCTCCGCCCGACGGCGGGTGAGCGGCGCGCACACTCCGGTGACGGCGGCCGGCCGGGCCGACGTGGTGGCGCGCGTCAAAGAAGCCTGGGAGACCAAGGACATCGCAGCCCTCGTGGCTCTCCTCGATCCGGCCGCCGTGCTGACCGCCGACGGCGGCGGCCGGGCCGGCACCGTCCTGCGCCCGGTCGAGGGCGGCGCACGCATCGCCCAGTACATGGTCGCCATTGCCGAGAAGGCTCCGGGACTCGAACTCCTGGAGAGGTCGGTCAACGGTGTGCCCGGCCTGGTGGCCCAGCGCGCCGGCGTCGTCCTGACCGTGGCCTCGTTCGACGTCTCCGACGGGCGAGTCACCCGGATCTGGGCCGTCCGCAACCCGGAAAAGCTCCGACCGTGGGCGGGGAGAGGCTAGTGCCCCGACAGGCAACGTTCGCCCCGTCGCGACGCTCCCCCAGCCTTCGGCCGGGAGGTACCCCCAGGCACGCTCCCCCAAGCTCTTCGAGCAGGGGGACCCCCACTCGCCGCACCGGCCGAAAGCCCAAGTACGTCCAGTACGAGGACTTCCGGCCGGCACACCGAGAGGGGGTACCTCCCACGCCCGTCCAGGGCAGTGGGGGCCACGCACCGAACGCCGCTCCTTGACGGGCAAACGTCACCTGCCGAGGCACTAGTACTGCACCGTACGGCAGCCACGGCACACGTGCTCTGTGCCGGTGAACGAAGTGGAGCGGACGATCAACGGCGCGCTTGCCGAACCCCGTGGCCACGGCCGGGAAATGCGTCGACGCAGCGGCCCGGGGATACGACGCCGGGCACCTCGGTGTGCCCGGACGGTGTGCTGGTCGTCGACGACGGCCCCCGTGGTGGGAGCCTCCGCTGCTCAGGCCGCTGTGTATGTCCGGCGGGCGGAGAGCAGTGACAGGCAGTTCTCCCACAGGGCTTCGAGACGCTGGGTGTTGTTGTAGAGCTTGGCGAACAGCACCTGGCCCTCCAGTTGGGCGACGATCGACCGGGCGGCTTCCGTGGTGTCGCGGACGGAGACCTCTCCGCGCTCGCGGGCCTCGGTGATGACCTCGTCGACCATTTTCACCTGGGCGTCGAAGATCTCCTGGAGGCGTTCGCGGATGGGTTCGGTCTGGTTGCTCAGTTCCAGGGTGAGGTTTCCGAACATGCACCCGGAGACGGTCCCACAGCTCTGCTGGCCCGCGCGCAGGTCCGCCTGGGTCTCCTCCAGCAGTCGGCGGAGCCGCTCCAGTGGCTCCGCGTCGTCCCGCAGGACCCGGGTCCAGTCGCCACGCTGGCTCTCCCACTGCTGGTCGATCACGGCCAGGGCGAGCGTCTCCTTGGAATCGAAGAAGTAGTAGAAGCTGCCCTTGGGCACGCCGGCGGCCTTGCAGATCTCGGCGACGCCCAGTGCTGTGTAACCGCGCTGCTCGATGAGCGAGTGCGCGGCGGTGAGGATCTTCTCCTTGGCGTCACTGGTGCGTCCCATGGCGAAAGTATACGACCGATCGTCTATTTCGAAAGCCGGTCCCCGGGCGCCGCATGGGGCGCCCGGGGGCATCCGGTCAGTGACCGGCGCTCTGGCCGCCGTCGACGTGGAGGATCTCACCGGTGACGAAGGGGGCGTTCTCAAGGTAGACGACCGCGTCGACGACGTCACTGATCTCACCCATGCGCCCGAGCGGGTGGAGCGCGGCGAGTGTCTCGTGCTGCGCCTCCGGGTGCATGGGGGTCTTGACGATGCCGAGGGCGACCGCGTTGCTGCGGATGCCGCGGGCGGCGTACTCGATGGCCAGCGACTTGGTGGCGGACTGCAGCCCGCCCTTGGTGAGGGAGGCGAGCACCGAGGGGACGGCCGAGTTGGCGTGGTCGACGAGACTGGTGCTGATCTGGACGATGTGACCGCTTCCCTGGTGGAGCATCTGCTCGGCGGCGAGTTGGGTGATGCGGAAGAACCCGGCCAGGTTGACGCCGATGACCGTGTCGTAGTCCTGCTGGGTGTACTCGGTGAACGGCTTGGCGACGAAGACGCCCGCGTTGTTGACGACGGTGTCGATGCGGCCGAAGCGCTCGACGGCGGCCGCGGCCACCCGCTCGGCCGTAGCCGGGTCGGCGATGTCGCCCTGGACGGTCATGACGTCGGGATCCTGTGAGGGGGCGATGGTGCGCGAAGTGGCCACGACGGCGTAGCCGAGCTTGCGGTACGCCTCCACCAGTCCCGCGCCGATGCCCTGGGATGCGCCGGTGATGACGGCGACCTTCTGACCGGAAGTGCTCATGGCTGTTCCCTCTCGGAATGGTTGTGCGCACCGACATGTGTCAGCTCGCGACTGAGAAACTAGACGACTGGTCGACTATTTTCAACGCCACCCCCGGCGCTTCCAGTGTTGCGACCCCGCGACAGGCCCGCCACCTGCGGCGGGAGCCTGCGCCCAGCGAAGCAAACGGCCACCCCAGCCCGCCGGAAGTGGCCATCTGCCGCACGGCAGGCCACACGGCACGGTGTCGATTCCGTGGCGGGCGGCACACCCACGGAACACACCCGGGCGCCCCTCGGGCCAGGCGCGAGGACCCGGCCCGCGCAGGCACCTCGCCGTCTCACACAGGCCGGTGATCCCTCGCGCGCCACGGAGGACCGCGTCCGGATTGCAACTAGTCGACCGGTCAACTAATCTTCCTCCCGGGTGGCCCCGACAGGCCGTACCGGGAGCCGTCCGGCACCGTGGGTCGCACGCACCCCGGCAGGACCGAGAGAGGAGAGGCCATGAAGGAGTTCCTGGTCGAGCTCACCACGACCGTGCCCGAGGGCACCGACCCCACCGAGGTCGGCCGCCGCCGAGCCGAAGAGGCCGTCCGGGCGAAGGAGCTTGCCTCCACGGGCCACCTGGTCCGGCTGTGGCGCCCGGTGGGCGAGCTTCGGAGCATCGGTGTGTGGCGCGCCGAGGACGAGGCGGATCTGCGCGAGAAGGTCCTTGGCACACTGCCCCTGTGGCCCTGGATGACCGCAGTGGTCACCGCCGTGCAGCCACACCCCAACGACCCGGGCCCGACCGGGCCCACCGCCTGATCCCCTCCGGCCCCCGCGCCCATGCACCTTTCGCAAGCCATGGCCACGGAAAGCGGTATTCGATCTACCGCCCGCGCGCCCCTTCAGAAAACCCACGTACCTCTTCGAAAGACCCCCCGCCCCCTTCCCGAGACCCCCGCGTCCCTTCGAAAAGGAGAACCCGGATGACCAGCACAACAGCGCAGGAAGCGATCCTGTCCGGCGTCATGGACGGATGGAAGGCCGGGGTCGACGCACACGAACCGCAGCAGGTCGCCTCGTACTTCACGGAAGACGCGATCTTCCAGGGGCTCCGTCCCTACACCGTCGGGCGTCAGGGAGTCGTCGAGTACTACGACGCCCAGCCTCTCGGGTTGACAGCCGACTATCGGGTGCTGGAAACGCGGCAGTTGGCGGAGGACGTACTGCTCGGCTACCTGAGTGTCGACTTCTCCTTCACCGACCGGCCGCCCGTCAAAGTCACCCTCAGCATCGTCCTCGGGCGCATCGCCGATCACTGGCGCATCGCCCACTACCAGGTGTCGAAGCAGGACTGACGAGTGCCTCTTCCTTTGCTCTGCCCTTGACCCCGCGCTGTCATGAAGCGGGTGTCCGGCAGCTGGTCACGGCGTCGGCCGGGCGCCCCGCTCACGTCTCGGCGAGGGCGGCTCGCAGTTCGTCGGTCACCGCGTCCGGACAACTGCCGGAACTCGTACGTTCCTTGGCCTCGAACCAGCGCCGGAAGGCACTGAGAGTTTTTCATCCTGAAATCGCAGGTGAGTGGAGCTGGTGGGGCCCTGGGTTGGTATGAGTGGGCTGATGGAGCGCCATGGTCCATCGTCTTGATCGTCCGTCATCTGGTGACCTGGAGCCGGGTCAGGACCAGCAGGGCGCGCAGGAGGTCGGTGGCGTGGCGGGCGCTCATGCGGACCTTGGCCAGGATGCGCCAGGCATTGAGGTCGGCGAAGGCGTGCTCGTTGGCCGCGCGTTCGCGGCTGACCAGTTTGTTCGCCTCCTTCTGGGCGTCCGTCAGCGGCCGTTTGCGGGCGGCCTTCTTCCCGGTGATGATGACGGAGTCGTCGGGGTCGTCGTCCAGGCCGATGAACCCCAGGTCGCCAATGGCGCCGACGCCGGCGTCCCGCAGCTTTGCCGTGAATGCACTCCAGCGTATCCGGTGGCCATGGACCGCTTGAAGACCACGACGTTGTCGGCCTCCCACACACGCAGTACCGGCATTCCGACGATCGGGCTTCCCGGGTCCTCGGCGGCGGGGTTGGCGGTGTCGTCGGCTCCGATGACGAGGACGGCCACGGGACTGGTGGAACAGTCAGTATCGGTGAGATTGATCTTGGTTGCGTAGCAGGTCATGCGTACGGTCGTGGGCCCTTGCACTGATCTGGGGTAGCGAGCGGTGGCCTGGGGTTAGGGTCGCCGGGTCTGCTGTTCGTAGGAGAGGGACCGCGTGATGCCCGAGCGGATCTGGCACCCCATCAGCAAGCTGGAGTTCTTCATCGACCACACCCGGCGTTGGGCGGTCGATGTGCGGGAGCATCTGGAGACGCTGGAGGAGGCCCGCGCCAAACCGCACGTACTGGCCGACAGCGACGTGGCGCGGATCAAGCGGGTCTACACCGAGCAGGCCGACGACCTGACCCTGTTCGAGGAGCAGGCGGCCAAGTGGGGTGAGTTCCCGGACCTGAGCCCGTCGCGGCGGGCGAAGCTCACGATTCTGAACGAGCAGATCGCCGGGCTTCGGGAGCTGAACAGGAAGGTGCTCGGCCTCGCCGAGGAGCTGTCCAGGGGCACCATCGACAGGGTGATGGCGGCTTCCGACGAGGAGCTGGGCCTGGCGGCGCTGCTCGGCGAGCGCCCGGGAGCGTGGGCGCCGGGGTAGATGATCCTGCCCTTGTTCAGCGGCGTACGACGCTGAAGCCGGCGTCGGTCAGGGCGTTGGTCCACACGTCGCGGTCGAACCACTTGTCCCCGTCGGGCAGCATCTGGCGGATCTGCTTCATGGGGGCTTCCCAGTCGTGGCCGGTCTGCCCGCGGCTGCCGTCACAGCCTGTGCAGCCGTCTTCGCCGTGGATGTGCCCGGCCATCCACGCGTTGACGGCCACGCCGAGGATCACGGCGTACAGGTCGCCGCTGGTTTCCGTGAGGGAGTCGGGGACCCCGGCGAGGATGAGGGCGAGTTCGGGGTTCTTCAGGGGCGGCAGCGGTGCTTGGGCTGCCGTTAACCAGCGACGAACCAAGTGCCAACTAGCGCAAAAGCGCTGGTCAGGGACTCGTGATATGGATCCCAGGGGAGGTCCAGACCGGATTGTCAGGCCCTTCGGAAATTCGGTGACCATTGGTAATGGCAGCTGGTCACCGGCTTACGACCCGTCGCTTTCCGGTACTTGGCACTTCGTTCGGGCTTGGTTAACGGCGGCCCTACGACGGCGTGTCCACGAGCAGCCCCCTCCGCAATCCGACCAGACGCTGATCATCATGTCGGAGAGGGCGCCAACTCAGCCTTTCGGATGTGAGCAGGGCGAGCTGATCGGTGCTGAGCTTGCCTGTGTCGATGCACGGCAGGATGGTGATGATGGTGCGGCTTGCCAGCCCCGCTGCGAAGAGCTGCTGGATGAACAGCACGCGCTCCAGGGCACCGTCGGGGTAGGTCCGCTGGCCAGCTGGGGTGCGTTCCGAGCGCAGAAGTCCGCCTTCCTCGTAGTAGCGCAGGGCGCGCACGCTGACGCCTGCCTGTGCGGCGAGCTCGCCGATTTTCATGCCTCTACTCCGCATCCTTCCGCGGTGCTGGGATGGCTGGAAGCCGCTGGGCAGACCGCTCGTCTGCCCAGCGGCTCGGGGTACCTCAGTAGCGGTCGAGGAACGCTTCCAGGTTCCGCTCGTTCTCCGGCGTCTGCAGTCCGTCGGCGAGCGCGTCGTTCATGCGCTTCTCGATGTGGGCGGGCGAGGGGTAGACGTGAGCGAGGGCGGCGCCCTCTGCGCGCAGGTCGTCGTCGAGGCGGTCGCCGGCGGTGGTCGGGTCGATCGCGGCCTTGGCGGCGAGGATCTGCGAGGGCAGGCGGGTCCCGATCCGCTGGGCGATGTCGCTGACGGCGGCGTCGAGGTCGCCGGCGGGGAATGCCCGGGTGATCCACCCGTACATTTCGGCGGTCGCCGTGTCGTAGAGGTCGGCCGTCAGTACCGCCTCCAGGGCGCGGGAGCGTCCGATGGCGCGCGAGAGGAACTGGGTGCCGCCGCCGCCGGGAATGATGCCCATGCGGCCCTCGATCTGGCCCAACCAGGTCTCGTCGGCGGCCGCGTAACGGAGGTCTGCTGCCATGGCCAGCTCGTTGCCGCCGCCGCGGAGGCGGCCACGCAGCTTGGCGATGGTGACCTGCGGCAGTGCCCGAATGCTGGCCATCAGATGCTGCATCGGGTTCAGTCCATTGTGGCCGCTGTCGTCGGCGCCGAGGGCCATGAAGGCGGACGGGTCCGCGCCGTAGCCGAGGTCGACGTGGGCGGCGAAGAAGCCGGGCACGGCGCTCTCGAACACGATGACCCGCGTCGTGTCGTCGGACGCTGCCTCCCGCACGAAGCGCTTCAGTTCGGGAATGAGGGTGCTGTCGAGCAGGTTGAGGGGCGGGTTGTTCAGGGACACGGTCAGCACGGCGTCGTGGGCGGTGATCTCCAGGGCAGTGAAACCTGTGTACGTCATGGTCAACTCCTCTTGCGGGTCTTCCTCAGTGCGTATGGCGCCTTCCCGGCCCCACCACTGGACGCTAAAATCTGACGCTGACGTAAGCTGCGACCCCAAACGGGCATCTTCTCTTCGATGTGCCGTAGATCACGGGGTGTCCCTCCCGGCCACAGCTGGCGCTGGTGACGGCGTTGCAGTTCGCCGAGAACCTCACCGACCGGGCGGCTGCGCGAGGCCCCGACAGGATCGTCGTTGATCTCGTCCATCTCCAGGACTACGTCGTAGGGCACCTTCGCCTCGGCCAGCAGCACGTTCATGTGTCCGAGGAGCCGGCCTGCGACGGGATGGCTGCCGAAGGTGACGTCAACGCCGCGATAGCGAAACTTGGCCGCGAGGTCCGCGACCTGGTACTGGGGCCTGGCTACGGCCATGCCGTAGCCAGGCCCGATGGCAACGCTGTTGCCGTTTCCTGAGCGGGTCGGCCGTCTCCGCAGCGGTGATCTCACGGCGCCCAGGTCGGTCGCAAGCGAGGTAGCCGTTCACGTCGTAGCGACATGAGCGGCTACCTCGCTTGCTTAGTGCCTGCCAAAACAAGACCAGCCGCCGCGATAGTCGTTTCCGTACTCAGGCTCGTGGCCGATATTCATCGGCATCACCCTCGACATCGAACTCGGCGTCCAATCCCGCCTGTCTGACCAGGTGGTAGCGGTTCAAGACCAGCTGGCAGGCGGGGCAGCTGAAGTGATCGGCACCGACAGACATGGCCGGAAACGACCAGCCAGGTGACGCTCTCGGCCAGCAGCCACACCCCCCCCTGTTCGTGGGGAGAGGTCCTTGGTCGGGGCCGGAGCGTCAGCCGGCGAGGCCGGTGGCCGCCCACGGCACGGGGTTGGCGATCTCGTCAACGCGGATGATGCGCCCGTTGGCGATCTCCAGCCGGAAGACGTAGACGTTGTGGTACGGGAGGTTGGTTCGGGTGATCATGTCGCCGCGAGCGTGGAGGTGGACGTAACGCGCGTCGTGTGACACCGACCACTCCCGATCGATCAGGCGCAACTGGGGCAGGTTGGACATGGCCAGTTGCAGGTAGCCCATCGCCTTCTCGATCCCGTCGAACACGGCCCAGGGCTCGGGTGTGCCCTCGATCGACATCGGGAAGATGATGGTGGTCTCGTCGGTCAGCAGTTCACGCATCCCGGCTGCGTCATGCGCCTCCCACCGTTCGAAGTACTGCTTCGCGGTGGTGAGTGCGTTCTCATGCTCGATTGCCATGACAGTTCCATTCGCTTGGAGGGTAGTGCCGTCCGGGGACGGCACACCGAGCATCCGGCCACGCGCCCGTGGTTCCCGAGCCTCCTGGCCCCTAGCACTGGCAGTACCAGGCACTCCCGCGAGGCAGGGGTGACACTGGTGAGGTGACTCAGGACCTGCTCGCCTTCGGAACACGTCTTCGCGAATGGCGTGACCGCACCGCACCCGAAGAACTCGGACTCCCGGCCGGACCCCGGCGCAAGGTTCCCGGGCTTCGCCGCGAGGAGCTGGCCGCGTTCGCCGACCTCTCCGTCGACTATCTGATCCGCCTGGAGCAGGGCAACGCGGTACATCCGTCGTCCGAGGTCATCACCGCGCTGGGCCGCGCGCTGCGCCTTCCCCGCGTCGAGATCGACCTTCTCCATCAGCTCGCCGGCCTCGTGCCACCCACGGACCTTGAGGTGCCTACTCATCTATCGCCCGGCACACAACGTCTGCTCGATCGTCTCGGCGATGTGCCGGTAGCCGCTTATGACGCAACCTGGACCCTCATCGCCGCCAACTCGATGTGGCGACAGTTGCTCGGTGTGGCCGACAGCACACCGGGGGTGAATCTTGTCCAGACGACATTCACCAACATGCCAACGCGTGTGCGGACCACCCCCGAGTATCGCGACCGGCTGTGCCGTTCTCTGGTCGCCGATCTCCGTTCCAGCAGCGTCCGCTACCCGGCCGATCTCCGTCTGCAGGCGCTCCTGCGGGAGCTGATCGACCACAATGCAGCCTTCGCTGCGGCGTGGTCCGACCGCCGCGCTGAGCCGTTCACGGCGGAGACGAAGCAGGTCGAGCACCCCGACTTCGGCAACCTCTGGTTCGACTGCGATGTCCTCAACGCCGCAGACGGCGATACGCGCGTGGTCGCCTACACCGCGCCGCGTGGGTCTCTCAGCGCAGAAGCGCTGACTGCGCTCCGCAGTTCATCCCCGGACCGACCGGCGTTCAACGCCACGTTGTGACGTTCGCCGACCTCGCGTCTGCCCTCGATGGTTGCGGTGACCCCACCTCGGGACTCCATTGAGAGCTGAAATCGCAGGTGAGCGGGGCTGGTGTGGCGGGGTGTCGCGGTACTCGCGCTGGCTGTGCGCGGCTGTCTGTGGTGTAGATCGTCTGACGGCTCTACCGGTTGCTCGTCGCGGTGCGTGAGACGTTTTCTACGCTCGGCTGTATGACGGATCCCGTGATACTGGAACGTGTCGCCGCGCGGCGTGCTGAGCTGGATGTCTTGGAGGAGTAGCTGGCCAGGCAGCTGGCCGACGCGCGGACCGAGCGCGACGAGCTCGCGGTCGCTGAACGCGTCGTGCGGCGCATCAGCGAACAGGTCCAGGACGACTCCGCGGCATCCGCGCCAGCCGAGGCCCAGGTGGGTGGCCGAGGCGTGCTGCTGGTCCCGGCCCGCGGCCCCTGCCTCGGTCAAGACACGCTCCCGCCGGACTATCAGCGCATCCTGGCCGCCGTCGCCAAGGTCGGCGGACCGGTGGCGACGCGGCAGGTCGGTGAGGCCCTGGGGATGGACCTGTCCGCGCGGGGCAGTGCGGAACCGCTGCGCGGGAAGCTGATCAAGCTGGCCGAGCGGGGCTGGCTGCGCAAGCTGTCCGACGGCCGATTCACCGCAAGGCCCTGACCGGCGGCGCCCGCAGGGCTGTCGCCGACGTACCGCCAGCGCCATCGTGACCACGGCGCCCCCGGCGGGTTGGGCAGGCCTGGACGACGACCCCGACGACTCCGTCATCATCACCGGGAAGAAGGCCGCCCGCAAACGGCCGCTGACGGACGCCCAGAAGGAGGCGAACAACCTGGTCAGCCGCGAACGCGCGGCCAACGAGCACGCCTTCGCCGACCTCAATGCCTGGCGCATCCTGGCCAAGGTCCGCATGAACGCCCGCCACGCCACCGACCTCCTGCGCGCCCTGCTGGTCCTGACCCGGCTCCAGGTCACCAGATGACGGACGATCAAGACGATGGACCATGGCGCTCCATCAGCCCACTCATACCAACCCAGGGCCCCACCAGCTCCACTCACCTGCGATTTCAGGATGAAAAACTCTCATTGTCGCAGGCCACCGTGGCAAGCTGGGCGACCAGTTCGGCCGTCCTGGTGTTCACCTGACGCTGCGTCAGGGCGTCGCGGATCGCCTCGGTGACCGCGGCCGTCCTGGTCCGTTCGCGCTCCTGTAGCTCCGGGCCGGCGTCGATCACCGCCCGGCGCTCCGCCGTGCATCGGTGCCGCCAGGTCGCGCCTCGGCGCCGACCCGCAGCGACTCACCTTCCCGGACGGGGAGCCGACGAAGTCGGCCGGTGTCGCGTCCGGCGAGCTCGTCGCGGCGCATGCGGTGAGCGGAGCACCGTTCGTCACCGCCACTTCCGCTCTCGTGCCGACCGCTCCGCCGATACGTGCCCTGCTCCCACTGCTGGGCCGCCTGTTGTCCGTTCCGGCGGTGCGACGCCGCGCCGTCGACCGGCTCGGCCGGGTGCGGGTCAAGGCCGCACCCGGTCCGCGCGAGCACTCCTGGGGGCACGCCGTCGTCGAGTGGGCGGACGGCACCCGGCACGAAGGATGGCTCCGCGCCGGCGCCGGGATGGACTACACGGCCGACGTCACCGCCGCCGTCACCGACCTGCTGGCCCGTGGCGTCGGCAGGCCCGGGGCCTGGACTCCGGCAGCCGCCCTCGGGGCTGACCTGGCGACGACCGCGGGCGGCAGCTTCGTACTGGACTGAGGAGCACCACTGCCCGCCGTCCCGTGGCTGGCGGGACCTCGGCGAGTGGGCGCGACAACCGGCCCGCCCGGCTCCCGGCGGACCGGGGCGGACCGGCCCGCCGGGAGCCAGTCGCACCCCGCCCCGGCCCGCCGCGTCCCGGCGATGGCTGACCTGGCGACCTGGCGACCTGGCGACCTGGCGACCTGGCAGCCTCACAGGTCCTGGTGATCACCGCTCAGGTGGCGCCGGGCGGGATCCGCATCGATACGAGCGCCGTCACCGTTCGGTGTCACCACGGCCGCCGACTCGGTGGGAGGCGGCATTACCGGGCGTCTACTCCTGGACGATCACCGCGGTTTGGAGGCGTGCCGCGTCCTGGCTCGGCGGGGCCCCGAACATGCGCCGGTACTCGCGGCTGAACTGCGACGGGCTGTCGTACCCGACGGCGTATCCGATCGCGGCCACGTCGTCAGGCGCCGCGATGAGCTGGATGCGCGCCCTTTGGAGTCGGAGTTGTTTTTGATATTGCAGCGGACTCATGGCGGTCACCGCACGGAAGTGCCGGTTGAGCGAGGAGACGCTCACGCTGACTTCGTCGGCGAGGTCGTCGATGCGAATCACCTCGTCGTAGTGGGCCTTGATCCACTCGACCGCGCGGGCGACGAGGGTCGTGCGGCTGTCGGCCAGGCCGATCTGTCTGACCAGGGCCGCCTGGGGTCCGTTCAGCAGCCGCCAATGGATCTCGCGCCGCACGCCGGGCGCCAGTACCGGGATGTCACGCGGCTCGTCCAGCAGACCCAGCAGCCGGACGACAGCGTCGAGCAGTTTGTCGTCGGCGTCGCTGGTCGCGATGCCCGGACCGTCGTGAGGGGGGACGACTGCGGGGCCGGCTTCCACCAGCAGTTGCGCGATGATCGCGGGTTGCAGCGGAAGCCCGAACCCGACGAACGGTTCGCCGGGCGAGGCCTGGATGATCTGTGAGGTCAGGGGAAGGTTGACGGTCACGACGAGGTACTGGCCCGCGTAGTAGTCGAAGACGCGGTCATTGAGGACAGAGCGCTTCGCTCCCTGCACGACCAGAGCGATCATGGGTTCGGTGACCGAGCCCAGCGGTTCGGTGGTGTGCTCGGTCGAGAACACCGTCATTCCCTCGATCCGCAACGGGCGTGGGCTGCCTGCGGCGAGCCGTCCGATCCGGTGACGAAGTTCGTCCAGGTGATGCACCACACCAGTGGACCATGGAGTGGTGCCCCGGGCCAACATGATCCGGGCAAGATTGAGCGGATCGTGCAACGGTCCGCACGCATCGTTCTAGGCGATCACGACGCTTCGGGCTCGAATGGAGGAGCACAGGGAGACGGCCTCCGTACCGTCTCGTACCTCTACCAGTTCGGAGCTTCGACATGTCGCTCGATTCCTACGTCACGCTCGGCCGCTCGGGACTGCGCCTCAGCCCCTTCACCCTGGGCGCCATGACCTTCGGTGAGGATCACGGCTGGGGTTGCAGCCCAGAGGAGTCCAAGAACATCCTCGCGGCCTACCTGGACCGGGGCGGCAACTCGATCGACACCGCCAACATCTACACCAACGGCCACTCCGAGAAGATCATCGGTGACTACTTCGCCGGCCGGCGGGCACTGCGTGACCGGGTGGTGCTCGGCACGAAGTTCTTCGGCAACCTGTACGAGAACGACCCCAATGGCGGCGGAGCCGGCCGTAAGGCGATCGTGCAACAGCTGGAGAACTCGCTGCGGCGTCTGCGGACCGACTACGTCGACATCTACTGGCTGCACAATTTCGACCCGGCCACGCCGGTCGAGGAGACCCTCCGCGCACTGGACGACCTGATCAGCGACGGCAAGGTCCGCTACGTCGGGTTCTCCGACGTGCCGGCGTGGGCGACGGCCGAGGCGGCCACCATCGCGCGCTTGCGCGGGTGGGCTCCGATCATCGCGTTGCAGTTGGAGTACTCCCTGCTCGAACGCACCTCGGAAGGGGAGCTGATCCCGATGGCCCAGGCCCTGGGAATGGGCGTGATGCCGTGGGGGCCGCTCAAGAGCGGGTTCTTGTCCGGCAAGTACTCCAGCGCCACCACCGGCCCGGTCGACACCACGCGTGCGCAGTTGGTCGGCGCACCGAGCGAGGCCGACTATGTCGTGATCGACGCGCTCAACGCCGTCGCCGGCGACGTGGGCGCCGGCCCCGCCGCGGTGGCTCTGGCCTGGGTGCAGGGCCGTCCGGGGATCACCTCCACCCTGCTCGGGGCGCGCCGCTTGGACCAGTTCGAGGCCAACCTGCACGCCCTGGACGTGACCCTCACCGAGGCCCAGCGCGCCACGCTGGATGACGTGTCCGCTCCCACGCTGAACTTCCCGGCCGCGAACAACGGGACGCTGGCACCCATGATCCAGTTCGCCGGAGCCACCGTGGACGGGGTCCCGTCAGTGGTGTCCCCGCTGCTGCGGGCGAGCAGTGCCCGCTACTGACCACAACTGGGGCACTGGCCGCGCGTCGCGACGGGGGGACGTTCACCGGGTCCGGTGGCACCCCGTGCCGTCAGAGCCGACTGCGGGGCCGCTCCTCAGGGGCGGGCGTGAACACCGATGCCTCCAGAGACGACGAGGTTGTCGCCGGTGATGTAGCCGGCCGCGTCCGAGGCGAGGAAGGCCACGGCTTCGGCGATGTCGGCGGGAGCGCCGACGCGGCCGAGCGGAACGTCCCCGGCCCAGGAGTCGATCATCTCCTGGGAGACACCCACCTTGCTGTAGGCAGGGGTGTTGATCAGTCCTGGGCTCACGGCGTTGACGCGGATGCGGCGCGGGGCGAGTTCGAGCGCGAGGGACCGCATGAGCGGCAGCAGGGCGCCCTTGGCCGCGGTGACGGCGGCTCCTAGCCCCTCCCCTGCACCCACGGTGAACACGACCGAGGCGCCCTCGTTGAGGAGCGGGAGCGCCTTTTGCAGGGTGAAGAAGTTGCCCTTGACGTTGATGTCGAACAGGGCGTCGAAGGCGTCTTCGTCGGTTGACTCGATCGGGCCGGGACGGGAGACGCCGGCGTTGAGGAAGAGCAGGTCGAGGGAGCCGAATCGCCGGCATGCCTGGTCGATCGCCCGGTCGATGTCCGGCAGGGACCGTGCGTCGGCCCGGACGGTCAGGACGTCTTCGGGAAGTCCGGCGGTGGCGAGACTGTCGATGCCCGTGACCATGACGCGGTAGCCGCGGGAGTGGAGCAGTTCGGCGGTCGCCCTGCCGATGCCGCTGGTTCCACCGGTGATCAAAGCTGCGGGTGCGGACATGTTGCGTTCCTTTGCGTGCTGTTGGGAGGTGAGCGGGTGACCGGTGGGCGGTTCCGGGCCGTGGGGCGGTGACGGACCGTGCCGCCCGATCACGAATGGCAGCGTACGCCACTCTGGCAGTCGCTGCCAAGCATGATGCGACTGCCGCACTGGCAGTGCTGGGCTAATCTGGTCGCATGAAGCAGGAAGCCAAGACGGCGACGGGCGCACCGGCCACGCTGTGGGACCGGACACGGCGGCTGGCCACCCAGGAGATCCTTGAGACGGCTCTGCGCCTGTTCACCGAGCAGGGCTACGACGAGACGTCCATCGCCCAGATCGCCCGAGAGGCCGGCGTCTCCCAGCGCACCCTCTTCCGCTACTTCGGCACCAAGGAAGACCTTCTCGGCGGCGGCCAGGACCGGTTCGGACAAGTCCTGACGGACACGATCAGCGAACTGCCCGCCGAAGTCGATGTCTGGGAGGCCCTGCGCGCGGGGGTTGCCGCCGTACTGGCCTTGCACGAGAGCCGCGAGCAGGCCCTGGCACGGTTCCGCCTCCTGCACAACACCGCCTCGCTGCGCGCCGGTTGGCTCGAAAAGCGACTGCGGTTCCAGGACGAGCTGCTGCCGCTCGTCAAGACACGTATGGACGCTGCCGCGGGCAGGACGGATCCAGGGGCCCGCGCGGTGATCGCGGCGGCGTTCGCGTGTCTGGATGCCGCATCGATGACGTGGGTCGACGACGACGGCAAGGGCGACATCATGGACCTGTACGACGAGTGCCTGGCCGCGGTGCGCGGCTGACCCGCGCCGACCGGCCGGTCCGGAACCCGCCGACCGACAGCACCGAAGGCATCGGCCTGATCCGCGGACGACGGCCGCGTGCCGTCGTCCGCGGGTCAGGCGCCGTGGTCGTGGTCGTGCTCGCGTGGGACCAGGCCCCGGTAGTCGGAGAAACGGTCGTCGGAGGACAGGCGGCGGGCGGCGACGGCGAAGTAGTCGTCGTCCGGTGCCCGGACTCCCAGGCCCTCCACGATCCGGTTCATCAGGTTGAACAAGGCGCACACGGACACCGCGTCGTAGAGGGTCCGCTCCTGCCAGCCCGCCGCGAACACCGCCTCGGCATCGGCCGCGGTCAGGCGACTCGGTGCCTCGGTGAGCTTGCGTACGTAGGCGAACAGGGGCTTCAGCGCGTCGCGGACCGGTGCGGTGGCGGGGTCCGCGAGCAGCGCCGCCAGCACGCCGTGTTCGATGCCGAACCGCTCGGCGACCGCCTCGTGGACCCCGCGGCAGTACCGGCAGGAGTTCAGCGCCGACACGAACGCCGCGATCAACTCGCGTTCCGCGACGGTGAGTTCGGACGGGCCCCGGAGTACCACCTGGTGGTAGTCGACCAGTGGCCCCGCGGGTTCGGGGAAGGTCCTGAGCACGTCCATGACGGTGGCGTCGGCGGGCAGTACGGAAAGGAAGGCCACGGCGGGTTCTCCTCGCACTCGTAGCGGGCGGGTGGGCCGGTCAGGTCCTGGGGCGGTGCAGGACGAACGGTTCGGTGTGACTGTGGACGCCCCAGGGGCCGCCCGAGACGCCGAGCCCGCTCCACTTCGTGCCGGCGAACGGTTCGTCGAAGGACATCTGGAGGTGCCGGTTGATCCACACGGTGCCGCATTCGAGGCGTTCCGCGACCGCCTCGGCCCGGTCCAGGTCGGTTCCCCACACCGAGCCGCACAGTCCGTAGCGGGTGTGGTTGGCGCGGTCCACGGCCTCGTCGACGTCCGCGTAGGCGATCACCGGCAGGGCGGGACCGAACTGCTCCTCGTCCACGATCCGCACGCCGTCCGAGACGCCGGCCAGCACCGTGGGGGCGAAGAAGTAGCCCGCGCGGTCGAGGGCCCGGCCGCCGGCCGCGGCCCTCGCGCCGTGTGCGAGGGCGTCGGACACCAGTTCCGCCACCCGGCCGAACTGCGGCCGGTTGGCGACCGGACCGAGCTGTGCGGCCGGGTCGGTGCCCGCCGCGACGACGGTCCTGGCGGCCCGGACGGCGAGCGCCTCGACCACCTCCTCGTACCGTTCCGCGGGGGCGTACACCCGCTTGACGGCCATGCAGATCTGGCCGCAGTTGGCGAACGCCGACCAGAACAGGCGGTCGGCCACCGTCTCCACGTCGGCGTCGGGCAGCACGATCGCCGCGTCGTTGCCACCCAGTTCGAGGGTCAGGCGCTTGAGGTCGGCCGCCGCGCTCGCGGCCACGTGTTTGCCGGTGGCGACCGAACCGGTGAAGTTGACCTTGCGGATGCCCGGGTGGGCGGCCAGCCATGCGCCCAGCGGATCGCGGCCGGACACCACGTTCAGCACACCGGGCGGCAGGGCCCGCGCGAGCACCCGGCCGAGCAGGAGCGTGGACAGCGGTGTGTACGGGGACGGCTTGAGCACCACCGTGTTCCCGGCCGCCAGGGCCGGTGCGATCTTCGCGGCGGCGAGCTGTACGGGGAAGTTCCACGGGGCGATCGCCGCGACCGGGCCGAGGGGCCGCCGACGGACCTCCACGGTCTCCTCGGGCGTGTCGGTGATCACCACCGGCTCGGCCCGCAGGCCGGCGGCGTGTTCCAGGCGGGCCGCCGCGTGCAGCACCTCCGCTCGCGCCTCGCGCAGCGGCTTGCCCTGCTCGCCGGTGAGGACCGGGGCCAGGTCGTCGGCGGCCTCCCGGACGGCGGCGGCTCCTGCCGTGAGCGCCGCGCCGCGGGCCTCGGGGTCGGCACGCCAGCCGGGCCAGGCTCCTTCGGCGGCGGCCACCGCCTCGTCCAGCAGGTCCCTGCCGCAGTCCGGTGCCTGCGCCCACACCCGGCCGGTCGCCGGGTTGACGACGTCGAACAGCGCGTCACCGACGACGGCGGCTGAGCCGATCGTCATCGGGCAGTCCTCGGGGGCCGGCGGCATGCCGCTCGTCGGCGCGGTCACCGGACGCCCATCAGCACGCCGGGGTTGACCGCGCACACCTGGTGCGCCTGCTCCTCGCTCAGGCCGAACGCCCGCATGTGGGCCCGCACCAGCCGGATCGCCTCGACGGTGTGCGGGAACAGCGGTTCGCCGGCGTCGCTGGACAGGGTGACGTGGTCGGTGCCCAGCTCCAGGATGGCGGCGGCCATGTCGGCGGGGTTGACGCCGAGCAGCGGGGAGATCTCGTCGTAGGTGAAGTTCAGGTGGACGCCGGCGGACGTCAGCTCCCGCATCTCGGTCACCGACAGGTCGATGAACGGGCTGAAGGGGTGGTCCACGACGGCCTTGGTGATGTTCAGTTCACGCACCACCTCGGCCATGGCGAAGATCTCCTCGTGGGTGGCGTGTCCGAAGGAGACCATCACGTCGTGGTCGGCGACCATGCGGAAGATCTCCTTGTACTCCGGTTTGAGCCGACCGTGGCTGTCGAGGGTGTGCTCGCCGACCTTGAGCGCCTGTTCCCACGGCAGCGGGTCGCTCCACTCGTTCGGATCGCTGCTCGCGCCCCACCAGATGGGCGGCCCGCCGACCTTGTTGAGGGTGTTGGCGCTGCGGAAGACCGGCATCCACACCGCCTTGACGCCGTCCTGGAGCTGGGTGCGGGCGGCCTCCAGCAGGGGAAGTCCCTTGGTGAAGCTGGTGATCCAGCCCGCCCACAGGCCGATCGGCTCGACGCCGGTCTCCTCGCACCAGCGCCGCAGGTCGGCGTCGACTTCGCGGATCACACCGGCCGGGCCGGCGACGTCCGGGCGCCGCATGCCCAGGCTGCTCTTGAACAGCAACCCGCCCATGCCGCTCGCGGCGGCCATCCGGGCCACGGCCAGCGCGTCCTGCTGGCCCTCGTGGGCATGGCAGTGGATGTCGATCGCGCCCTCCACGCCGTGGACGGCCGGCGGGTGCAAGGGGGTGTCGCAGTAGCCCATGCGAGCCCGGTAGGCGGCCAGGAAACGGTCGTGGGGGGCCTGGTTGGGGCGGCGGAGCGCGGCCTCGGCCAGCAGTTCCTTGTCCGCAGTGGTGTCCGCGGTGGTTTCCACGGTGGTGTCCGCGGTGGTGTCCGCGGTGGTGTCCGCGGTGATGTCGTCCATGGGCGTCCTTCGCCTTTCGGGGGCGTCGTGCGGCGCGGGAGTGGAGCGGGAGTGGAGCGGGGACGGAGAGGTGGAGCGGGGGTGCGTGCCCGTGTTCTCAGGTGTCGGCCGGGGCCCGGACGATCCCGGCCGGCCTCGCCGGGCCGTCCGCCTCGACCAGTGGTCCGCCGCGTGTCTCGGTGCCGTACCGCCACAGCACCAGCCCGGCCGCGACCAGCGGTACGGCGCTCACCAGGGCCAGGCCCTCCAGGCGGGGCGCCGAGCTGAGCAGCAGCGGACCGAACAGACCGCCCGCCTTGCTGCCGGCGGCGGCGACGCCGCTGCCGGTGGCGCGCAGCGCCGTCGGGTAGACCTCGGTGGCGTAAGGGGCCAGCAGGGCGACCATGCCACCGGACGTGACGAGCAGCAGTGCGGTGAGCACCACCAACGCGCCGCCGTGGCCGCCGCGTTCGGGGCGCAGCACCGCGTACCCGACCAGGACCAGAGCGGTGGCGGCGGCGTAGAGGCACATCGCCTTCCGGCTGCTCCACCGCGCGTACAGGGCGGCGGCGACGACGGTGGCGGGCACGGCGAGGGCGGAGGAGACGAACAGCAGGCTGCTCGCCCGGGTGCTGGAGCCGGCCGAGGTGAGGAAGGTGGGCAGGAAGGTGATGAAGCCCCAGTTGACGATGGACCAGCTCACCCCGAACAGGATGATCACCCAGGTCTGCCGGCGGTACGGGGCCGACAGCAGCCGGGCGAACCGGCGGGGTCCGGTACCCGCGCCGGTCGTCCGCGGTGCGACGAGCGGGCCCATGGGCTGGGGGCGGCGCTCGCGCGGGGCGCGGGCACCGTCCAGGCCGGGCGTCGTGGCGGCCGGTGTTCCGGTGCCGGCGCCGACGCCGGTGGCCGTCTCCCCCGCGTTCGCGGCGTCCGCCGGCACGGCCCGGATGCCGTAGCGCGCCATGACCCGGGCCGCCTCCTCCTGCTGCCCGGTCTCGATGAGGAAGCGCGGTGACTCGGGGATCCACCGGCGCAGCACCACCAGCAGCAGACCGGTCGGCAGTCCCAGGAGCCACAGGACTCGCCAGCTGTAGTGGGGGACGAGCAAGGTCGAGCAGCCGCTCGCGACGAGGTAGCCCGCGGCGGCGCTGAACCCGCTCTGCGCCACCACGATCCAGCCGCGCCGCCGGGCGGGCACCGACTCCGACATCAGCGAGTACACCGTGGGCAGCATGCCGCCCGCGGCCATCCCCATCAGGGCGCACATGGCCAGGTTCCAGCCGAACGACGGCATGAAGCCGCACACGGACGTGGCCACGTACATGAGCGCGGACAGCAGGATCGTCGAGCGGCGGCCGTAGAGATCGGCCAGCCAGCCCCACAGCACCGAGCCCACGATGGTGCCGCCGATGGCGACCAGCGGCAGCAGGGACGCCTCCGCGGCGGTCAGCCCGTACTCCGCGCGCATCCCCGGGACCGTGAACCCGAGCGACGCGGGCTTCATGGTGTCCACCACCAGCGCCACCGACAGCACCACCACCAGGCCCCGGTGGGCGCGGCCGAAGCCGGCGCCGTCCAGGGCGGCGTAACGGGTGGTCAGGGCTTTGGGGACGCGGGCGGTGGTCGGTCGACGGGCGGGCAGCAGACTCCAGGCGGCGACGCCCAGACCCAGCGCCATCAGCAGCATGCCGGAGGTCATGGCCGGGTCCATGCCCATGCCCGCCATCGCGAAGTGGTCGTCGCGCATGCTCCAGTAGGCGGGCATGTGCAGCACCACGCCGACCACGACCAGCAGGGAGCCCGCCGCGAAGACCGCGCGGCGCGAGGTGCGACCGCCCGCTCCGGCGGCACTCACCGTCCCGAGTCCGCTCGCACGACCATGTCCCGGCCCAGTTCGGCGGGGCCGGCGCAACCGCACAGGGTCAGGGTGTGGGCGAGTTCGTCCCGCAGGATGCCCAGCACCTGTTCCACTCCCTGCTGCCCGCCGACCGTCAGGCCCCACACCACCGGGCGACCCACGGCGACCGCCCGCGCGCCCAGCGCCAGCGCCTTGGCGACGTCGGTGCCGCGCCGGACGCCCCCGTCGAGCAGGACCGGAATCCGGCCGCCCAGCGCGTCGAGCACCCGGGGCAGCTGGGTGACGGTGGCGGGGGTGGTGTCGAGCTGGCGCCCGCCGTGGTTGGAGACGATCACCGCGTCCACCCCCAGGTCGGCCGCGACGCACGCGTCCTCGGGGTGCAGTACGCCTTTGACGACGATCGGCAGGCCGGTCATCGCGCGCAGCCGCTCGACGTGCGCCCAGGACAGCTCGGGCGACAGGTCCACCTGCCGGACGTGCCCCGGCTCGTCGGCACGCAGCGACCGCAGATTCTCGCACACCACGCCGGGTGGCAGGTCGTGGAAGTCGTTGCGGTCGTTGCGCACGTGACGGCCCAGCGCAGGGGAGTCGGCGGTGACGACCAGGGCGGCGCACCCGGCGTCCTCGGCGCGCCGCACCAGAGCCTCGGTGAACCCCATGTCCCGCTGGATGTAGAGCTGGAACCACAGGTGTGCGTCGGCGGCCGTCTTACGGGCCTCGGCGGCCATCTCCTCGATGGCCACGGTGGACAGCATCGCCGCGATCATGACGGCGCCGGCGGACGCGGCGGCGCGGGCGGTGGCCCGCTCGGCGTCCGGGTGCGCCAACCGGTGGAAGGCGGTCGGGGCGAGCACCACCGGCATGGACGCGCGATGGCCGAGCAGGTCGGTGGTCAGGTCGGGCAGGCCCCGCCCGCGCAGGATGCGCGGCAGCAGAGCCAGCCGTGCGAAAGCGGCTTCGTTGGAGCGAAGGGTGATCTCGTCGTGGGCCCCGCCGGCGAAGTAGTCGTAGTGCACCGGGTCCAGCCGCTCGCGGGCGAGCGGTTCGTACTCGCGCACGCTCAGCGGCTTCGCCGGTGCCGGAGAGATGGTCGCGGTGGTGTTCGTTGTGTCGGTCGCTGTGTCGGTCGCTGTGTCGGTCATGGTGGTGGTCGTGGTGGTGTTCGTAGTGGCGTTCGTAGTGGTGTTCGTAGTGGTGTTCCTGGTCGTGCTCATCACCGGTCACCGCCTGTCGGGAGGGAACGCTCCAGGGTGTCCGTCAGGTACTCCACCAGTGGTTTGACGTGCACCACCGGGTCGGTCCACTCGTTGTCGAGGTTCTCCTTCACGCGGTGCTCGGAGACGACCTCGCCGCGGTGGAAGTGGCGCACCACCGGGTGCAGGTACCGGTCGTCGTGCTGGTGTTCCTGCTCCCAGGCGCGGCCCGCCGCGATGTCGAACGGGTCCAGCTCGTCATGTCCGGGGAAGTACTCGAACGTGACGGTGACATAGCTGTCGTGCTGCCCGAAGTCGGAGTCGTGCAGGTAGTCCACCGGCATCTCCTCGTAGTGGCGGACGCCGTCCCCGTCCACCACGAACAGGTCGCACAGGAACGTGAACTGCTGCCAGAGCGCGGAGGTGGTGGCCAGCCGCGCCAGCACCGCGTCCGCGAGACCGGCCGGGTCGGACGGCACCGGCCGGTGCGGCCACTCGGCATGCTCGTAACGGCGGTCCAGCATCCGCGTCAGCGCCCGTACGCCGTACCGGAAGCCGTGGATGAAGGCACTGGTGTACTTCTTGAAGTCCCGCACCTGAGTGAGCGTGCCCGCGACGTACAGGTCGGGGACGTTGACCGATTCCCAGGAGGAGGTCAGTGCCGGGAACCGGTCCTTGATGGTGAGTTCGGGCCGGCATGCGGGCGCGAAGATCGAGGCGTCCATCGCGAATCCGGTGCAGGCGAGGACCCGGTCGTAGCGGAAGGAGACGGTCTCGTCGCGCCGCAGATAGGTCAGGGTGACCTCGTAGCCGTCGGACAGCTTCTGGATACGATCCACCGTGGCGTCCAGTACCGAGTTCTGCGCCTTGAGCTGGTAGGTGTCGAGGAAGTTGTTGTTGACCGCCCGCAGGTGGCCGATGAAGTGCGTCTTCCAGGCGAGCTTGAGGGAGCTGGGGCCGAGTACGTGGATGACGGCCGCGCGCTCGATGAGGTGGTCGGCGGTCTCGAAACCCGAGTTGCCCTTGCCGATGACCAGCACCCGCTGGTCGGTGAAGCTGTCCGGGTCCAGCGTCATGTCCGCGTACGACTCGGCGGTCTCGATGCCGGGGATCGGCGGAACGTACGCGCGCGAGAAACCGGTGGCCACCACCACGCGCCGGGCGGTGCGCACGGTGCCGTGTTCGTCGGTGACCCGGAAGGGTCCGCGCTCGCCGTCCCGGGCGACCTCGGTGACCCGGGTGTCGTAACAGATGTCCAGTTCGTGGTGGGCGGCGAAGTCGGCGAGGTAGCGCAGGTAGTCGTCGGCGTGCGGGAAGTAGCGGTCGGTGTACTGCGTGAACCGTGGCATGTCCGCGTCGCCGAGCAGCGAGTTCCAGTCCACCCGCAGCTTCTTGTCGGGGTCGTCGAATCCGCAGTACGGCTTGTTGATCGAGATCATCTGCCGGTGTCGCGGAAACGTACGGTAGAACGCGCCCGGTACGGAGCCCGCTTCCAGGACGAGGTGGTCGCGGTGGGCCCGCTTGAGGAAGTAGGCGAGTTGCACGCCGGCCGGTCCGGCGCCGATGACGAGGTAGTCCAGCGTCTTCTGCGTCAAGTCGTCCTCCAGGAGTGCGCGTTGAGGCTTGCGGACGATGGGGCACGGGGCCGGACCCGATCCGGCCGTCTCCGGGCAGGGCGAGAACAGCGGCCCGGACGTGCGTCAGGGTGTGCGGCCCGTATGCGGGCAGGTACGGGTGGGCGCGGGCGGTGCCGTGCCGGTACCGGGCCCTGTCCCGGTACCAGTGCCGGTGCCAGTGCCAGTGTTGATATCGGTGGGGGTGCCCGTGGCCGAGCGGACGGCGTCGTCCGCGAGGTCGTGCGAGTCCTGGCGCCGGTCGTCGTGCGGGTCCTGGCGCCGGTCGTCGTGCGGGACGTGGTGCGGGTCGCCGTCCGCCGGCGGGGCCGACCGGTCGAGCGGACGCCCCTGGCCGGAGTGGGAGGCGAAGTGGCGGGCGGCCGGCCGGGTACGGCGGGCGTCCAGCACCATCCAGGTGCCGAACCCGAGTTGGGCGATGCTGCGCCCGACATCCTCGAAACGGTCCCGCGTCCACAGCGCGCCGCGCAGGGCGCACCGTTGCCGCCGCGGCAGACCGGCGTCCCTGCGGATCAGCAGACAGGGGGCACGGTGCGGGATGGACCGGGTGTGGGAGACGGACGAGTCGAGCACGAAACGGGACAGGGTCTCACGGGTCGCGGCCCGCATGATCAAGGGTGCCAGACGCCAGGCGGGGCAGGGCCGGTTGGCGGCCACCCCGAAGGGAATGTGGTGGGCGTTCCTGGCCGAGGTGTGTTCCCAGCGCTCCGGGTCGAAGACGTCCGGGTCCTGGTATCCGTCGGCGTGGTAGTCGGGGTAGCTGAAGCACAGCACGGACCCGGCCGGGATGGTCGGCAGACCGTCCAGGGTGATGTCGTCGGTGGTGATCCGGTGGGCCACGCCGAACAGCGGGTAGAGCCGGAAGGTCTCGTCGATGACGTGGGAGAGGTACCGGTCGTCGTCCGGATGCCCGGCCACCCGCCGCTGCACGTCGGGGTGTTGGGCGAGCGCGAGCAGCAGGTGGGCCATGGCCTCCGACATCTGCACGACGGCCGTGTTGAAGAAGGTGCCCTGTAGGTAGTACGCCTGCTGGAGCGGCGTCAGGCAGGTGGGCAGCGGTCGGCGCGTGGTGTCGCCGGCGGAGAGCCGGCGCAGCAGGTGCCGGGTCAGCCGGTCACGGCGTCCCAGGTGGCGCGGGCGGGTGCACTTGAGGCCGTTGACCACGTCCTCGGCGTTGTCCACGATCAGTCGCCGCACGTGTGCCGGGCAGGGCCGGTCGAAGACCAACTCGTGGAAGAACTCCGCCCACACCGGCATCATCAGGTCACGCAGCCGGACGAGTGTCACCCGCCCGGTGGCCACGGTGTCGAGTACGGCCGCGGTGTGCGCGGCGGCACGCGCGTACAGGTGGTCGGAGGAGCCGGCGAGGAAGGCCAGGGTGCATCGGGCGACCTCGTCGTAGCGGGGGCCGGCCTCCAGGTGTTCCTGATGGACATCGGCGCCGGGCACGAGCCAGTACCAGAACAGGTCGGACAGGACGGCGCCCTCGCTCCGGCCGTTCGCCGCCGGGTGACCGTAGAGTTCCTGGAAGCGGTCCGCGCCTACGGTGGCGTTGGGGAAGGTGATGCCCTCGTCGCCGTTGACCCTGGCGAACACCTTCATGCGCAGGGCGACGACCGAGCGGGGCAGCCATGCGGGGGTGGACAGCAGCAACGTGCCTGCCGCCAGGGCCGCCGCGGTCCTGGGCCTGACCATCGTCACGCTCCTCTCACGGGGTGGGAGTGGGGATCCCGGGGTGCTGTACGTGGGGGCGCGAGGACGTGGGCGGACTTCCCTGCCGAACCGAAGACCGATGTGGTCGCACGCAGAAAGGCAAGCGAATTCCCGTCGTCGCGGTACCCTTTTTCCAAGGCTTTTGCCGCCCTGTGCACCACGTTGACCGAAGCGGGTTTACGGTGCGCCGGAAACTCGGGCGAAAAATACCCGGAGAGAGGGCCCCGTCTCGGCGATCAAATGGTTTCGCCCGGCCTTTTCCACGGTGCGCGAATATTGACCGACCCCTTGCCGCACAGGGCCTGGACCCGAATCGTCGACGGGATGGTCGACCCGTCCGAGATCGCACATGGAAGCCTCCTGCCTCCTGTGGGGGATGCGTCAACGACGATACTTGTCCCTTCAAGCACACAACAGGAGTAGGTCATTGTGACCTGGGTCACAGCTAATCCGGGGCTTCTGGACGGACGGCACAGCCTCGCCCGATGGCCATAATCCGACCCTTGTATCGGACACTTCCCGCACCGTGGCGACGAAATGGGCGGATAGCCTGAAGTGATTTACGATTTCGCGAATCGCCGATGATGGCTCCCCGGCGAATACCACGCCAAATGCACAGGACGCCGCCCTGGGGTTTGTGCACCGGACCGGAGGGGACTCGACGTCCAGCAGTACCCAGCAGTACCTGGCACGGATGTCGGGCAGAACCTGGGACAACCGTCGCCGCGCACGCGGCACGGCCGGCCAGAGCGGGGCCTGGCGGTGCGCTGCCGCGCCCACCGCAGGAGACCCGGCGCGCCCCCGGCCCGTCTCGGCCGCCCCTCATGAACCGCGTGAGCAACATTCGGCCACACATAGCGAGTCCGGCCCCGGCACCGGCACCGGCACGGTGAGAGCACCGGAGCACGAAGGCGAGAGGAACGAAGGAAGGGCGAAGGAAACGCGAGGAAACGCGAGGAAACCCGAACAAGGGGAGCAGCAGTGACTACGTACGTCTACGGGATCACGGCCGCATCGCACCCCGCGCCACCGGAAGGCACGGTCGGCGTCGGCGACCCGGCCCGCCCGGTCCGCACGCTCACCGAGGGTGAACTGGCGGCGGTCGTCAGTGACGCGCCCGAGGGTCTGCGTCCCGAGCGAAGAGACCTCCTGGCCCACCAGAACGTACTCACCGAGGTCGGCGCGGCCGGCTGTGTGCTCCCCATGCGGTTCGGCAGTGTCGCTCGCGACGACGACACCGTCACCGACGTGCTCGTACAACGGGCCGGCCACTACCAGGAGCGGCTGCGGGCGCTGAGCGGCATGGTCGAGTACGACGTCAGGGCCAGTCCCGTCGAGAAGGCCGTGCTGCACCGTGTGATGAGCCAGAACGCGGAGATCCGGGACCTGACGGAGGCCAACCGCCTCGCGGGTGGCGGCAGTTACGAGCAGAAGGCCCGGCTCGGCGACATGATCGTGTCCGCGGTGCGGGCCCAGCAGGTCGAGGACGTCGCCGCGGTGACGCGGACTCTTAAGGCGCAGGCCGCCGCCGTCAGTGCCGGGCCGGAGTCGACGGGCAGCCTGGTCGCCATGGCCTTCCTGGTGGGACGGGACACGGCACCGGCGTTCCTGGCGGCCGTGGAGGACGTGCGGGCGAACCTCCCGCATCTGGAAGTGCGCGTCAACGGTCCGCTGCCGCCGTACAGCTTCGTGGAGCCGGGTCCGTCCGAGCCCGCGGACCGCACGGCGGGCAGTGCGTACCCGGGAGCGGGGCAGTGACCTGCCGTCGTCGTCCCGTGGCCGCACTTCGGCACTGGGCAGCAGCGTCCTGAAGGATCCAGGACTTCCTCCCCGAGCCGACTCCAGCACGTGCTGAGCAGCCGTGACACGTACGTCTGTGAGATCCCGAGCCGCTCTGCGTCTCAGTAGGCTTGTGCGTCGTACAAAGGAGTTGCGCATGAGCTATCACGTCAAGGCGATCACCCGCGAGGAACATCTGGCCTTCGTCACGGCTCGTCCCTCGGTGAGTCACATGCAGGTTCCCTCATGGGGTGACGTGAAGCCGGACTGGCGGGCGGAGAGTCTGGGCTGGTTCGACGGGGGCGGCGGCCTCGTCGGCGTCGGGTTGGTACTGCTGCGGCCGTTGCCGAAGCTGAAGCGATACCTGGCGTATCTGCCCGAGGGCCCGGTCATCGACTGGGCCGCCGCTGACCTGGAGCGGTGGCTCGAACCGATGCTGGCGTACTTGAAGCGGCGCGGCGCGTTCTCGGTGAAGATGGGGCCGCCCGTCGTCACCCGCCGCTGGAGTGCCGAGGCGGTCAAGGCCGCCATCGCCGACCCGCAGGCCGGGCGGCTGCGGGACGTGGCGGCCACCGCGCACGAACCCCAGGCCCTGGACATCGCCGACCGGCTGCGCCGGCTGGGCTGGCAGCAGACCGAGCCCGGCGGCGAGGACGGATTCGCGGCGGGCCAGCCGCGCTACGTCTTCCAGGTCTCCTTCGCCGGGCGCACGCTGGAGGAGATCCAGCGCGACTTCAACCAGCAGTGGCGGCGCAACATCAAGAAGGCCGAGAAGGCCGGCGTCACCGTCGTCCAGGGCGGCTACGAGGACCTGCCCGTGTTCTACGACCTGTACGCCGAGACGGCCGAGCGGGACCGGTTCATCCCCCGTCCGCTCGCCTACTTCCAGCGGATGTGGACCGTGCTGCGGGCCGAGGACGAGAACCGTATGCGCCTCTACCTCGCCCAGCACGAGGGGGGGATCCTCGCGGCCGCCACCATGCTGACCGTCGGCGAGCACGTCTGGTACTCCTACGGCGCCTCCACCAGCCGCAAACGGGAGGTCCAGCCGAACAACGCCATCCAGTGGCGGATGATGTGTGACGCCCACGAACTGGGCGCCGGCGTCTACGACTTCCGCGGCATCACCGACACCCTGGACGAGGGCAATCACCTGCTGGGGCTCCTGCGGTTCAAGGCGGGCACCGGCGGCCAGGCCGTCGAATACCTCGGTGAGTGGGACTACCCGCTCAACAAGGTCCTGCACAAGGCCCTGGACGTCTACATGTCCCGCCGCTGATGCGTTCCGACGGGATGCGTCCTGTCGGGGCGCGTCCTGTCGGGGCGCGTCCCAGCAGGCACCCGGTCATCGCACCGACGCTGTTCCGCGAGCGCGGCTTCGTCGTCGGCCTGGTGATCGTGGCCGGGTTCTACGCGTCGCTCAGCGCGTTCGTCCTCGTCATCAACCTGCTGCTGCAACAGGGCCTGCACCGGACGCCGCTGCGCACCGGCCTCACGCTGATCCCCTGGGCCCTCGGCACCGCCGGCGCCGTCCTGCTCGCCGACGCCGTCCTGCTCGCCGGCGCCGTACTCGCCGAGAAGCTGGGCCGCTCCAGCCTGCACCTGGGGCTGTCCATCACCGTCGTCGGCCTGCCGGCCCTGTGGTGGTCCGTCGCCCACTGGGGCACCGACATCACCGTCTGGAAGCCGGCGCCCTCGAACGCGGGATCATTCGCTGTCCCCGCGCACGACCGCAGCGTAACGTTCTCCCAACTTGGTCCGCAGAACTTGGAGTTGCCCGGCGGCCACGGCCGCGACATGTGACGACGCGGGCTGCAGACTGGTCGTCTCCCACCAGTCCGTGTCGACTCGACCGCCGCTCAGCCGCGCCCGGATCAACGTGTCGATCTCCGTCACGTGCTGCGCGAAAGCCTGCGCCCATTCCTGCTCGTCCGGCCGGAGGAACGGGGAACGCCGCAGAAGCAGGAGGTTGACCTGCGTCAGCCGACTCGTCTCGTCGACGGCGGCCGGATCCCGGCGGGACATGGCCGTACGTTGCGCCTCCTCGAAGTCCGACAATGCCTCCCACACCTCTTTCAGGGGGCGTCCGGGGAGGGGAGGCCGGGGGCATGGTCCTCGGCCGCCTGGATGTGCTCGGTGGCGGCGGCGAAGGACCCGGCAGGTCCGGCCGCAAGCCGAGCCAAGACCACGGGCCAGGCTCGGACTTCGGCTTCCGCTTCGGCTTCGGCTTCGGCTTCGGCGTGCGCTCGGCTTCGGGGCTTCAGTGCCTTGCGTCGGAGTGCGGTTGGGAGTGTGCTTCTGCCGGTGTGCTCCGTGCCACGATGCGGCTCTTTTCGGGGCGCAGTGCCCTGAGGAGGATCGGGACGGTGACGAGGGCGAAGCCGGCACTGATCCAGATGACGACGTGCAGGGCCGTGGTGAAGGCGTCGGCCGCCGTCGCGGAGGTGGTGTGCGAGCCGCCGTTGAGGGCGTCGGTGACGGCCTCGGGGTTGTCGACCTTGCCGGCGAGCTGGGAGGAGGTGACCGAGATCAGGAGGGATCCACCGACGGCCGCGGCGGCGGTGTCGCCGGTGAGGCGCATGGCGTTGAACATGCCGGCGGCCATGCCGGCCCGGTTGAGTTCCACGGTGGAGACCGCGGCGCCGTCGAGGATGGCCAGGGTGATGCCGTAGCCGACGCCGGTGAGGAGCAGCGGTCCGGCGAGGGCACCGATACCGATGTGCGGCTCGATGGTGGTCAGCCAGGCCATTCCGCCGGCTACGAAGACCATGGCGGTGGTGAGCTGGGTCCGAACCGAGAACCACCGTCCCAGTTGGGCGGCCAGGAGAGGGACGACCAGGGTGGGCGCGGTGAACAGGACGAGGATGGCGCCGGCGTGCAGGGCGCCGTAGCCCTCGACCGCGCTGAAGTAGGTCGGGAGCAGGACGAGCAGCGGCAGGAGAGTGAAGGCCAGCGCGACGGCCGTGATGGTGATGCCGGTGAAGCGGGAGTTGCGTAGCAGGGCGAGGTCGAACATCGGGTTCTTCTGGTGCTTCTCGGCGAAGTAGAACGTCGTGAGGAGCAGCACACAGCCGATCAGGGAACCGATGACCGGGCCGGATCCCCAGCCGAAGGCGGGTGCTTCGATCAGGGCGAAGATCAGCAGGAACAGACCGCCGGTGAAGGTCACGGTGCCGACCAGGTCCAGCCGCTTGGCGTGGGGGTTGCGCGATTCCATCAGGAAGGGGGTGAGGAACGTGACGACGAGTCCGAGTACGGCGGGTATGGCGAAGACTCCGCGCCAGTTCATCGCGGAGAGCATGCCGCCGGAGATGAGGGGGCCGAAGGCCAGCCCGGCTCCCAGAGCGGTGCCGAAGACGGCGAAGGCACGCGCCCGTTGGGCTCCTTCGAAGCGCGAGGCGATGAGGGTGGAGCCGGCGGTCAGGGTCGCTCCCGCTCCCAGGCCACCCGTGACGCGGGCGATGTCGAGCAGAATGATCGAGTTGGCCAGGACGCAGACGATGGCGGAGGCCGTGAACAGCGCGACACCTGCCTGGAAGACCCGCCGTCGGCCGAACTTGTCGGCCAGCGCCCCGAAGGCCAGCATCAGTGAGGCGAAGCTGAGGTTGTAGCCGCTGATCACCCACTGTAGGGACTGGGAGCTGGGGTGGAGGTCCGAGGAGATGTCCGGCAGTGCGACGCCGGCGCCCGTGAGCGCCACGGGGAGCAGGAACACCCCCACGGAGACGACGAGCAGGGTGAGCCATGCCGGGCTCTGGCGTGATGAAGAGTTCTTCATCTGTGATGAGTGCTTCATAGCACAAGGACTCTACAAGGGGCTGCACATCAAAAGCTCAGCACAGGATGTGACACGTATCACTCGATGTGGATATTTGCGGACATCTACCCTTTTATCGCCTGCAAAGAAAATGAATAACTCCCCTTCGGGCAAGACTTCTTCATCATTGATGAACTGCTCAATACGCGACTCGCCTCACTGCCGGTGACTTGAGGCGATGGCCGGGTTTCGGGCGGAGCGAGGTGCGCGGCGCCACCGCTGGACGATCAGAGCCTCGACGGTCCCGCGTCGTGGCGAGCCTGGTCGTGGACGGCGGCGCCGACCAGCCGTGGCGGATCAAGTCCAGCGCGGTGTCGCGAGTGCGGGGGAGCGGGGTTCACGTACGAGTGACTGCCCGACGGTCCGTACCCGTCGGGTGCTGCCTTCAGCAAGAAGGCGGCGCGCTGGACAAGCCACCGCGCCGCCGTGGCCGGCGTACGACCGGCCTGACGCGTCCGCCGGTCAGTCGGCGCTTCCGTCGACCGTGGTGGCGGGCGCGATCTCCGCCACCCGGTCGAGCAGCCGCACGAGCATCTGATAGTCCAGATCCGACAGCCGCTCGCGGAGACTTTCCTCGATGCCCACGGCGAAGCGCGCCGCGCGTTCCGCCAGCTCGGCACCCTCCTCGGTGAGGGAGACGAGGACCACGCGTCCGTGCTGCGGAGAGATCCTGCGCTCCACCAGCCCCATCGACTCCAGCTTCTTGATCATGCTGTTCATCGTCTGCGAGGTGACCAGCGCCTCACGGGACAACTGCGTGGGCGACTTCTCCACGCCACCCAGGAGGTAGCTGAGCGTCTTGCACTGCGGGACGGTCAGACCGAGGTCACGGGAGAGTTCGGCTCGGCGGGCCACCAGCGCCTGCTCCGCCCGCCTCAGGTGAAAGCTCAGGCCGGGTTCGGCCTCAAGCGCCTTGAGGATCAACTCATGGTCCGTCTGCTTCATCACAGTGATCCAGCCTTCCATGAGCTCGGTGTACGCCTTGCCTACTCGTTCGTGCAGACTTTCCTGCACGAACGGAGAGGCCGAAGCATCCTTGCATTGTACATACCGCATCATGGATGAAGGATTCTTCGACGCATTGACGCATCGACGCATCGACGCATTCGAGTGCCGGGCTGACCACGCCACGGGGCGGAGCGGTCTCGCGCGGAGAATCAGCTCCTGCGAACGGCCCCGGTTCTCCACTCACCGCAAGGGTGACGGGGTCCGGTCGGACGTCCGGCCGGACCCCGTCACAGGCCGTTCACCGCCGCTCGATCGCCGCGGTCAGGGCGTCGAGGCCGTCCCGGTAGATGCCGGTGAACAGGGCTTCGACCTCCTCGTCGGTCACGCCGTCGGGAACGAAGCGTCCGCTCCACTGGACCTCGGCCGCCTCCGGCCTGCCCGGCAAGGCGTGGACGCGGAGGGTGGCCTCGTAGCCGGTGACGGGGAACGGCGTCCGCAGGAAGGTGTAGCTGTAGGAGCGCTCCAGCAGGTCGTACGCCGTCATCTGCTCGATGATCACTTCGCCGTCGGCGCTGGTCAGTCGGCGTGCGCGGCCACCCTGCTCGGAAACGCTCTCCTGGATGAAGGGCAGCCAGTCGGGCAGGGAGTGGAAGCCGCCGATCAGGTTCCAGACCTCATCGGGGGAGGCTGGGACGACGCGGCTGACGGAAGTGGATGCCATGGACGGGTCCTTCGTGCGTCGGGCTGGGGTTCTTGTGTCTTGTGGGGTGCGGGTCAGGCGCCGGCCGGCAGCGGGGCGGCCGGGTCGACCAGGCCGGCCTCCCGCAGGTCGTGCCAGAAGGCGACGGGGATCTCCTCGCGCAGGGCCGCGAGGTCCTCGGCGATGCGGGAGGGACGGGTGGCGCCGGGGATCGCGGCCACGGCGGCCGGGTGGGCGAGGGAGAACTGAAGCGCGGCGGCCTTGACGGACACGCCGTACCGTTCGGCCAGTTCCCGGATGCGCCGGACGGTCTCCAGGATGTGCGCGGGGGCCGGCTGGTACTCGAAGTGGGTGCCGCCGACCAGGACCCCGGAACTGTAGGGGCCCCCGACGACCATGTCGACGCCTTGTTCCACCGCCGCGGGCAGCAGCCGCTGCAACGCCCGGTGATGGTCGAGCAGGGTGTAGCGGCCGGCCAGGAGGAACCCGTCGGGGCGCGGCTCGTCCAGGGCGAGGGTCAGCTCGACGGGCTCCACTCGGTTGACGCCCAGCCCCCACGCCTTGATCACACCCTGGTCGCGCAGGTCGTCCAGGACCCGGAAGGCGCCGGTGCGGGCGGTCTCGAACTGGGCGAGCCAGTGGTCGCCGTGGAAGTCCTGGGCGATGTCGTGCACCCAGACGATGTCCAGCCGGTCGGTGTCCAGCCGCCGGAGGCTGTCCTCGATGGAGCGGTTGGTGGCGTCGGCGCTGTAGTCGTCCGTCATCCTGTTGGGACGGCCGTGCTCGAACAGGCCGCCCTTCTCGCCCAGGTCGCGGGTGGCGGGGTCCTCCACCTCGTCGTGGACGACACGGCCGACCTTCGTGGACAGGACGAAGGAGTCCCGCGGCTGCCGGGACAGCATCTCGCCGAGCCGGATCTCGGCCAGTCCGGCGCCGTAGAACGGGGCGGTGTCGTAGTAGCGGATGCCCTGGTCCCAGGCGGCCCGCAGGGTGGCCTGCGCCTCGTCCTCGGGGATGGCGCGGAACATGTTGCCCATGGGGGCGGTGCCGAAGCCCAGCGGGCCGGGCAGCAGGTGTTCGAGGCTCATCAGGAGCCCCCTTTCGTACGTGATGGTGAACAGCTCGGCGCCACCGTCCGCGAGAGCCACCGGCCACCGGCCACCGGAGCCACAGTCTGCAAGTGCCACAGTCTGCAAGTGCCGCCGTCCGCAAGTGCCGCAGTCCGCGAGAAGGGAGGAAACAGGGACCGGGACCGGTGACCGGTGGGTGGCTGGTTGCTGGTGGCTGGTGGCTGGTGACCGCCGGCCCGGGATCGGGCGGCGCCGGGCTCAGGGCAGGATGGAATCGACGTAGCCGCCGTCGGCGCGCACGGCGCCGCCGGTGGTGGCCGAGGCGTGGGGCGAGGCGAGGTAGACGACCAGGTTGGCGATCTCCTCCGGCTCGATGAGGCGTTGCAGCAGGGACTGCGGGCGGTACTTGACCATGAACTCGTGCTGCGCCGCGTCCCAGGGCAGTTCGTCACCGACGAGTTCGCGGACGAAACCTTCGACCCCGCCGGTGTGGGTCGGTCCGGCGATGACGGAGTTGACGGTGACGCCGGTGCCCGCGGCGTCCTTGGCGAACCCGCGGCTGACGGCGAGCAGGGACGTCTTCGTCATGCCGTAGTGGATCATCTCGGCGGGGATGGCCACGGCCGAGTCGCTGGCGAGGTTGAGGACACGCCCCCAGCCCCGCTCCTTCATCGCGGGCAGGTAGGCACGGATGAGCCGGACGGCGGAGAGCACGTTGACTTCGAAGTAGCGGCGCCATTCGTCGTCGTCGATCTCCAGTGGCATGGCGGCGCCGAAGATACCGAGGTTGTTGACGAGGATGTCGACCGTGGGCACCACCTCCAGTACGGCGGCGGCGCCCCGCTCGGTCGCCAGGTCGCCCACGGCGCCGGTGACGTCGTCGCTGCCGGACTCGGCCCGTACGGTGCGGACGGCCTCCGCGACGCGCTCCTCACCGCGGCCGTTGACGACGACGCGGGCGCCCGCGCGGGCCAGGCCGTCGGCGATGGCCAGGCCGATGCCCTGGGTGGAACCGGTGACCAGGGCAGTACGGCCGGAGAGATCGATCTGCATGAGGCGTTCCCGTCGTCGAGGCGAGGAGCGGCTGTCTCGGTACCGGCGCTCCGGGGCGGTCGTCAGTTGAGGGTGTCGGGGTCGGGGCCCGTGCGCAGACCCCGGTCGAGGCCCGTGAGGGCGGTCATCTCGGCGTCGGTGAGGCCGAAGCCGAAGACGTCGAGGTTCTGCCGGATGCGGTCGGGGGTGACGGATTTCGGGATCACAATGTTGCCGCTCTGCAGGTGCCAGCGCAGGACGACCTGCGCCGGGGTTACGCCATGCGCCGCGGCGATTCGCACGATCGCCTCGTCCCCGAGCACCGCGCCCTGGGCCAGGGGGCTCCATGCCTCGGTGGCGATGCCGTGCTCGGCGTGGAAGGCGCGCAGCGCGGTCTGCTGAAGGCCGGGGTGCAGCTCCACCTGGTTGACCGCCGGGGTGATACCGGTGTGGTCCAGGAGCCGCTGGAGGTGCGGGACCTGGAAGTTCGAGACGCCGATGGCGCGGGCCCGCCCATCGGCCAGGATCTCCTCCAGGGCCTGGTAGGTCTCCACGTACAAGTCGCGGGCCGGGGTGGGCCAGTGGATGAGGTAGAGGTCGACGTGGTCGAGGCCGAGCTTGTCCAGGGAGGCGTCGAACGCGGCCAGGGTCCGGTCGTGTCCCTGGTCGGCGTTCCACAGCTTGGTCGTGACGAACAGTTCCTCGCGGGGCAGGCCGGCGGCGGCGATGGCCTTGCCGACGCCGCGTTCGTTGCCGTAGATCGCGGCGGTGTCGATGCTGCGGTAGCCGGCCTCCAGGGCGGCGGCGACCGCGGCGGTGGTCTCCTCGTCGGGGACCTGGAAGACGCCGAAGCCCAGCTGCGGCATGGTCACGCCGTTGTTGAGCGTCACGTTCGGTACGGAAGTCATCAGGGGTCCTTCTTCGAATTCGGTGGTGCGGTTACTGGGGGCCTGAACGAGGGCCTGGACGGGGGCCTGAGCGGAAGCTTCCGGAGCAGGCCACCGACGGTCCGCGGGCAGGTCGGTCGGAGAGAGCGGAGAGAGCGGGGAGAAAGGCGAGAGGGGAGGGTGAGACGGGAGAGCCGGTACGGGTGATCAGGAGCGGATGACTCCGGTCGTGGCGGAGGCGACGCCACCGTCGATAACCGGGGCCGAAGCGACGCCACCGCCGGAAACCGGGACGGAAGCGACGCGCCGATCGGAAGCCGCGGCGGGATCGGCATGGGTGCCGGGCCTGCCGTGGCCGGAAACCGCAGCGCGGGCGGAAACCGCAGCGCGGTCGGGGCCCGCCGGGGCCGAATCCCCGGTGGCGCCGGGGCTCCGCAGCTCAAGTCGGTGCGAGAGGACCGCCAGGACCAGCGCGGCGGCGGCCAGGACGGCCCCGACGGCATTGGGCGCGGCGTAGCCGAGGCCGGCGGAGATCACCAGGCCGCCGAGCCAGGCGGACAGGGCGTTGCCCAGGTTGAAGGCACCGATGTTGGCCGCCGAGGCCAGCGTCGGCGCGCCGTGGGCGTGGTCCAGGACGCGCTTCTGCAACGGCGGCACGGTGGCGAAGCCGAAGGCGCCGATGAGGAAGACAGCCACCACGGAAGCGGCCTTGCCGGAGGCCAGGAAGGTGAACAGCAGCAGGACCAGCGCCAGGCCGCCCAGCGCGGTGTAGAGCATGGGCATGAGCTTGCGGTCGGCGAAACGGCCGCCGGCGAGGTTGCCCGCCACCATGCCCAGCCCGAAGACCACCAGCAGCCAGGTGACGGAGGATTCCGCGAAGCCGCTGACCTCGGTCATCATCGGCGCGATGTAGGTGATGGCGGCGAACACGCCTCCGAAGCCGAGGACCGTCATGGCCATGGCCAGAACGACCTGGACGTTCCTGAAGGCGGCTACCTCGTGCCGCAGGTGCACGCCCTGCGGCTTGGGCACGTCGGGGACGAGCTTGGCGACGCCGGCCAGGCCGAGGACACCGAGGCCCGCGACGATCAGGAAGGTCACGCGCCAGCCGGCGCTCTGGCCGACGAACGTGCCGAGGGGCACGCCGACGACATTGGCCACGGTCAGACCGGTGAACATCAGGGAGATGGCACCGGCCTTCTTCTCCGGCGCCACCAGTTCGGCGGCGACGACGGAGCCGATGCCGAAGAAGGCGCCATGGGCCAGTGCGGCCACCACGCGGCCGATCAGCATGACGGCGAAGACCGGGGCGACGGCCGAGATGAGGTTGCCGAGGATGAACAGGCCCATGAGCAGCATGAGCATGTTCTTGCGGGAGATCCTGGTCCCGAGGACGGTCATGATCGGTGCGCCGAACATGACGCCGAGGGCGTAGCCGGTGACCAGGAAACCGGCCGTCGGTACGGACACGCCGAGGTCCGCGCCGACCTGGGGCAGCAACCCCATGATCACGAATTCCGTGGTGCCGATTCCGAAGGCCCCCATGGCGAGGGCCAGCAGTGCGAGCGGCATGACGAGGGTCCTTTGACATGCGGGAGGGGAAGATGCGTGAGCGCCTTACACGCATGGACAATAGTTGCATGCGCCGTCTATTGCAAACGCGGGTATAGTGATGAGAGTGATTGTGGTACGGCGGCAAGCTCCGGCCGGGGCCTCCGCTCGTACGACCGGACCCAGGGAGCTGTTCATGACCGCCACCGACCCCGCGTTGACCGCGCTGGCGCACAGCTGGTCCGCGCTCTCACTGCTGCACGGACGCATCGAGAGCAGCGTCGAACGCGCGTTGCAGAGCGCACACCGGCTGAGTGCGCGCGAGTACTCGCTGCTGGACGTGCTCAGCCGCCAGCACGACGGCGAGGGCGGGCATCTGCAGATGCGGCAGGTCGCCGACTCCGTCGTCCTCAGCCAGAGCGCCACCACCCGGCTGGTGACCCGGCTGGAGGAACGCGGCCTGCTCGCGCGCTACCTGTGCCCCACCGACCGCCGCGGCATCTACACCGACGTCACCGACGCCGGCCTGCGCCTGCTGGAGGAGGCCCGCCCCACCCACAACACCGCCCTGCGCGACGCCCTCCGCCAGGCGGCGGCCGAACCCACGCTCGCTCCCCTGGTCCACGTCGTCCAGCGACCGCGGAGCGGTTTCCAGCCGGTATGAGGTCCGGCCGCGGGCGCCTCCGCCGCGGACCGGCCGGTCACCGGCGCTTCCGCCGCGGACCGGCCGGTCACCGCCGGCTACCCGAATGGCGTCCGCCCGATCGTGCCGCCGGCGAAGCCGGTCAAGGGTGGTGGGTGTCCGTGACCGCCGGTTTCGCCGGTCCTCGCACGCCGCCCGCAGGGAGATCCCGATGTCCCAGACCCTTGACGCCAAGCCCGCCGAGCAGCAGATCTCCGGGGCCAACGCGGCGGTGCGACAGCGGTTCGCCTTCGACGACACCCAGGACCTCAAGGACGCGCGGCGAGGTTTCCTCGGCACGGCGGAGGAAAGCGTGATCCGGGACCGCGACGGGCGTGCGGTGTGGGACCTCGACGCCTACGGGTTCCTCGGCAAGGACTGCCCGGACACGGCCAATCCGAGCCTGTGGCGGCAGAGCCGGCTCTGCTCCGACCACGGCCTGTTCGAGGTGGCCGAGGGCATCTACCAGGTGCGCGGCTTCGACCTGTCGAACATGACGATCGTCGAGGGCGACCGCGGCATCCTGGTGATCGATACGCTGCTGTGCGCCGAGACCGCGGCCGCGGCGCTGGCCCTGTACCGCTCCCACCGCGGCGACCGCCCGGTGAGCGCCGTGCTCTACACCCACAGCCACGCCGACCACTTCGGCGGGGTACGCGGTGTCGTCACCGACGCGGAGGTCGCGGGCGGCGTGCCGGTGTTCGCGCCGCACGGGTTCCTGGAGCACGCGGTCAGCGAGAACGTCTACGCGGGTACGGCCATGAGCCGCCGCGCCGCCTACATGTACGGCGCGGCGCTGCCGAAGGGCGGGCGCGGGCAGGTCGGTGCGGGCCTGGGACAGACGACCTCGACCGGTGCGGTCGGGCTGATCCCGCCGACCGTGGACATCACCCATACCGGGCAGACGGAGACCGTCGACGGAGTCCGGATGGTCTTCCAGCTGACCCCCGGCACCGAGGCACCCGCGGAGATGAACATCCACTTCCCCGACCGGGCCGCGCTGTGCATGGCGGAGAACGCCACCCACAACCTGCACAACCTGCTCACCCTGCGGGGCGCGGAGGTCCGCGACCCCCGGGTCTGGGCGCGCTACCTCACCGAGGCCATCGATCTCTTCGCGGGATCGAGTGACGTGGCGTTCGCCTCGCACCACTGGCCCACCTTCGGCCGCGAACACGTCATCGAGTTCCTGAGCGAGCAGCGCGACCTGTACGCCTACCTCCACGACCAGACCCTGCGCATGCTCAACCAGGGCCTGACCGGTCTGGAGATCGCCGAGCAGATGCGACTGCCCCCGGCGCTGGAGCGGGCGTGGCACACCCACGGCTACTACGGCTCCGTCAGCCACAACACCAAGGCGGTCTACCAGCGCTACCTGGGCTGGTTCGACGGCAACCCGGCACATCTGTGGGAGCACCCGCCGGTCGAATCGGCGCAGCGGTACGTCGAGTTCATGGGCGGCGCGGACGAAGTCCTGCGCCGCGCCCGCCGGTCCTTCGAGGACGGTGACTTCCGCTGGGTGGCCCAGGTCGTCGACCACGTGGTGTTCGCCGACCCCGGCAACGCCGAGGCCCGCACCTTGCAGGCCGACGCGCTCGAACAGCTCGGATACGGCAGTGAGAACGGCACCTGGCGGAACTTCTTCCTCATGGGCGCCCACGAACTGCGTCACGGCTCGGTCGGCACGCCCACCGTCACCGCCTCGCCCGACGTGGTGGCAGCCCTCTCCCTGGACCAACTCTTCGACGCCCTGGCCATCCGGGTGGACGGCCCGCGCAGCTGGGACGCGGACATCACCGTCCGCTGGAACCTGACCGACGGCGAGCAGCACACCCAGCGGCTGCACAACGGCGTCCTCACCCACGTCACCGGCACCGGGCCCGCTGCGGCCGACCCGGACATCGAGGTCACCCTCGCCGAGAGCGACCTGCGGGCCGTCCTGCTCGGCACGGTCGGCCCGGCCGACCTGGCGGGCCGGGACACCGTCAAGATCTCCGGTGACCCCGGCAGACTCACCGAACTCCTCGGTCACCTCGGCACCGCGGACCCGGACTTCGCCATCGTCACCCCGTGAGCCGACTGCTCGGCGGGGCGCCGGCCACCCGGCGCCCGGACCGACGGGCCGCCGGGCCGGGCGCCGGTGCGACGACTGCTTCGCCGCCGGGTTGATCCTGCTGGTGGGCGGCGAGCTGATCCGGGGCAAGCGGCACGACATCCTGCTGGTGCTGCGCACCCCGGCGCTGTCCTGCGCGGCGATGGTGCTGACCTTCCTGGCCACCACGCAACTCCCCCTCCAGCAGGCCATCGTGCTCGGCGCGGTCCTCTCCCTGCTGCTGTACTGCGCGCAAGCGGCCCGCCAGGCCCGCTTCCTTGGCGGACGGCTGATCCTCGCGGGCGTCACACCCGGCCTCGGCCGCGTGCTGCGGATGACCGGCATCGACGGGGACCTGAGTCCGGGCGGAGTCGTCCCCGCCGAGGGCGCCGTGTTCGACCCCCTGGACCGGGCGTTGGAGGACGCGCGGGCCTGGATCGCCGACCGGGCGGGTACGACGACGGCGGGCGCGGACAACCGTCACGAACCGCCCGCCCCGCCGCCCTGACCGACACCCGGCCTCGCACCACTCGAACGGCCCGGCACCGGCTGTCCCCCGAAAGGCCCAGTAGAAGTTGCATCACCCGCACGGCGGTCCTGACATGCAGCCGGTTGACCCACACGGAAGCCTAGGATCCGTACCGGACAACAGAAACATGTCCCTCTCACAGGGGATCCGGACGGGCTCATTTCCAACGAAGGAGACGGGATGCCGCACCACGTCGGCAGAACCCGTTGGCGGCGCTTCGCGACCATCCTCGTGCCCGCCGTCGCGGTCTGCGCCACCCTCGGCATCGCCATGGCCCAGGGCGTGCTCGCCGCCTCCTTCCTCATCTCCGGCCAGAGGTTCCAGGTCACCGCGGACACACTGACCGCCCGCGGATTGAGCATCTACGGCATGGTGGACGTGGCCAAGAAGGGCGAGAAGGTGCCGGTCCTGGTCACCGGAGCCCGGCACGCCACCATCGGCGGGCTGTGCGAATCCGTACCGATCGACATCCCGGGCCTGGGCTCGCACACACTGAAGGTCACCGGCGGCAACGACCGTCCGGCCGAAGCGTCGAACATGTTCCTCGACGCGACCTTCGAGGCAGCCGGGCAGGCGAACTTCAAGGGCGTCGACATCGGCATCGCACAGGGAGAGATCACCAAGGGGCCGATCGACCCGGGCGACCGCGACTCGCGCTTCTTCGACCCCAGCGGCTTCGGGCAGCAGGCCGATTCCGTCTCCCTGACCGACGTACGGGTGACCGCCGTCGCGGTCTCCGCCGGCACGTTCAACGTTCCCGGCCTGCGTGTGGAGATCACGCAGGGCGACCACGCATGTTTCTGACCCCCGTCCGCCGAACGCCCCGACCGGACTCCCGCACCCGCCGTGCACGGCCCCCGGCGCAGACCGCACCGCTGATCAGGACGACACGTGATCACCAGCTACTTCCGCAGGCACCCCCGACCGCACGGCACAGCGGCACACGCCCGGTACAGGTTCAGAACCTGGCGCGGTGAACGTCCCTTCTGGGCCGGTCTCTTCACCTTGCTGGCGGGGCTGCCCATCCTGTACTGGCCCTACGCGCACCTCGACCTGGCCGGGATCCCGCTGGCCCTGTCGACCACCTCCGGAGCCGGATCCCTGATCATCGGGATGCTGCTCATCACCCAGGGCCTCACCCTCTGGTACCGCCGGCACCTGCGCGTGTTCGCCGGGATCGCCACCCTCCTGCTCACCCTCGTCTCCTTTCCCGTCGCGAACTTCGGTGGCCTCTTCCTCGGGCTGGCCTTCGGCCTGCTCGGCGGCTCCCTCGCCTGCTCCTGGATCCCGCCCGACCCCACCGGACCCACGACACCCACGACACCTACGACACCTACGACACCTACGACACCTACGACACCTACGACAGCAACGACAGCAACGACAGCAACGACCAACCGCGCCTCCAAGGCCGTTCCCACGGGAGATTCCCGACGTGGCGACTGACCACCACAGCACGCGGTCCACAGGCTCGCCCCGGCCCCGGCCCCTCGCGTGCGCGCTCGCCGTGGCCGTCGTACCCCTGGCCCTGCACTTCCCCACCCCCGGACCGGCCGACCCCTTCTCCCCCCGTGGCGACACCGACAGACCCATGACGCTGCCGAGCCTCCTCCCGCGCCCCATTCCCACCGCACCACCGGAGCCGGACGCCACACCGTCCGCCACGAGCACCGTCCCGGACCCTGCCTCGCCGCTCCTCCCCGGCCCCGGCCGGCCGTCCGCACCCACTGCGCACACCTCCGCACACACCTCCGCGAACACCCGGCCGGCCACCACCGAGCCCTCGGCGACGCCCTCCCCCGCGCCCCTCGACCGGCTGCCCGCCCGCCCCGCGAACACCTCGTGGGTCCTGCGCGCCGACCGGCTCGTCCTCCGCTCGCTCCACTTCCACGGCGTGGTCACCGTGCGCACCACAGCCGGGTCCGTCCGGGTACTGAAGTTCACCGCGCGCTCGGTGGACGCCGCCGCCCTCGATCTGGCCACGGACGGCGGACGCACGGCGCTGCGGCTGTCGGCGGGACCCGGAACCACGTCCACGCTCACGGGCCCCGGCAACGACGGCGTGGTGACCCTCTACGTCCGCAAGCTGTCCGGCAGGGTCACGGCCCTCGGCGGCGCCCCGCTCCCCGCGGACCGCACCGTCGCCATCACCCCCGACGCCGTACCCACCTGGCTGGCGCACCAGGCCGCCGCCACCCGCACGATCACCTTCACCGACGCGGCCGTGTCCCCTCTCGCCCAGTTCGGCGGCACCCTGTCGATCACCGGGCCGCGCCTCCACACCGGACCCGGGTGATCGACGGGCCGGTGGTCAGTGCCTCGTTGGCATCCGTCTCGTCCAGAATCCTGAGCAGGCCGTCCGGCGGTAGGGCGGTACGGCGGGTGGGCGGCGGTACGGCGGGTGAGTGGCTCCTGCGCCACCTGGGCGGGGGCGGACTCTCACCTCGTTGCCACGCCGGGCATCTCATGGACGGGCGGCCCCGGCGCCGCCCGGTCAAAGCTCGACAGCCGCCGCTTCGTCGGCCGCGGAGCCCGCGGCGCCGGCGAGCAGGTCGAGGGAGATCTGCCACAGGCGGCCCGCGTTGTGCGGGTCCACGGCGTGGGCGGCCACTCCCCGGCGCACACCGGGCCGGTGCGGGCCGGCCTCGTCGCAGTCCTCGAAGTACCGTCCGGTCACGCCCTCCACCAGCGGGGAGGCGGCGAGCAGGACCGAGGTCGCGGCGCCCTGCTCGATGTTCTTCCAGGACACGTCGGTGCTGGTGGGGTCGAAGGAGGCCGGGCTGTCGGAGATGTCCGCGATGTGGCGGCCGAGGCGGGTGCTGGTGATCCGGCCGGGGTTGAGCGCGTTGACGGCGATCAGGTCGGGCGCCCAACGACGGGCGGCCTCGACGGCGAACAGGACGTTGGCGGTCTTGGACTGGCTGTAGGCCGCCCATGGATCGTAGGGACGCTGTTCGAAGTTGATGTCGTCGAAGAACACGTCGCCGTTGACGTGGCCGACCGAGCTGACGGCGACCACGCGCGCGCCGTGGGCCGCCGCCAGGGCGCCGTGCAGGCCGGTGGCGAGGGCGAAGTGGCCGAGGTGGTTGGTGGCGAACTGCATCTCCCAGCCCTCCTCCGTCCGCTCCAGTGGCGAGGCCATCACGCCGGCGTTGAGGACCAGGATGTGCAGCGGCCCCCGCCATGCCGCCACGAAGGCGCTTACCGAGGTCCGGTCGGCGAGGTCGAGCAGCGCGGCGCGCACCGATCCCGGACCGCCCGCCGGGGCGATCTCCTCGGCGGCCCGCGCGCCTACGGCCAGGTCGCGGACGCCGATGACGACTTCGGCGCCGGCGGTGGCCAGGACACGCGCGGTTTCGCGTCCGATGCCGGACGCTCCCCCGGTGACGACGGCACGGCTGCCGCTGAGGTCGATGCCGGCCAGCACCTCGACGGCGGTCGTCCGCGCACCGAAGGGGGTCGTGATGAGGTCGTCAGCCATGTGGTTCTCCGTGCGGGCGGTGGAAGTGGTGGACATGAAGGCGGTGGAATCGGGGCGCGGCGGAATCGGGGCGGTGCGCCGCGTGGCCCGTGGCACGCGGGCACGGGCCCGCCGTACGCTGCTATCCGGAACTGGTTCCGGTTCGACAGTAAGCGGAACCGGTTCCGCTTGCAAGTGCGGAGGGAAAGGGAGTACGGGTGACCGGCCACGAGGGGGGCGCAGCGCGGCACCGCAGGCCGCTGCGCGCCGACGCGCAACGCAACGAGGACCGACTGCTGGAGGCGGCGGCGGCCGCCTTCGCCCGCGAGGGGGCGGGTGCCTCGGTCAAGGACATCGCCCGCGTGGCCGGCGTCGGCGTCGGCACGCTCTACCGCCGGTTCCCGTCCAAAGAACTGCTGATCGAGGCGGTCTACCGGCAGGAAGTGCAGCGTCTGTGCGAGGTGGCACCGCACCTCACGACGACGTTGCCGCCGGTGGACGCGCTGCGGACCTGGATGGAGCAGTTCATCGACTTCATGGCCGCCAAGCAGGGCATGGCCGACGCGCTGGCCGTGGTGCTGACCGACGACAGCGAGAGACTGCACACCCGGGCGCTGCTCGCCGACGCCATCACCCATCTGCTCACGGCTCTGGCGGACCAGTCCGTTGCGCGCTCAGGGGTCGATGCCCAGGACGTGCTGATGGGCCTCGGCGGGATCAGCCTCATGGCCGCCAGCGAGGAACAGCGTGAGCTGGCCTCCCGTCTCATCGACCTGCTCCTGCACGGCATCGTGACGCCCTGAACCGGGAACCGGTCCCGCGGGCGACCGCGGGACGAGGCCGCCACCCGCCGGTGCCGACCCGGAGCACGACCACAGCGACCACCGGCGCCGGACGCCAAGTGCCCACACGGCACCGGACGCCGCGTACCCATACGGCACCGGACCCCGAGTACCTGTATGGCATCGGACGCCATCGGAACACCCCGTCCGTTTGGCTACAGTGAGAACGGTGACGAACCATGAGCCGCACTCCCTGCGTTCCGACGCCCGGGACAACCGCGAGCGCATCCTCGGTGTCGCCCGCGCGATCTTCGCCGAGCAGGGGTTGGACGTGGCGATGCGCGAGGTCGCGCGGCGTGCCGAGGTCGGCCCCGCAACCCTCTACCGGCACTTCCCCACCAAGGCGGCGCTGGTCACCGAGGTGTTCTCCGAACAGATGGCGGTCTGCGCCGCCCTCGTCGACGAGGGGCTGGCCGATCCGGACCCTTGGCACGGCTTCTGCCGGGTGATCGAGAGGGTGTGTGAGATGCACGCGCGGGACCGGGGCTTCACCGCGGCGTTCCTCTCGGCCTTCCCCCGCGCGATCGACTTCGCCGCGGCCCGGGAACAGACGCTGGGCAAGGTCGCCGAACTCGCCCGCCGGGCCAAGGCGACGGGCAAGCTGCGCCCGGAGTTCGTCCTGGACGACCTGGTCATGGTGTTCATGGCGAACGGGGGCATCCGGACCGCCTCCCCCGCCACCGCGGTGGCCGCCTCGCGCCGCTTCGCCGCGCTGCTGATCCAGGGCATGCGGGCCGAGCCGGTCATCCCACCGCTGCCCCCGGCGGTCCGCATGCCGCTGATGGCGGTCGTCTAGACCAGCCACTTCCCGTCGCGCATCAGGGTCCGTCCGGCCATCTCGGAAACGGTTCCCCACGCTTGCAGCACGTGCGGGGTGACCTGGAAGAACACGTACGAGGGGTGGTCCTCGCGAGGGTCCCAGCCGTCCTTGGCGGCGAAGGCGTCGCCGACCTCGGCCGGAAGCTCCTCGCGGGTCAGCATGCGCGTGGTGCCGTGGATCAGGACCACGTCCCGGGTATGGCCGAAGCTGAGCCGGACCCGGCCCGAGGAGCACAGGTTGCGCCCGGTCGGGTTGGTGTCGCGGGTGGACAGCCACACCGCCTCGCCGTCCCACCAGAAGGCCAGCGGAACGAGGCACGGCTCGCCGGTGGCGTCGGCCGTGGCGACCCATACGTCGTTGTCCCGCGCGAGCCGTTCAAGCGCCTCACGCTTGCGCTGCTCCGCGCCACGGGGACCGCTGGGCTGAGAGTCAACTGCCGTCATGCGGGGAGGTTATGGCGCGCGGCGCCCTGCCACATCCGGCGGCGGACCTACGTCGCACGGCGGAGGGCCGCCCTCGTACTGGGCGTACTCGAACAGCCCGACGCGGCAGCGGGCGTGCCGGGCAGGACTTTCGATACACACCCGAATGCCTTGATCCACTCTCGCAACAGACCCTATGACCAACGCCGTCGAGTCGGAGCGGGGCCGCGCGTTGCCCGCGCACATGGATCATCCGGCGGTGGACGAGAATGTGCGCATGCCGCGGGCCGAGGGAGGTGCCGGATGATCCGGGTGGAGGTGCTCGGGCCGTTCGCCGTACGGCGTGACGGGGCCGAGGTGCCGCTCGGACCACCACAGCAGCGTGCCCTGTTCGCCGCGCTGGTGCTGGCCCGCGGCGTACCCCTGTCGGCGACCACGCTGGCCGCCGACATCTGGGACGGGGAGGCACCGGCCAGCGCCGTCGCGGTCATCCGCAAGTACGTGCACCATCTGCGCCGCCTGCTCGGCGGCGAGCCGGCCATCGCATCGTCCCGGCGGGGTTACGCGCTCACGCTCGCCCCCGGGATGCTCGACGCGGACGACTTCTCCCTCGCCGTCCACGCGGCGGACCGGGCGCGCGCCGCCGGTGACCTCGACACCGCCGGGGGCCGGCTGCGCGAGGCGCTGGCGCTGTGGCGTGGGCCCGCGCTGACCGGCGTGACCGGCCCCGGCGCGGACCGGCACCGGCCGGTGCTCGACGGACAGCACCTGACGGCGCTGCGCAGCCGGCTGGAGATCGACCTCGAACTGGGCCGCGAGCAGCGGATCCTGCCGGAACTGCGGTCGCTGGCGGACGCCCATCCGCTGGACGAGCACCTGCGGCTGCTGCTGATGACGGCGCTGTACCGGTGTGGCCGCCAGGCAGACGCGATCGCCTCCTATCAGGAGTGCCGGAAGCTGCTCCGCGACGACCTGGGGGTGGACCCGGATCCCCGGTTGCAGGAGTTGTACGGCCGGATCCTGCGCGCCGACGAGACGCTGCTGCCCGGCCCGGCCGCCCCCTCCGTACCGGCACAGCCGCCCGCCCCCATCGTCCCCTCCGTACCGGCGCACCTTCCCGCCCCGAGCGCGGCGTTCGTCGGTCGGGCGAAGGAACTGGAGCGGATGGAGGCTCTGCCGGACGGCGGCGTCGTGGTGATCTCCGGGATGGCCGGGGTCGGCAAGACCACGCTCGCGCTGCACGGTGCGCACCGGATCGCCGAGCGGTTCGCCGACGGCCACCTCTACGCGGACCTGCACGGATTCGGCCCAGGACGGGAACCGACGCCGCCCGGGGAGATCCTCGACCGGTTCCTCCAGGCACTCGGGGTCGCGCCCCCCGACGTGCCCGACGATCCCGCGGTCCGCGCCGGGCTGTTCCGCACGCTGACCACCGGGCGGAGGCTGCTGATCCTGCTGGACAACGCCGCCGGGGCCGACCAGGTGCGCGATCTGCTCCCCGGCGCCGGGCCCGGCCTGGTCGTCATCACCAGCCGGGGGACCCTCCCGACGCTGCTCACCCGCGTCGGCGCCCGACTGCTGGCGCTGCGACCGCCGGAGGACGAGGAGGCGCTGACGCTGCTCGCGGCGCGGGTCGGTACGGACCGCGCGCGCGCCGAGCCGGTCGCCGCCCGCGAGATCGTCGCCGGTACCGGTGGCCTGCCGCTGGCGCTGGCCGTGGTCGCCGCACGGGCCGTGGCACAGGAGCACCTGCCGCTGTCCGCGATCGCCGCCGAACTGCACGACGCGCACGGCACGCTGGACGCCTTCGGCGGTGCCGATGATGTGCGCGCGGTTCTTTCCTGGTCGTACCGCGCGCTCGAACCGGCGGCCGCGGACGCGCTGCGTGTCCTCGGCGCGCACCCCGGCCCGGACGTGACCGTCGCGGCGACGGCGAGCATGCTGGCACTGCCCGAGCCGCAGACCCGAGCGCTGCTGCGCGCGCTGGTCGAGGCGGCGCTGCTGGTCGAGCACCGACCGGGCCGGTTCGCCGCGCACGACCTGGTCCGCGCATTCGCCTCCGAGCTGCCGTGGTCCGGCGACCAGGAGCGCCGGAAGGCTGTGCACCGGCTGCTCGACCACCACCTGCACACCGCGGAGCAGGCGATGGCGACCGTCTTCACGGCCCGGCCGAGGATCGCGCTCCCGCCGGCGCTGCCGGGCGTGGTGGTCTCGGCACCCTCGCCGAACGCCGCCTTGTGGTTCGTCGACGAGCACCCGACGCTGCTGGCCGCGCACGACCTCGCCCACCGCGACGGGTTCGACGAACACTCGTGGCGGCTGGCCTGGGCGCTGCGCGACTTCTTCAGCCGGCACGGCCTCTGGCATCACCTCCAGACGTCCCAGCAACTCGGGTTGGCGGCGGCGCGGCGCCTGGGGGACGGGCTCGCCGAGGCGCACTCCCTGCGGGGGCTGGCGCTCGTGGAGTCGAACATGGGCCGGTACTCCACCGCCCGTGAGCGGCTACGGCAGGCGGCCGGGGCGTTCGAGGCGGCGGGGGCGAAGGAGTTCCTGGCCGAGACGTACCGCTTCGAGATCTGGGTTCTGGACCGCGCCGTCGAGCACGAGACCCAACTCAGGCTGGCGCAGGACCTGTTGGACATGTATCCACTCGCCTCCGAGGCGAGGCACCGGGCCTGGGCGCTCAACGCGGTGAGCTGGTCCCAGGTCCGGCTCGGCCGTTTCGGCCCCGCGCTCGAACACGCCGAGGCGGCGCTCGCGCTCGGCGACCAGCTCGGGCCGTACTCGCTGGCCGACGCCTTGCACACGCTCGGCAGCGCGCAGGCCGGGCTCGGCGATCACGAGGCGGCGGAGCGGAGCTTCACCCGCTCGGCGGACAGCTACCTCCGGCTCGGCGCCCACGCCCACGCCGTGGTCGCGCTGCGCGCACTGGGCGACGTGCACCGCGACGCGGGGCGGCACGACCTGGCCGACGCCGCCTATCGGCGGGCGCTCGCGGTGGCGGCGGAGACCGACGACCCGAGGGCGGCGGCGATCAGCGGGGAACTGGCCGTCTATCGGACGTGAACGGTACGGGAACCGGCCGCTGCGAGGGTGGACGCGTAACCGTTCTCCCCGGAAGGACCGACCGCGCATGTCCGCACCCACCCCACCGCCCGGCGTCGTGATGACGCAGTTGCTCGGAGGCTTCCAGGTCTCGCAGGCGCTGTACGTCGTCGCGAAGCTGGATGTCTGCACCCTGCTGGACGACGGCCCCCGCACCGTCGCCGACCTCGCGGAGTACAGCGGTGTGTCGGCGGACCCGCTCGGTCGGCTGATCAGCACGCTGACCATGGTCGGCGTGTTCCGCAGCGAGGGTGATCTGGTGGCCACCACGCCGCTGGGCGCGCTGCTGTCCCGCGACCACCCGGCATCGCTGGCGGGCGCGGCCGAGCTGTGGATGGAGACGCACTACGGCCCGTTCGGCGGTCTGCTGGAGACGGTCAGGTCCGGCGTGCCGGGGGCGACGCAGTACTTCGGCAAGCCGTTCTTCGAGTGGCTGTCCGAGGACCAGGAGCGGTCGGCGCTCATGACCCGCGCCATGGCGAACGTGACCGGTGCTCTGCGGGAGGGCGTGTTCGACGGGTACGACCTCCCGCCCGGCCGGGTCGTGGCGGACATCGGCGGCGCCGACGGTTCGGTGCTGGTGCAACTGATCGCGGAGCGGCCGGAGCGTACGGGCGTCATCCTTGATCTTGCGCCGGTCGAGCCGGCGGCCACCGCACACCTCGCGGAACGGGGCCTGGACGACCGGATCACGTTCACGGCGGGTGACTTCTTCGAGTCGGTGCCGACGGCCGACGTCTACGTGCTCAGCTTCGTCCTGCACGACTGGGACGACGACTCCGCCGTACGCATCCTGGAGTCGATCCGGAAGGCCGCGAACCCGGGCGCCCGCCTGCTGGTGCTGGAGGGCGTGATCCCGCCGGGCGACACGCCCCACATGATGAAGATGGTGGACCTGACGATGCTCGGCATGCTGCCGGGCCGGGAGCGGACCGAGCCGGAGTTCCGCACGCTGCTGGAACGGGCCGGGTTCGCCTTCGACGGCGTGGTGCCCACCTCGACCGTCTTCTCGATCGTCGAAGCGTCCGTGGACTGACGCCGGCTTCGGACCGCCCCGGGCAGTCGGTGACCGGGACTGTCGCGGGGCAGTGTCCGGCGTCCGCCCGCGGCGGCGATGGGCGACGGGGCCGCGGCACACCCACGGGAAGGGCGCCCGGCCCCGGGCCCGGTGGTGCGGGTGGTGCGGGGGCCGGGGGCGGCTCGGGTAGGTTCACCGCCATGAGTACGGAACCGCACAACGACGTCACCGGACCGGCCAACGAGCCAGAATTCCCCAGCAATTGGGGCCGATGGGGTGCGGACGACGAGCTGGGCACGCTCAACCTGATCACCGAGGAGGCCCGAGCCAGGGGCGCCGCGGAGGCCCGTACCGGGCGAGCGGTCTCGCTGGCCCAGCCGATCCAGCCGGCACCGCTCGTCAGCGGGCCCTTCGCGCCCACCACCCGCGACGTCTCGCCGGTCCAGCAGTTGATGCAGTACACCGGGGGCGCACCCGCGACAGCGGACATGATGCTGGTCGCCAACCACCATGTGCGCTCGACCCACTTGGACGCCCTGGCGCACCAGATCGTGGACGGCCAGGTCTACCCGGGGCGTCCCCTCGCGGAGAGCGTGACACCGGCCGGCGTGCTGCACGGTTCCACGGCGGCGTTCGCCGCCGGGATCGCCACCCGGGGTGTCCTGCTCGACCTGGCCTTCGACGGTCCGCTGCCCATGGGGCACCCGATCACCTCGGCGGACTTCGAAGCGGCCGAGGCCCGCCAGGGCGTACGGCTGGAGTCCGGGGACGCCTTGGTGGTGCGCTGCGGGTGGGTCTACGCCATCGACCCCGCCAGGCCGATGCCGGGCATCAGCCTGGACGCGGTGCGCTGGATGCACCGGCGCGGCGTGTCCTTGTACGCAGGCGACCTCGGCGACGCCCACCCGCCGCTGGATCCCGCCGTTCCCGGACCGCTGCACCGTGTCGCTCTGCCGCTGCTGGGCATGCCCCTGATCGATGTCGCGGAGCTGACGGAACTGGCCGCTGTCTGCGCGGAGTCGAACCGCTACGCCTTCCTGCTCACGGTGGCACCGCCGCGCATCCACGGCCTGACCGGCGTCCCGGTCAATCCGCTGGCGGTCTTCTGACGGACACCGCTCCGGCGTCGCCCGCGACCGGCGCCCCCGTCGCCGTCGCCCTGCCGGCGACGGAGGCGGCCGGGTCGGGGGACGGGGCCGGGGGCCGGCCCAAGGGAGCCGGGTCAGACGGTGATGGTCTTGTACTCGGTGTAGGTACCGAGGCCGACCACGCCGTACTCCCGGCCGATACCGCTGGCCTTGAAGCCGCCGAAGGGGCCGTCGAAGGCGACGGAGGCGCCGTTGACCGTGAGGGTGCCGGTGCGGATGCGGCGGGCGACGGCCAGCGCGTGCTCCTCGTCGGCGGACCAGACGCCACCGGAGAGACCGTACTCGGAGTCGTTGGCGATGCGGACGGCGTCGTCCTCCCCGTCGTAGGCGATGACGACCAGGACCGGGCCGAAGATCTCCTCCTGGGCGATACGCATGGAGTTGTCGACGTCGGCGAAGACGGTGGGTGTGACGTAGTTGCCCTGTTCCAGGCCCGCGGGGATCTGCGGGCCGCCGGTGACCAGGCGGGCGCCCTCGTCGATGCCGAGCTGGATGTAGTTGCGTACGCGTTCCTGCTGGTCGGGGCGGATCATCGGGCCGATGAAGGTGTCGGGGTCGCCCGGGTCGCCCACCTTCAACGACTCCACCAGTTCCGTCAGCGCGGTCACGACCTCCTCGTACCGCTCACGCGGGGCCAGGATGCGGGTCTGCGCGATGCACGACTCGCCGTTGTTGAGCAGTGAGCCGAACCTCACCCCCGCGACGGCCTTGTCGATGTCGGCGTCCGGCAGGATGACGGCGGCGGACTTGCCGCCCAGTTCCAGGCTGACCCGCTTGAGCTGCTCGCCCGCGATGGCGGCGATGCGGCGGCCGGCGCGCGTCGAGCCGGTGAAGGCGATCTTGTCGACGTCCTTGTGCGAGACCAGGTACTCGCTGGTCTCCCGGTCGGCGGGCAGCACGCTGATCACGCCTTCGGGCAGGCCCGCCCGCTCCACCAGCTCGGCCAGGAAGCCCATGCTCAGCGAGTTCTCCGGGGACACCTTGAGGACCACGGAGTTGCCCGCCAGCAGGGCAGGGATGATCTTCGAGGTGGCCGAGGAGAACGGCGAGTTCCACGGGATCACCGCGGCCACGACGCCGACCGCCTCACGGCGCACCACGCTGCGTACCGGGGACGCCGGGTCGGAGGGCACCAGCGTCTCCTCCCAGCCGAACTCCTCCGCCGCCTTCAGATAGGCGTTCGCCTGGCGGGTCAGGCCGGGCTGTCCGGCACGCGTGAACCACCCCGCCGAACCGTTCTCCAGCGAGATCAGGTGCGCGATCTGCTCCGCGTTCTCCTCGCGCAGCGTGTTGAACCGGCGCAGGACCGCGATCCGTTCGGCCGGCGGTGTGTCGCGCCAGACACCGGCGTCGAACGACGCCCGCGCCGCCGCCACCGCGCGGTCGATGTCCGCCGGCTGCGCCTGTGCGGCGGCACCGACCACCGACCGGTCGTGCGGCGAGGCGATGTCGAGCAGCTCCGGGTTGCTCGGCTCGACCCAGGAACCTCCGATGAAAAGCCGGTCGTAGGTGATCACGTGCTTTCTCTCTTCCGGTGCTTTCGTTTCAGTCAGCTCGAACGCGCCATCCAGGCGCCACATCAATGTAGCACTTGCGCTTGTTAGCTACACATAAGGGTTGCTGTAATGCTCTGATCCTCATCATCTGAGTTACCCTTCCAGGGTGAGAGCCGACGCAGCACGCAATCTGCAAGCCGTCATGACCACCGGTGCACGTATGCTCGCCGCCGATCCCGGCGCGAGCATCGCGAGCATCGCCGCCGAGGCGGGCGTCGACCGGCGCACCGTCTACCGGCGCTTCGCCTCCCGCGAGGACCTCCTCGCCGCCGTCCACGAAGCCCGGCTCACAGCCATCGAACAGGCCATCGAGGACGCCCGGCTGCGCGAGGCACCCGTCGCCGTCGCCCTGCACCGCTACGTCGAGAACATCATCACCGTCAACCGCACCTGGCCGGTCGACCTCACCCGCATGCTCACCGACGACACCGTCCGCCGACGCCGCGACACGTCCGTCCGGGAGGTCGACGACTTCCTGCGCCGCGCCACCGACGAGGGACTACTGCGCCCCGGGCTCCCGGAGGGATGGGTGGGCGCGCTCCTGCCCCAGCTGGTGCACCTGGTGTCCCGGCAGTTGCCGGAGCTGAGCCCCGGGCAGGCCGCCGACGTCGTCGTGGACACCCTGCTGCACGGAGTCGGAGCGTCCTGACACACCTGAGGCCGCGGAAACACGTATGCAGGTGGTCGGCCGGTCTACGGCTGGAAGGGCCGTGCATGCCGTAGTACGGCCCCGCCGGTCTGCGTGGGAGGGACCCCGCGGGCATGCCACGCGTACCGCCGACCTGCCCGTGCCCGGGGCGCCCTGCTCGGCGATCACGCGCGCGGCGCCCAGGCAAAGCCGTACACCGTGCCCACCGGTGTCGTCATCGCCCCTTCGGCCACCCGGCCGCCCAGCCACCCGGCCACCCGGCCACCCGGCCACCCGGCCACCCGGGGCCAACTCCCTTCGCTCCGGCGGGATTTCACAGGCCGCGCAAGAACTCCAGCAGTGCGTCCGTGACCGCCTCGGGTCGCTCCTGCTGGGTCCAGTGGCCGCACTGAGGCACGTCGACGATCCCCCGCAGGTTCGGCACGATCGCCCGCGCGGCGTCGTCCATCGCGTAGAAGGTGCGCACGACGTCCTTCTCACCACTGATGTACAGCGACGGCGGGGTGATCGGGGCGTCCTGCCAGGGGGCGGTCAGCTCCCAGTCGCGGTCGAGGTTGCGGTACCAGTTCAGGCCGCCGGTGAAGCCGCTCGCGGTGAACTGCTCGACGAAGACCGCCAGGTCCTCCTCGGTGAGCCAGGCCGGCAGCGTCTCGGGTTCGGCGAACATGCCGAGGAACCCTTCCGTCGGCTCGGGATTGCGCACGGCGCTGTAGGCCAGCCGCAGGGTGGCCCTGATGTCCGCGCCCAGGCCGGCCTCCGCGACTCCCGGCTCCTGGAAGTAGTTCTGGTAGAAACCCTCGCCGAAACGCTGCTTGGTGACGGTCAGCGGCGGCAGCGGTCCGCGCGGCTGCGGCGGCACGCTGATGCCGACCACCCCGCGCACGATCTCGGGGCGCAGCAGCGCCGTGTGCCACGCGACGACGGCGCCCCAGTCGTGCCCGACGACGACGGCCTGTTCCTCGCCGAGTTCACGGATGAGCGCGACGACATCGCCGACCAAGTGGAAGATCGAGTACTGGTCGACGCCGTCGGGACGGTCGGTGGTTCCGTAGCCGCGCTGGTCCGGTGCGACCACGTGGTGGCCGGCGGCGGCGAGGGCGTCGATCTGGTGCCGCCAGGAGTACCACGATTCAGGAAAACCGTGCAGCAGCAGGACGAGCGGCCCTTCGCCCTGCTCCGCGATGTGCATGTCGATGCCGCCCAGCCGGACGTGACGGTGCTGTGGCAAGACCTGCCTCCTCGATCCTCTTCCCGCGCCGCGGCCGGAATGCCCGCCGCACTGCCGGACTCCTGCCCTGCCAGTATGGCCGTGATCGTCTTCCGGATGTGCGGGTGGCCCGACCCGTGCGGCCCGCTCCGGTGCGCACCCGCGCGGCCCGCCCCGGGCGGCGTGGTACGGGCCGCGCGCTGGGCGGAGGGGTCGGGCCGTTCTCAGCGCAGGCGGTCGTGCAGACGACCCTTGTCCGCCCACCCGTCCGGCGACGGGCGCGGTCGTCCTACTGTGTGCAGCACATCGCCCTCCGTTCGACCCGCAAGGAGCACCAGGCCGTGGACGTCGACGTCTCTCAGCATGTGCGTGACACCGCCCCGCAGTTGGGGACCGGTGTTCCCTACGCTCTGAAGGTGGTGGCCGGTCAGCTGGCCGATGACCCGGACCTGGGCGTGCCCTCGGAGCTGCCCGGTGTCTACACCGTGACGGTCGACGGCGACCTGTTCGAGGACTGTCCCGCCCTGTTCATCGGCTATGTCCGCGAGTCCGACCGGGTCGAGATCCGGTACGTGCGCCCGGCCCGCACCGCCGAGCCCGCCGAGCCCGCCGAGCCCGCCACGGACGCCCAGGACCATGGGCCGGAGCAGGAGCAGGAGCAGGACCGGGAGCAGGACCGGGAGCAGGCGCGGCCCGCCGACCCTGTCGTCGCCGCGGTCACCGTACGGCAGGTCGCCGATGCCTGGCGTCGCATCACCGGCTGGCTCCGGCACAACGCCCCCGACTCGTACGCGGCGCTCCGCCCCGGTGTCGGTCCCGCCGCCATCGCCGCACTGGAGGGCGACCTCGGCATCCGGATACCTGTCGAGCTGCACGTCCTGTGGATGCTGACGGCGGGTGACGACGGGGTCGACGGCCAGGGATTCCTTCCGGGCAACAAGGCCCTGCTGACCCTGGACGCGGTGGCCGCCGTCCACCGGTTGAACAGTGACCTCCAGGCCCACGAGGACGCCCGCAACACCGACCGCCCCGAGGACGAACGGATCACGGTGTGGCAGCCGACCTGGATCCCGGTTCTCGCCCTGGGCCCGGCTGACCGCACCTCGGGCCTGTACCTGGACGCCGCTACCGGCTACCTGGGGCGCTGGTCCCGCTACCACGAAGGCCCCGGCGACGAACTCGACACCCTGGTCACCTACTTGGAGGAAGCCGCCGACATGCTCGAAGCGCCCGCCCTGGCCACCCGGGACAAGCCCGGTCTGGTCGGTGGGAGGCTGGTGTGGCTCAGCGGCATCGACCCGGCCTGGAAAGACCGGTGGCGGCCCCTGACCGACTGACCGCGGGCGTCGCCGACCGCGAGTGCCGAGGCAGGCACGGCCGGCCGCACGCCTCACGGCGAACGTTCATGCACCGGCCGATCGTGCGCCCGCCCTCCCCGCGGCGGCCGCGGTGTCCGACGACAGGCGCTGGGCGAGGTAGATGGGGATCACGGAGAGCAGGACGAGCACCGCGGCCACCACGTTCACCACCGGGGCCTGCTGCGGCCGGGTCATGTTCTCGAAGATCCAGACGGGCAGGGTCTGGATGCCGGGGCCGGCCGTGAAGGTGGTCACCACGATCTCGTCGAAGGACAGCGCGAACGCGAGCAGTCCGCCCGCGAGGAGCGCCGAGCGCACCAGCGGGAAGGTGATGTCCACGAAGGCCCGGAAGGTGTGCGCGCCCAGGTCCATCGCCGCCTCCTCGTACCCGGCGGAGGTGCGGCGCAGCCGGGCGACGACGTTGTTGAAAACGATCACGATGCAGAAGGTGGCGTGCCCGACGACCACGGTGAACAGCCCGAGCCCCACGCCGAGCGGTTCGAGGACCGTACCGAAGGCGGAGTTGAGCGCGATTCCGGTGACGATGCCGGGCAGTGCGATCGGCAGGACGACGACGAAGGAGACGGCGTGCCGCCCGAAGAACCGGTACCGGACGACCGCGAAGGCGATCAGCGTGCCCAGCACCAGCGCCAGGGCGGTGGCGCCGAGGCCGGCCCGGACGGACGTCCACAGCGCGTCGCGGGCACCCGTGTTGTCCCAGGCGACCGACCACCAGTGCCCGGTGAGTCCGGGGGGCGGCCAGCTCGCGCTGCGGTCCGGGTTCAGCGAGTTGACGAGGACCAGCAGCAGCGGCACGTAGACGACGGCGAAGCCGATCCCGGCGGTGACGCGCAGCACGATCCGCGCGGTACGGGAGAGTTGCAACGGCGGGCTCCTCTACAGGCTGCTCAGCGCACCGGTGCGGCGCACGGCCAGCAGGTACAGCACGATGACGACGACCGGGACGGTGGCGAGCGCGGCGGCCATGGGCAGGTTCAGTTCGATGTTCGAGTAGACGAGGTTGCCGATGAGCTGGGTCTTGCCGCCGACTATCTGCACGGTGATGTAGTCGCCGAGGCTGAGCGAGAAGGTGAACACCGATCCGGCGGCGACCGACGGCAGCACCGTCGGCAGCACCACGGAGCGGAAGGTGCGGCCGGGCCGTGCCCCCAGGTCGGCGGAGGCGTCGAGCAGGCTGTCCGGCAACTGGGTCAGAGCCGTGTGGATCGGCAGGATCATGTACGGCAGCCAGAGGTACGTCAGGGTCAGCACGGTGGCGGGGAGCCCGAAACCGGGTCCGGAGAGCCCGAACGGCGCCAGCACCCAGTCGGCGAGCCCGCCCTGGGACAGGATCAGCCGCCAGGCGTACACCTTGACCAGGTAACTCGCCCACAGCGGGGTGAGGATGGCGACGACGAGCAGTGGGCGCAGGCGCGGGCGGGCGACGCGGGCGGTGTAGCAGGCCATCGGGAAGGCGAGCACGGCGCACAGGACGGTGACGGCGAGGGCCACCGCGACGCTGCGCAGGACGACCTGCCGATACACGGGTGTCGTCAGCAGTGCGCGGAAGGTGTCGGTGGACCACACCTTCACCACCTCGGACGTGAAGGAGTCGGTCGTCCAGAACGCGGAGACGAACAGCACGGCCAGCGAGCCGAGGTAGAGCACGCCCAGCCACAGCAGCGGGGCGGTGAGCAGCAGGGCGAGACGGAGCCGGGGGCGGCGGTGCAGCGCTCCGGCGAGCCGCCGGGCGGTGTTCCGCCCGGCGGTCGGCGCGACGACGGTCATGGTCAGCCCTTGATCTCGGTCCAGGCCTGGACCCACTTGGCGTACGGCACGCACTTGACGTCGGTGCGGCCGTCCAGGCACTGCTCGATCGGCGTGTTCCAGAAGGCGATCCGCTTCCAGTAGGCGCTGTCTGCGGCATGGTAGGTCGTGCAGAAGTTCTTGTCGGTGGTCTCCTCGCAGGCCCTGGCGTTCGCGGGGGCCTCACCGAAGTACTCGGCGACCTGGGCGTTGACCTTCGGCGAGATGATCCAGTCGAGCCACTTGTAGGCGCAGTTGGGGTGTGCGGCCTGCGCGGAGACCATCCAGGTGTCCGACCAGCCGGTCGAGCCCTCCTTCGGGACGAGGGCCTTGACGTCGGCGCCCTCGTCGGCCGCGAGGTTGGCGATGACCTGCCAGGTGGTGCCGATGACGGAGTCGCCGCTCTTGAAGGCGGAGACCTCCTTGAGGTAGTCGCTCCAGTACTCGCCGATGTCCGCGTTCTGCTTCTTCAGCAGCGCGACGGCGGCGTCGAACTGTTTCTGGTCCAGCGCGTAGGGGTCCTTGATGCCCAGTCCGGGCTTGCTGGCCTTGAGGTAGAGGGCGGCGTCGGCGAGGTAGATCGGCGAGTCGTACGCGGTGACGTGGCCCCGGTGGGCGGCGGCGTCGTCGAAGACGGCGGCCCAGGACGTCGGGGCGGGGGTGACCTGCCGCGTGTTGTACATCAGGAGGTTGGCGCCCCGGCCGTGCGGGATGCCGTACGCCTTGCCGTCCACGGAGTTCCAGGGCTGCATCTTCAGGTCGGCGAAGACGTCCTTGTAGTTCGGGACGAGGGCGGTGTTGACGGGGGCCGCGGCACCGGAGGCGATCAGCCGCAGGGACGCGTCGCCCGAGGCCGAGACCGCGTCGTACTCCCCCGTCTTCATCAACTTGACCATCTCGTCGGAGCTGGCCGCCACCTTGGAGTGGACCTGACAGCCGGTGCTTTTCTCGAAGTCACTGACCCAGTCGGCCTTCGGGTCGTTGGAGCCGTCCTCCACATAGCCGGCCCAGGCGATCAGGTTGACGCTGCCCTCGGTCGCGCCCAGTTTCGTCGGGGCCTTCAGATCGGGCGGGTTGAGGCCGCCGACCGCTGATCCGCCGCCCGAGCCGGAGGAGCCGCAGGCGGTGGCGGTGGCGGCCAGGAGCAGCGCGGCGACGGCCGCCGTCTGAAGGGTTCGGATGGGGCGCACGCGGTTCTCCCTACATGGGGCGGGTTCAGTGGGGGGACGGGACCTGGACCGTGTGGCGATGGTGCCACTGGAGCCGGACCCGGATCCCGCGGTAGGCGGCGACGTCCTCGGCGGTGTTCTCCAGGTTCTGCTGGAGCACGGTGAGGCGGCCGCCGGCGTCGAGGTCGACCAGGAAGCGGGTGGTGTCGCCCAGGTAGACGACCTCGGCGACCGTGCCGGTGGCGGTGGCGTGCCCGGGATCGCCGGGGCCGGCCGACTCCTTCAGCACACGGATCTTCTCGGGGCGGACGCTGTAGGTGCCGGGCGTGCCGAGGACACGCTCGGCGGCCTCGCCGGCCAGCAGGTTGGAGGTGCCGACGAAGGAAGCGACGAACGGGGTCGCGGGGCGTTCGTAGATCTCGGCAGGGGTGCCGACCTGTTCGACGCGGCCCTGCTGGAAGACGGCGATGCGGTCACTGATCGCCAGGGCCTCCTGCTGGTCGTGGGTGACGAAGACGAAGGTGATGCCGACCTCCCGCTGGAGTGCCTTGAGTTCGACCTGCATCTGCTCGCGCAGCTTGAGATCGAGCGCGCCCAGGGGCTCGTCGAGCAGCAGCACGCGGGGCCGGCCGACGAGGGCGCGGGCGAGTGCGACGCGCTGGCGCTGGCCCCCGGAGAGCTGGGCCGGACGCCGCGTGCCGAACCCGCCGAGGCGTACGTCGGCCAGTGCCTGGCGGGCCCGGTCCAGGCGCTCCGCCTTGGGCACCTTGCGTACCTTGAGGGAGTAGGCGACGTTCTGTTCGACCGTCATGTGCGGGAAGAGGGCGTAGTCCTGGAAGACGGTGTGCACGTCCCGCTCGAAGGGGGCGCGGTCGGTGACGTCCTGACCGGCGAGTTCGATCCGGCCTCCGGTGGGGGTCTCGAAGCCGGCGACGAGCCGCAGCACCGTCGTCTTGCCCGAGCCGGACGGGCCGAGCATCGAGAAGAACTCCCCGTCCCGGATCTCCAGGTCGACCCCGGCCACCGCGGTCGTCTCGCCGAAGGACTTCCGCAGCCCCTGCACCCGGATCGCGCATGCCTCCATGGGCGTGGAACCTTTCTGGCGCCGTCGACCGTTGCCCGGAAAGATATGAAGTCACAGTGCAAAGCTCAAGACCGCCTAGACGTAAAGCTTGATCAATGCGCAGGTGGGGGGCCCTGAAACAGCGGCAAAGTCACGGCGGTTGTGGGCACCGTGCGGTCGTCGCCCCCGGTGGACGGCCGGGCCCGGGGCGACGCGGTCGTCCAGGACGGGGCCCACACCTCGGCCGGCGCGCCGGCCTAGCGATGCGTGCGGGAATCGACGGCGCGGCTGGTCGCGGTGCGGCTCGCAGTGTGAGGGGCCGTCCGGGGCACCGCCACGCTCCGTGGGTCGAGCTTCAGGGCGGAACAGATGACGCTCACCCGTTCAGCTGACGGAAAATCCGCTCGCCGCTGCTTACCCTGTGAAGGCATCAGCGGCTGATCTGGATGAGGCCGGCCGCCTTTTCTTGCTCATGGCCAGTAAAACCGGGCAGCGGTCATCACCATCGGAGATCACGCATGCACGACCACGAGAAGTCGACTGCGATGCCTCGGCGGACATTCGTCGCGTTCTCCGGCGCCATGGGCGCCGCCACGCTCTTGACCGTCGCGGGAGCGGCCGCAGGCGCGACCGCGGCAACGGACCCGGTACCCGGCGAGCCCGCGTACGGTTCGTGTCCGACACCTCCGCCCGGGGGAGGCGCGAGCCCGTGCCCACCTGCGCAGATGCAGTCGCTCTGCGGCAGGCCCACCGACCACGACCCACTCTGGAACGACGTCCAGTACTGCACGAACGGGACGGTCCCGCCCCCGCCGCAGCCCAAGCCCGACTGCCTGCGGGCAACCCCGAACTACGTCGTGCTGCACGGCAAGCCCGAGAACCAGCACAACTATCTGCTGCTCCCCAGCTGCCGGATCACGGGTATCGAATGCCCGTTTCTTGAGGACCCCGCGGCGGCGAACTACTGGAACGACGCGTGGCAGAACGCGAGGAACGGCGGAAGCGTTCCCGTGCAGTACCCCAATATCGGGTTGGGGATCAACTCACAGGGTGCCCGGCGATTCAACCAGTTGCACATTCACATGGCCGGCATCCGGGCGAGTACGCAGCGGCGGCTGCAAGAACTCGAATCCATGGGCCGCATGGCCACCCAACCCGCGCAATGGGCTGCCCCGGGCAACCAGGCACCCGTCTCGGGTCCTCCGGGTACGGGGGACCGCACGTACCGCATTCTCCGGTTGCCGAACCTCACGCAGAATCTCTTCACGCTGCTGTACCGGAACGTGGTGGCGCCGAACGGGCTGGCCATGGCGAACCAGACACTGATCGTGGTCCCGAAGATGACCACCAGCGGATTCGCCCAGGCGTTCTACGTTCTCAACAGTGATACCTCGCTCCACGACGGCACGAGCACGTGTGACTACCTGCTCGTGTACAACTGATGTCGTCTCGCTGACGGCACCTGTCGGACCTCGCCGTCACAGGCCCCCAGGTCGCTGATGCCCTGCCCGCCTCCCGCGGTACGGGACGACCTGCGCGGTCAACTCGACAAGCTCGGCGTCGAACTGTCGAACCGCGGTCGGGCACCAGCCTTCCGTGGTGTCGCGTCGTAGTGCCGTCCGGCTGGGCCTGAACGGCACTACGAGCGGCCCGCACGTCCCGGCACACACATCGCTCCCCTATTCACTGGACGTATGTTTTCGGTGTGCTAAGGTGACCGCCATGCTTATCGAGGTCGACAGACTGTAGCCGCGCCAGGCATTCATCACGCCACCGCCTGCGCACCTGATGACGCGGCATCCCAGTTCCACGCACTAGTCGGAGTTGCGTGGCAACGTGGCGTTCTCTTCGGCCGTCATTCCCCGCATTCCCCTCTCCATCCCCTTCCCCTTTCGGCGTTCTCCTGAGAGCACTGCGTCCTTGGACGTATCGGCTCGGAACGCTTCGGCTGGGGGCTCCTTGGTGTGCGGCGGATCCTGACGGTTTCGGCACCGCGAGATGCGGACAGCGACGGTAATTCCCGGATCGCCTCCGCACCGCGGCAGGTGTGGCGCGATGTCACACCCACCTGGGCACCCGAACGATCCCTTCTCAAGATGGCACGTATCAAAGTCATGACGCACCAGCATCACGCCAATAGTTCGCGCGTTCGCGCACGCCGGTCCGACGTCCCGCTCGCCAACCCCCCGCCGGGCACTCGGCTGGCATCGATCCGGGACCATCTGGAATCCATGGGCGCGCCGCGATTCCGCTACAGCCAAGTCGTCACCGCCATGCGCCGCGGCGAGCCCGACACCTTCGAGTCCATCCACGAACTACCCGCTGACCTGCGGCGCAGCCTCACCGAACGGTTCGGGCCGCGGCTGCTGCCCATCGTTCCGGTCTCCTGCCGATCCGCTGAACAAGTGGAGAAGGTCATCTTCGAGTCGGATCCAGGAACACGATTCGAAACCGTTCTCTCCCGCTACCGGGCCGGCTGGTCCTCGATCTGCGTTTCCTCCCAGGCCGGGTGCGGATTGGGGTGCACCTTCTGCGCGACCGGTGCCACCGGCCTCGCCCGGAATCTGACGGCCGATGAGATCTACGCCCAGGTCATGCACCCGCGCTGGCGCCAACAGGGCGAGGGCCTGCCGGACAGTGTGGCGTTCATGGGCATGGGCGAGGCACTGGCCAATCCGCACGTGTTCGATGCGCTCACCCTGCTGTCGGACAGCGGTTTCGGTGATATTTCACCGCGCCGGATCACCGTGTCCACGGTGGGTTTCGCCCCGAATCTCCAGACGCTCACCAAGGAGCACCCCCAGGTCACGATCACCTTGTCCGTGCACTCACCGTTCAGTGAGGAGCGGGCCCGGCTGATCCCGTTGGAAAGGCGTTTTCCCCTGGGCGACAGCCTGACCATTCTGGACGAGCACGCGGCTGTCGCCCGCCGCAAGATCTATCTCGCCTATCTGCTCATCGCCGGCGTCAACGACACCCAGGACCATATGCACCGTCTCGCCAGGATCGTGGGCGCGCGCTCAAGACCGGAGCTGTTCCACGTGAGCGTGATTCGCTACAACCAGGCGGTGGGCGCGGACCCCGCCTTCCATGCCCCGTCGTCGCCGCAGGTCAATCGCTTCGTCGGCGGTCTGCGCGCACTCGGTGTGCACGCCACCAGACGACGTCAGTTCGGCTCCTCCATCGATGCCGCCTGCGGCCAACTGCACGCCCGCTACGTCGCCTCCACGGCGTCCGGTGATTCCGACGTCGACCAGCGGCCGGCAGCTTCCGCAGAGCACCGGCTGCTACGCGTCCTACCACCCGACCGGCAAGAGTCCCGCCCGGCTGCGCCCGAGTGCGGTCGGAGGGCGGAGAGCCACAGGTGACACACCTGACGCAGGTCCTGGCCGTCCGGCCGCAGGCCCTGGCCGTCCGGCCGCAGGCCCTGGCCGTCCAGCCACAGGCCCCGGCCGTCAGGCCGCAGGCCCCGGCCGTCCGACGGTCGTCCGGACCGGTTCGGTTCACGGACCGGGGACGACACGGCGAGGCGACGGCCTCATGTTTCCCACACTTCTGAAAGGACGAGAGACCCATGAACACCACTGAAAGCCAGACACAGCGCACGGCCCCGCCCGTGCCCTTCGAACCGGAACTCGCCGACGCGCTGGAGAAGCTGGGTCCGGCGCTGGAGAACGTACCGCTGTCGAACGACGACATTCCCCAGTGGCGTGCACACGTCGCGGCGGCGGACCCGTCGCTCGACGAGCTGCGCGACCGGGGCAGGTTCGAGGTCCGGGAACTCCTGGTGCCCGGACCGGACGGGGCACCGGACGTCCCCCTGCTCGTCGCACGCCCCGCGGGTCTGCATCAACAGGCCCCCGTCCTCTACCACATGCACGGTGGAGGCATGATCAGCGGAACACACCGCACCGGTGTGCAGGCGATCCTCCAGGAGTGGGCCGAACCCCTCGAAATGGTCATCGTGTCCGTCGGTTACCGGCTGGCTCCTGAACACCCGTACCCCGCGGCGATCGAGGACTGCCATGCCGGGCTCAGGTGGGTCGCGCAGCACGCCACGAGTCTCGGCGCGGACCCACAGCGGATCATCATCGCAGGTGGCAGCGCCGGCGGGGGCCTCACTGCGGCCCTGGCCCTCATGGCCCGCGACCGGCAGGGTCCCGGCATCCTCGGCCAGCTGATGATGTGCCCGATGCTCGACGACCACAACGACACCCCCTCCGCGATACAGATGACCGGCCTGGGGGTGTGGGATCGCCATGCCAATGAGCTGGGTTGGACGGCCCACCTCGGCGGGGACCGGGGCGGCTCGGAGGTCTCCTGCTACGGTGCCGCCGCCCGCGCGACGGACCTGTCCGGGTTGCCGCCCGCCTATCTCGACGTCGGTGCCGCGGAGACCTACCGCGACGAAGGCATCCAGTACGCGACGCGCATCTGGCAGGCGGGCGGCGACGCCGAACTGCACGTCTGGGCAGGTGGATTCCACGGCTTCGACCAGATGGCCCCGCACGCCGGCGTCTCCAGAGACGCCCGGCGGGCCCGCTTCCGCTGGCTCTGCCGGCTGCTGAGCCGTTGACCCCAGGCGGCCAGTGAGCCATCCATGGCGGCCGAGCCACCCATGGCGGGCGACCCGTACGTGGCGGCTGGGCCGACCATGGTCGGCCGATCCAACCGTGATGGCTGGGCCGGCCGACCATGGCGCCTGCGCCATCCACGGTGGACAAGTCGTCGGTGGTGGACAAGTCATCGGTGGTGGACAAGTCGTCGGTGGTGGCCGCACGACCGGCGGCGTCCGACTGAGGGGACACATGCTCCCGTGCCGGACGTGTACGGCCGCCGCCGGTCGGCTTCATCGAAGCGGGTGGCGGCAGACTCAAGCAGAGCGCAGCAGTCCGCAGCCGAACAAGGCGGGTCGAGGCAGATCAGAGCAGGTCGGGGCGGGTCGGGGCGGGTCGGGGCGGATCACCGTAGACCGTTGCGACACGCACTCGATCGCCACAGGTCGCCGCGGCGTCTCCCGATCACCGTGGATCGTCGGGCAGCTTCCCCATCGCCGTAGGCCGTCGGGCGTCCGCCCGACCACCGTAGATCGTCAGGCGCCTTCCCATCGCCGTAGGCCGTCGGGCGTCCGCCCGACCACCGTGGACCGTCGGGCGTCTGCCCGGTTGTCGAGGTCGGGTGGTGTCAACGGCCGGCGGAGTGCTGGGCCTTGAGGTAGTCGATCAGGATGTCGAGGACCGCTTCGAGATGGGTGGTGCTGCCGGTCGACCGGAGCATCTGGACACCGCCCTGGATTCCGCCGACGAACGCGGCGGCGGCCCGGTCGGCGTCGATCGCGGGGTCGATGAGGTCGCCGGCCTGCATCGTGGTGATGCCCTGGCGGATGAGCCGCTGCCAGCGGGCGAGCAGTGACTCGGCCACCTCCGCCGCGCCCGGGGTGCTGCCGACCTGGTCCATCAGGGTCGCGAGCGGGCAGCGCGCGCCCTGTGCCCGGTAGCGCGCGACCACCGCGTCCCGCCAGCGCGCCCAGGCCGACCAGGAGGTGAGCGCGTCGAGGTGCGGCTGCTGGTCGGAGATGACCCGGTCGGCCTCGAAGCGGGCGACGGCGAGCAGGAGTTCCTCCTTGCCCCCGGGGAAGTAGTGGAACAACTGCCCCTTGCTGGTGCCTGTGACCTCCCTGATGTCGTCCAGCGTCACGGTCCCCGGTTCGTCGCTTCTCAGGTGTGCCGACGCCCCCTCGATGATGCGCTGTCGGGTGGCGCGGCCCTTCGCCGTCAGTGCCATGCGTTTAGCGTACCCAGACCGGTGGGGAACCCGGTCCACACGTATCTACCGTTGGTTGCCCGGACCATTTTTGATCTCCCGGTCAGGTCCGCCGCGATTCCTGGACTTGCCGGTCCAGAAATTGCGTCCTACGATCGCCGTCGTGACGCAGCGACTCACCGGCGCCGATGGGTTCCCGTGTTCACGTTCGCCGTCACAGATGCAAAGAAATTCCCCGGGAGAAGAGGCTCCCCTCCGCATCGACCATCGGTCACGGGGCCGACGTATCGACAGGAAGAGGTGTGCGCCATGCGCGCTGTGGTGGTGGAAGAACTGGGCGGCCCGGAAGTCCTGCGGGTGAAGGAATGGCCCGACCCCGAGCCCGGACCGGGAGAGCTGCTGGTCGACATCGAATTCGCCGGCATCAACTTCATGGACACCGGCTCCCGGGTCGGATTCGGGCTGCCCCACGGTGTCCCGTTCGTCCCCGGGGTCGAGGGTGCCGGCCGGGTCACCGCGTTCGGCGAGGGAGTCAGCGGCTTCGCCGTCGGTGACCGGGTGGCATGGGTCTCGGTCTACGGCAGCTATGCCGAGAGGATCGCGGTCCCCGCCGACCAGGTGGTCCCGGTGCCGGACGACATCCCGAGCGATGTCGCCGCCGCGACGATGATGCAGGGACTGACCGCGCACCACTTCGTCACCGAGTCGGCACCGCTGACCGAGGGCCAGACCGCGCTCGTGCACTCCGCCGCCGGCGGTGTGGGGCGTACGGTCACCCAGTTGCTGAAGCTGCGCGGCGCGCGGGTGATCGGCCTGGTGTCCCGTGCGGAGAAGGTCCCGATGGCGAAGGCGGCGGGCGCGGACGAGGTGCTCCTCTCCTCCGGCGGTGACTTCGTGGACCGGGTCAAGGACCTGACCGGCGGCGAAGGGGTGCAGGCGGTCTACGACGGCGGGGGTGCCAGCACGTTCTGGCCGTCGATCGAGACGCTGGGACGGGTGGGCACCCTGGTCTACTACGGCCCCCTGATCGGTGACATCCCCACGGTGCGGATGTTCGACCTGCCGAGGAGCATCAAGGTCACCTACGCGGTGTACGCGGACCACGTTCACAGTCGGGAACTGCTGCTGAAGCACACCGGGGACCTGTTCCAGAAGATCCGCGAAGGCGGACTGCGGATCGACATCACCGAACGCTATCCGCTGTGCGCGGCCGGGCAGGCCCACACCGACATCGAATCGCGGCGTACCTCAGGCAAGCTGTTGCTCGACCCGGCTCGTTGAGCCGGACCCGTAAGCCGTCAAGCGGCTGTCCGGTAGCAACTCCACTTGCAGTCGTCCGGTAGCACTGGTTCGGCCTGCCGCCGGTGGCAAGGCAGTCCGGTGGGCGCGACGAACCGGGCAGGGCGGTTCCGGTCTCCGGCCGCCGGTTCAGCGCCGCCCGGCCAGGAAGCCGGCGCACACCCGGTTGAACAGTTCGGCACGTTCGTACTGGGCCCAGTGTCCGGTCCTGGCGAGCAGATACAGGTCGCAGGAGGGCATCCGGTCGGCGAGCATACGGCCGCCGACGGGCCGGTTCACCTTGTCCGCCGTGCCCCAGACGACCAGCGTGGGCACGGCCAGGCGGGCGAGGCGCTGATCACGGGTGAGGTCCGTCTTCCCGAGGGTGCGCAGGACGCCGCGATGTTGCGTACGTAGCTGGAGACACCGTCGGTGCCCGGCCCGCCGCCGTGCAGCAACAGCACCGCCGGGCCGTCCCCCGCCTCGGCGGCGAAGATCTTCTGTCGGCCCGTGTCGTACGTCGCCTCTCGCATGGTCGGCAGGGCACTTGGTGCGGTCATCGCGGTGTTCCTCACTGGGCGGCGTTCGCAGCGGGCGACGCACATACCTGTCGAGCACATCGGCCCTGGACCGGACCAGGTCAGTCGATACCGATCCGGTGACTCGGCGTCACCCCGAGCCGTGGGCCGGCAGCGTGACGTATGCGTGCGAGTGTCAGACAACTGCGGCCACCACCAGGCACGACGCGGAAATGACACGGGAGCGACCGACAGTCGATCGACGGACGTCCGGCGCCGGAAGCAGCGGCAGGGCTGCGGAACGTCCTGCTGATACATGTGCTGGGCGAGGCACCCACACACTTGCCGGTGTGCGCACTGCCTCGCACACCTTCTCAGGATGCTTCACCCCCACGAGGGGTTCGTCTGCTCAACGGGAGAAGTCGACGCCTGCGGTCATCCGGGCCGGTCGGCCGGCCGCCGCGTGCGCTCCGTCGGACCGCGCGGGCCATCCGACGCGCTCTGGGCGGGTCCGGAAGATCATGCGAGAGTGGGCCCATGACGGCAACGGAAACCACGGTCGTGGCGGTCGACGAGGTCGAGGGGCTTGCGGTGGACGGGCTGCGCTGGCTGACCGCGGCGGCGCGGGACACCACCGGCGGGGGCCTCGCCTGGACGGCCAGGCCCTCGGACGACACCCTCGACCCGTCGCTCTACAGCGGTACGGCCGGGATCCTCCCCGTACTCCTGGAGGCGTGGCGGCACTTCGGTGACGATGCCTATGCCGATACGGCACTGCGCGCGGCACGCAGCCTCGCTGCCGCCGTCGACGGCTTCGACCACGACTCCCTGTACTTCGGCCGCACCGGAGCGGCCCTCGTCCTGCGGGCCGTTCACGACACGCTCGGCGATCCGGCCGCCGACGCCGCCGCGGACCGCGCGCTGACACACGTGCGGTCACGCTTCGACGGGACCCGCTGGGGCGACCTGTTCGAACTCATGGGCGGCAACGCGGGCATCGGTCTCGGCGCGCTGGTGGCCGGGGACGCCGAACTGGCCGTCCTCGCCATGGAGCCGTATCTGCGGACGGCGGAGCAGACTCCGGCGGGCGTCCACTGGGCGCACCGCACGGGCGTCGACTCCCGGCTGCACCACATCTCGCACGGCACGCTCGGCATCGTCCTGGCGCTCGCCCGGGTCGGCCACGCCACCGGCCGTGCGGACCTGCTCGAACTGGCGCTGGCCGGTGCCGCGGACATCGTGGCGCGCGACGAAGCGGGGCCGCGGGGCTTCCTGGTGCGGCACTCCACGCCGCAGTTCCGCCCCGATGTCATCGAGCCCGTCAGCTACGGCTGGTGCCACGGCCCGGCCGGCGACGCCCAGGTCTTCCGGCTGCTGCGGGACCTCACGGCCGATCCGGCCTGGGCCGCCCTCGCCGACCGCTGCTGGCACACGGTCACCCACTCCGGCCTGCCCGAGCGGCTGCGCCCCGGTTTCTGGGACAACAACGGTCGCTGCTGCGGCACCGCGGGCGTCCTCGCGCTGGCCTGCGACCGGATGTCCGAACAGCGGGACCCGCACGACTTCGCCCGCGTCCTCGTCGCCGACCTCACCGCCCGCGCGATCCGCGACACCGACGGCGCCCGCTGGTCCAACGTCGAGCACCGGGCCACCCCGAGCGACCTCGAACCGCGCACCGGCTGGGCGATGGGCAACGCGGGTATCGTCCGTGAACTCCTGCGCTTCGTCCGGCTGAGCCGCGGGAACGACCCGCGCTACGCGTTCGCCTGGCCGGACCAGCCTCCGGTGTCCGCGCAGCCGACGCTTCCTGCCAAGGATGCCGACGCCGTGCCGTGACGGCTCGCGGTACGCGCCGCCGTACGGCAACGCTTCTGCGCCGCCGGACGGCGGCGCCGTGTCCTGACCGCGCGCGGTACCAGCCGCCGTACTGCGCGGCCGGGGACGGCATGATGGTCCCCCCGCACTCGTTTCCCGGAGGGGAAGACATGTCCGCCGCACCGGCACCGGAGAACCTCCCGGCCTCGGCCGCGATCCTGCTCGTCGAGGACGACGAGGTGATCCGCAGATCCGTCACGCTCGCACTGGAACGCTACGGCTACCGGGTGGCCTCGGCGGGCGACGGACTGACCGGTCTTGAACGGTTCCGCGAAGGCGGGCACGACGTACTGCTGCTGGACGTGATGCTGCCCGGCCTGGACGGCATCGGACTGTGCCGGCGTATCCGCGAGACCAGCACGGTCCCCGTCCTCATGATGTCCGCGCGCGGCGACGCGCTGGACGTCGTCTCGGGCCTGGAGGCCGGTGCCGACGACTATGTGGTCAAGCCGGTGGACACCGCCGTGCTCGTGGCCAGGATCCGCTCGCTGCTGCGCCGCGCCACCTTCAACGGGGCCGGCGCCCCGGCGGCCCCGGGCTCCCGCGGCACCACCCGGCTGGTCTTCGGCGATCTGGCCGTCGACACCGCCGGGCTTGAGGTGTTCCGGGGCGGCGAACCGGTCGCGCTGGCCCCCACCGAACTGCGGCTGCTGCTGGAATTCGCCGCGAACCCGGGCGTCGTCCTCGACCGGCAGACGCTGCTGCGCACCGTATGGGACTACGGCTGGGACGGTGACACCCGGGTGGTCGACCTGTGTGTGCAGCGGCTGCGGAAGAAGATCGGTGCCGACCGGATCGAAACGGTCCGCGGCTTCGGCTACAAGCTGCGGCGGCTCTGACGTGCCCACCACCCCCACGCCGCCCACCACCCGCCGCACACCGCACACCACTCGTACGACGGCCGTCACTCGTGCGTCGGCCGTCACTCGTGCGTCGGCCGTCACTCGCGCACTGGCTGTCACTCGTGCGCTGGCTGTCACTCGTGCGCTGGCCGCCGCCCGTGCGTTCCGCATCGCCCGTGCGCTGCCCGCCGTCCGTGCCCTGCTCAACTGGCGTTCGCTGCGCTGGAAGATCGCCCTGCTGGTGGCCGCGGCCTCGGGCGCCGTGGCGCTCACCGTCGGTCTGCTGGTCCATCGCAGCACCCTGGACCGCGCCATGAACGACGGCGCGGCGAAGGCCCTGACCGCCCTGTCCCACTCCGTGGAGCGGTACGGGCGGGACGGGACGATGTCACCCGGCGACGTGTCGGATCCGGCCGCGATACCGGACGAACTGCGGCACCGGCTCCGGGACCGGCCGGACTCGACCGGCGGGTCGGCCACCTGGTACGACGGTGACCCCGTGCACCCCAGCATGTGGGCGGCGCAGACCTACCGGGGCAAGCCGTTCGCGGTGAGTGTGGACATGACCGCCGATCTGCTCACCCGGCGGGCGCTGGACCGGCACATGTGGAAGTACTCGCTGGCTGTGCTGGCCGTCGTCGTGCCCTTGTCCGCCCTCGCCGCCGAGTTGCCCAACCGCAGGCTGCGGCGGGTGGCGCGGACCGCGCGCCGGATCTCCGCCGGGGACCTCGCCGCGCGGACCGCGGCCGGGGGCGCGGGAGACGAGGTCAGCGCCATCGCGGCCACCGTGGACTCCATGGCGGACAGCCTGCACGAACGGCTGCGGGCCGAGCAGCGGTTCACCGCCGATGTCGCCCATGAGCTGCGCACCCCGCTGATGGGGCTGGTCACCGCGAGCGGGCTGCTGCCCGCGGGCGAGGCGACGGATCTGGTCCGGGACCGGGTGGCGGTGCTGCGGAACCTGGTCGAGGAACTGCTGGAGATCGCCCGGCTCGACGCGGGTGCCGAGACCGCCGATCCGCGCCCGGTGCCGCTGGCCGCGGTGGTCCGGGACTCGCTGGCCCGCACCGGCCTTGAGGCACGGTTCACCGCACACGGGGAGCCGCGGGTCGAGACCGATCCGCGCCGCCTGGACCGGATCGTCGCCAACCTGGTCGCCAACGCCCACCGGCACGGCCGTACACCCGTCGAGGTGGAGGTGGCGGGCACGACGGTGACCGTACGCGACCACGGTCCCGGTTTCCCCGCAGACCTGCTGGCCCACGGTCCGCAGCGCTTTCGCACCGGGGCAGCCGAACGCGGCCGGGGACACGGCCTGGGCCTGACCATCGCACGGGGCCAGGCCCGGGTCATCGGCGCCCGGCTGGACTTCGCCAACGCGCCCGACGGCGGGGCGATCGCCGTGCTGCGGCTGCCCGCCGCCTCCTGAGCATTCCCCGCCGTCCACCGTCCACCGTCCGCCCTCGCCCTCCGCTCTCCGCTCTCCGCTCTCCGCTCTCCGCCATCCGGCCTCCGCCATCCGCCGTCCGCCATCCGCCGTCCGGCCGTCGATACACGGCGGATACACGGCCGAGCGGTACGGGAGATCCGGCCACGGCCTCCCGGACATCCCGGCCGCGCAAGGTGGCCCGGGTGCGTGAAGGTCACGCACGTACCTTCAGGAGGTGCGTTCCCATGTGCCCGGTCACCGGCCCTGGCGAGCCCGATCCGCGTCCGGACCAGGCGTCGCCGTCCGGTCCCCCGTTCCGTGCGTCCCGGCTGTGGCGGCTGCCACGCTCGCGCCTGACCACCGCGGGCGCCGCGGGCGCCGCCGCGCTGGCCACCCTGGTGGTGCTGGCCACCACGGAGGCGGGCGGCGGCCACTCCGCGGGCCCGGCCACCGCCGGGTCACCGGCCTGGCCGGAGCGGGGTCAGGCGGCCGTCTTCGTCGAGGGTCTGGGCGACCGCGGTGACCTCGGCTCCCACGGCGCGCAGGAGCCGGTGCCGGTCGCCAGCGTGACCAAGGTGATGACGGCGTACGTGATCCTGCGCGACCACCCGATACCGGAGGGCGGGAGCGGAGCCGGCATCACCGTCGACGCACAGGCCGCCCAGGAGTCCAGCCTGGGTGCGGAGTCGACGGTGCCGGTCGTGGCGGGGCGACGGCTGACCGAGCGTCAGGTACTGGAATTGATGCTGATTCCCTCCGGGGGCAACATCGCCCGGATGCTGGCCCGTTGGGACGCCGGTTCGGAGGAGTCGTTCGTACGGAAGATGAACCGCGCCGCCCGCGACCTGGGCATGACACACACCACGTACACCGACCCCAGCGGTATCGCCCCCACGACCGTCAGTACTTCGGAGGACCAGTTGAAGCTGGCCCGGCAGGTCATGCGTGACGCGGCGTTCCGGTCCGTCGTCGCCGAGCGGCAGGCCACCGTACCCGGTGTGCCCGGCACCCTCCACACCACCAACACCCTGCTCGGCGAGGACGGTGTGATCGGGGTCAAGACCGGATCCAGCACCCCGGCGGGCGGCAATCTGATGTGGGCGGCCACCGCGCCGGACCGCACCGGACACGACCGGCTCGTGCTGGGCGTCGTCCTCCACCAGCGGGCCGGGGTCGGCTCCGAGCAGGGCCTCGACGCCGCGTTCTCGGCCAGCCGTTCGCTGATCGCGAGCGTACGGCGGTGGGTTGCGGCCACCCGGCCGGCGGCCTAGCCACACCACAGCCTGATCCGTTTCCACGGCACGTGGCTCGCCGCACATGGACACCATGCCGAAATCGATTCCACGTTCCCAATCTTGCGCTGATGTGCGACCTGAGTCATGCTCAAGGACCCCTGGCGTGGAGAAAGACATGACTCGGGTGGAACAACGGGCTTCCCACATCCGTACTATCTCTACGTCGGGCTGTCCGCTTCGGGTACTTCCATGGCCACTCGGATGCCGGCCCGGAGACACATGCGCTTGGCTGTTTTCCATGCCTGCGCCACAAGGGCTGGACGCCCAGTCCTGAAACGGAAGAAAGGTAACCCCATGTCGGAGAGCACGACGGCCGGCACCGGTCTGACGTCGCAGTACGCCGCCCAGGTGAGCAGCGACCTCGAACACAACACCAAGGAACAGGACCGCATCAGCGCGGAGATCACCGCGTTGCAGGAGCAGTTGGAAGCCCTGCGGCGCGACCACTCCGTGCTGGTCAATGTGCAGGAGGTGTTGGGCGCTTCACCCGCGCCGGTGCAGTCTGAGGCCGAGCCCGAAACCAAGCCCGCGGCCAAGCCCGAGGTCACCCCGGACAGTGCCGCTGTGCCGGCTCCCCGCAAGAAGCCCTCCGGTGCGCCTGTCACCGCGGGCAAGTCGACGCGGGGGAAGAAGTCCGAGGGCACCGGGGGCCGCAAGAAGGCGGCGGAGACGCCGGCGAAGAAGACCGCCGAGACCTCCGTGAAGAAGGCCGCCGAGACTCCCGCGAAGAAGGCCGCGGAAACCCCGGCCAAGAAGACGGCGGAGACTCCGGCGAAGAAGACCGCTGAGACTCCCGCCAAGAAGGCCGCCGAGACTCCGGCGAAGAAGACGGCGGTCAAGGCCGCGTCCGCGAAGGCGTCCCAGCCCACGCTGGTGGAGTTGGTCCGCCGTCATCTCACCGCGCAGAGCGAACCGCGTTCCGCGGCCGAGGTCACCTCCGCGCTCGCCACGGCGCACCCGGAGCGCGGCGTCAAGCCCACCGTCGTGCGCACCACCCTCGAAGGGCTCGTCGCCAAGAACGCGGCTCAGCGCACCAAGCAGGGCAGCTCCGTCTACTACACCGCCGCCGAACCGGCCGGGCGTACGGCCGCACCGGCCACGGACGAGCAGCCGTCCGGCGGGGCCGAGTAGGACCCTGGTCCGCGCAGGACCGTGTCCGCGTGAGGTGGCCCGCTCGACGACCGAGCGGTGTCTCCCTCACCGGGCGGGGGCGTGCTGAGGTGACGCGGCCGGACGTCGTCGGTGGGCGACGCCGGCAACGGCGGTGAGTGGGCCGAGCACGTATATCGACGGCGATGCCGCACAGTGGTGTGGCGGTCCTCGTGCTCGCCCCTCTCGGGCGCAGGTCCGCAGCAGGGCCTCTTCGTCGTGACGGCACCGGGCCAAAGCCCGGTGCCCCCGCCCACGTGACCGGCGTACGTGAGGTGCGCGGACCGGACCCCGCGGCCCGCACGGGATCGCATGGGGCCCGCACGGAGATCGCACAGGGATCGCAGGGGCCCGCTCGGGGATCGCCCGGGGATCGGCGGGGGTCGGCGAACCGGAAGCCAAAGCTGCTCCCGGTCCGTTTAGCGATTCGTTTCGCGGTCCGTTTCCCGGTCCGTTCCGACTCGGAGCGCCGTGCCCCGGGCCGCCGCCGGCGGCGTGGACGCCGGCTCCCCCGTGCCGGTCCGAGGCCCGGTGTGCGTGCGCAGCGCACGCGGACCGGTCAGGCGGGCGCGATGTTGTGGTTGAAGCGGAAGAGGTTGGCCGGGTCGTAGTCCTTCTTCACCTGGGCGAGCCTGGCGTACCGCTCCGGTCCGTAGACGGCCCGCACGCCCTCGGTGTCGGTCGCCTCGTCCGGCGACAGGAAGTTCACCATGTTCCGCTCCACGGCCCAGGGCGCCAGCCCGTCCACCACCTCGGCCAGTTCCCCGCGCAGCGCCTCCGCCTGGTGGGGGCCGCCCACCGCGAACCCGAACACGACGAACGGCACTCCTCGGGTCGGTATCGAGTTGGCGGCGGCGGGCTCGCGGTCGAACGCACCGCCCAGCGCCCGGATCTCCACGTTCGCGAGCACGGAACGCGACTCCGGTCCCGTCAGCTCCACCAGTGTCTGCGCGGTCTTCTCGGTGAACTCCGCGAGGCACACACTACGGTCGAAGTACGGCATCGGGTCGACCGGGTCCAGGTGGATCTCGCCGATGGAGGTGAAGGGCTTCTCCGCCACCAGGTCGAGCAGGACCGGCGCGGCCGCGCGCAGCGGGGCGATCAGCTTCTCGCCCTCGGCGGCCGAGCCCAGGTAGCCGATCCGCAGGTGCACCACGAACGCACCGCGCAACGGCACCGGCAGCGCGGGCAGGTCCGGCAGCCGCTGGATGCCGATGGAGGAGGTCATCTCCTCGCCCACGGTCGGCAGCCAACTGGACCACGCGCCGAGCACCTCGGCCAGGTGCTCACCCGGGAAGTAGACGGCGCCGCCGTAGAACCGCGTCACGGGGAACACGTCGAACTCGATCTCGGTGACGACACCGAAGTTGCCCTTGCCTCCCAGCAGCGCCCAGTACAGGTCCGGTTCGCTGTCCGGGGTGACGTGACGCAGTCGGCCGTCCGCGGTCACCACGTTCAGGCGGCGCACGTGGTCGGCCGCGTAGCCCAGCGTCCGGCCCAGCAGCGGACTCTGCCCGCCGCCGAGCGTGTAACCGACCACGCCGACGTCCGGTGCGGACCCGACGATCGCCGCCAGACCGTACTCGGCCGTGCGGGGCAGCACCTCGCGCCAGCGCACTCCCGCCTCCACCCGGACCGTTTGGGCCTCAGCGTCGACGTGGACGCCCTTCATCCGTTCCGTGGTGATCAGCATCCCGTCGTGGGCCGGAGCGACGACCTGGTGGGCGGTGGCCTTCACGGCGATCGGCAGGCCGTGCCGGTCGGCGAACCGGACCGCCGCGCGCACATCGCTGTCGTCGGCCGCACCGACCACCACCGCCGGCCGGAAGCCGGTGTTCAGGTTGTACGTGGCACACTCCACGTCGTATCCATCGGACTCCGGCGTCAGCACCGGCCCGTTCACGGCCGCACGCAGAGCCGCTGTTTCCTCCGGCTGAAGGCTCGTCCCGGCGTGACTCGAAAGTTGTGCACTCATCTCGATCTCGCAACCTCACTCGCGGCGCGCTGAGCGCTCCGCACCTGAACATTCCGGCGTCGCACAGCGCAGAGCAGAGCAGAGCAGAGCAGATACGGGCGACGGAATCCGACCGATGGTGACACGTATGTAGTACGCCCTGAGGTTCACGGTGCCACGCGCCGAGCCCGGAACGGCCGTGGCGCGTAGCCGAGCGCCCGGTGCCTGCCAGGCGGAGCAACGGAATGCACGGCGGTGCGGAGCCGAAAGGTGTCTCGGGTGTCTTCCTCACATGTGCCCATTGCCGGAGGGAGTCGTTCATACCTGCTGAAACCCGTCATTCCGATACTGTGAAATCCGTCCCGTATGCGAATCCTTCGACTTTCCGGATGACGTGAGCCATGTCGGGCGTCTACGCTGCTTGGCGGTGGTCCGGGTGGAGCGGGAGGAAGTCGATGAGCAGCGACTACGCTGTTCAGGGGCAGGCACCGACCAGCCCCTTCCGCCCTGCGCGATTCCAGACGTGTGATGACGTGGTCACGATCCGCATGCGTGCGCGGTCAGCCGCGTCGGACGACGGCCGGGCGGATTCTCGTCGTACGCATATCCTTCGGAAACAGGACCCTGATCCGCCTCGGGGCGGCGCGGGGAGACAGGGCACGTTGTGTGCATGCGCACCGACGGCAGGCACGGGTGCGGGTGCGGGTGTGATCGGACCGAGGTGGTCCGGCGTGAAGGGAGCGGGACCGTGGAGTCACTCGGCGGAGCGATGATCGGCCGTGAGAGTGAGCGGGAAACACTGTCCGCGTTCGTCAGCAACTCCGGAGGACAGGCCCTGACCCTGCGGGGCGAGACGGGTGTGGGCAAGACCGCCCTGCTCGATCACGTCGCCCAGCTCGCGGCGCGGGAGGACCACCGGGTGATCCGGGCCGCCGGGGTCGAAGCGGAGTCGGATCTGCCGTTCGCCGGTCTGCACCAGTTCCTTTATCCGCTGCTCTCCCACATCGACCGGCTGGACGACGCGACCCGCACGACGTTCGACGTCGTCTTCCGACGGAGTGAGGACAGACCTCCGTCGGTGATGACCCTCGCCATCGCGGTCCTCGACCTGCTGTCCCTCGCGGCCTCGCAGAAACCTCTCCTGCTGGTGGTCGACGACGGCCAGTGGCTCGACACCTCCAGCGCAGAGGTGTGCGGATTCGCGGGACGCCGGCTCGCCGGCAGCTCGGTGAAGCTCGTCATCGGACTGCGCTCCGACATCCCGTCCCGGTTCGACACGGCCGCCCTGCCGGAACTGCACGTGCCGCCGCTGTCCGAACCGGACGCGGAGAAGCTGCTGGACACGCACCACCCCGGGCTGGAGCCGCAGCTCCGCCGGGTCGTCCTGGACGAGGCCCAGGGCAACCCGCTGGCCCTGCTGGAGCTGCCGCCCTTCCTGAGCGCGGGCCGGACCGGACGCGGCACCGAGGAGTCGTCCGAGTACCGGGGTGTCCCGCTGCCCCGTCGGCTCCAGCACGTCTTCGGAACACGTATCAAGGACCTGAGCGCCACCGTGCGCGCGGAACTGCTGCGCGGCGCCCTGGACGGTGTCGAGGCGGGAAAGGGAACCGGCCGGATCGGCGGCGGCACCCGGTACCGCATGATGGACGCCGACGAGGCGGCCTTCCGCGGCCTCCTGGACATCGACCCGCTCAGCGGCGACTTCGTCTTCCGCCACCCCCTGGTGCGGTCGACCGTCGTCCAGTTGGCGACCCCCAACGAGCGGCGCGCGGCACACGCGGCGCTCGCCCGGGTGCACCAGGACGACATCGAGCGGCATGCCACCCACCTGGCGGCCTCGACGGTGGACCCCGACGAGCGGGTCGCGGCCAAGCTGGAGGCGGCGGCCGGCTCCGCGACCCGGCGCGGTGGCGCACTGGCGGCCATGGCCTGGCTGACCCGCGCCGCGGAGCTGAGCGAGAACCGCGAGGACCGGTCGCGGCGCCTGGGTGACGCGGCCTTCATCGCCGGGCACGCCGCTCTCCTTGAGCAGGCCCAGCGGTTGGTCCACTCCGACGTCGTACCCGGCAGAAACGAATCTCCTTCCTCGACGGTGACGGCTTCCTATCTGGCGCTGTACCAGGACGGCGACGTACGGTCCTCGCGCCGCCAGGTCGTGGCGGCGATCGAGACCATGCGGGAGAACGGGGTCGACGGGCCGGACGAGGTGCTGACCCGCCTGGTGAACCTGCTGCTCGCCATCTGCCAGTACGCGAGCGATCCGGCGTCCTGGCAGGAGACCCGCGAACTCCTCGGCTCGCTGGGCGAGCTGGTTCCGCCGAGATCGCTGGTCTACCGCGACGCGTGGAGCGACGTGGTACGGCACGGCGCCGGCCTGCGCGAGCGGGTCGAGCGTGCCCTGGCGGGCCTCCCGAACCTCGAACCGTGGGAGGTCACGCGCCTGGGTGTCGCGGCGTACCACGTCGATGTGTTGAACCTGTACCGTCCCTACCTCCAGCGCACCGTGGACCGTGAGGTCGAGACCGGGGCGACGTCGAGCGGCATGACCATGCTGCACCTGATCATGCTCGATCAGATGACCGTCGGTGAGTGGGACGAGGCCGAACGCACGGGCCGACGCGGCCTGGAACTGGCGACGACCCGCCAGCACGCCCTCTTCGCCCACCACAGCCGTGCCTATCTGGCCCTCCTCGCCGCCATGCGGGGCGAGATCGACCGCGCGCGCGAGTTGCAGGCCGTCGTCGACGCCTGGGCACGCCCCCGCGGCGTCGGCTTCCTCACCCAGATCGCCGACGCGGTCGGTACGATCGCGGCGCTGAGCGAGGGCGACTACGAAACCGCGTACCTGTACGCCATCGGCATCACGCCCCCCGGCTCGTTCGAGCCCTGCGCCCACCAGGCCCCGCGTACCCTGCTCGACCTCGTCGAGGCGGCGGTGCACACGGGCCGCGCGGAACAGGCCCGCCGGCACGCGGTGGCCGCGCGGGAAGCGGGACTGCCCGACATCTCGCCCCGGCTGGCCCTGATCACCTATGGGGCACTGGCGATGACGGCCGAGGAGGAGAAGGAGGCCGCCGAGATGTACGAGCGGGTCGAAGCCCTCTCGGCCGAGGCCGAGTTCCCGTTCGAACTGGCCCGGATCCGGCTCGCCCACGGCATCCGGATCCGGCACTCGCAGGGCCCCAAGGCCGCCCGGCCCATGCTGACCCGCGCGGCCGAGTCCTTCGAACGGCTCGGCGCCGCGGCCTGGGGCCGGCGGGCCCGTGCCGAGCTGCGGGCCTCCGGAATGTCCGCCCCCGCCTCCTCCGCCCACCTGGCCTCGCTGACCTGGCAGGAACACCGGATCGCCGATCTCGCCGCAGGTGGCCTGACCAACAAGGAGATCGGCGAGCGGATGCACCTGTCCCCGCGCACGGTCAGTTCCCATCTGTACCGGGTGTTCCCCAAACTGGGCATCACCTCTCGCGCGGCGCTGCGCGACGCGTTGGGCAAGACGCCCGTCGACCGGGAGGCGTGAGACCTCCACACGTCCGGGAGGCGTGGGACCTCTGCGTGTCGTCCGGGCGCGGGCTGTCGAACTCCCCGGCCGAACCCGCGCGGGCCGGACAGCGCGCGAGTACGCCCCGATGCCGACCCGATGCCGACCCAAGACCGCCCCGACGGCGGCGAATGCCCCGAGGCGGGGTCGTAGCCGGTCGCGCAGTTCCTCGCTCCCCCTCAGAGCGCTGCCGAACCGCAGCGGGCTTCGCTCGGCGTGCTCAACGGGGCCCTTCGGATCCGGTGAACATGTCGATCAGGCTGTGGGGTGCGGCGTCCCCGAACATGAACTCGTACAACCCGTCGCCGTCCGTGGCGGCTTCGGCGCTGCGGGGGAACATGGCCCGCTCGTATTGGGCGAGTGCGGTCTCGGTGTCGTCGGGGGGTGCGGCGAGGGCCTCGCCGAGTTCGGCGCCGTCGAGCATGGCCAGGTTGGCGCCTTCGCCGTTCGGGGCCGCGAGGTGCGCGGCGTCGCCGACCAGGGTCACCCCCGGCACCCGGTCCCACCGGTGCCCGACGGGCAGGGTGTAGAGCGGACGCAGCACCGGCACGGTGTCGCTGTCGGTGATCAGCGCGGTGAGTTCCGGTGCCCAGCCGTCGAATTCGCGCGCGATCCGGGCGGTGGCCGCCGCGGCGTCGGTGAAGTCGACGGCGGCGAACCAGTCCCGCGGCTTGGACAGCGCCACGTAGGTGTGCAACGTGCCGCCGCTCTCGTGGTGGGCCTGGATCCCCTTCCCGGGTGCGAGCGCGAGCATCGATCCGCCGCCGACCGCCTTCGCGGCGGCAGGGTGCCGGGTCTCGCCCTCGAACAGATAGGTCTCGACGAAGGACATGCCGGTGTACCGGGGGGTGGCGGTGGAGAGCAGCGGGCGGACCCGTGACCAGGCGCCGTCCGCGCCGACCAGCAGGGTCGTGGTGACGGTGCTGCCGTCGGCGAAGGACACCTCGTGGCGCCCGTCGCCGAGCGCCCGGACACCGTTGGCCTTCTGCCCCCACCGGACGGTGCCCGCCGGGAGCGATTCGAGCAGGATCCGCCGCAACTCGCCGCGCTGCACCTCGGGGCGTGTGCCCGTGCCGTCGTCGGGTGTGTCGAGCAGGACGTTCCCGTCCCGGTCGAGAACCCGCATCGCCTGGCGGCCCGCCAGGACGAGGGCATGGAACTCGTCCATCAGGCCGGCCGCCTCAAGGGCGGGCTGCCCGTTGTAGTCGTGTATGTCGAGCATCCCGCCCTGCGCACGGGCCGACGGGGAGGGCTCCCCTTCGTAGACCGTGACCGGGATGCCGTGGACGTGCAGAACGCGGGCCAGGGTGAGCCCGCCGAGTCCTGCGCCGATGATCGTGACCGGAGTGGTCATGGTGCTTCCTTCCTGATCGCGGACCGCTGGGCGGGCCCCCGGCCGAGCACATCGGGAGCGCCGTCCCAGTGAGTCGGCACGGTGTGCTGACGTGGCCGGCGGCGCCGTTGCGGACCGTTGCCGACCAGCGCCGACCGATGCCGACCGTTGCCGACCGTTGCCAGGATTCCGGCAGCCGTCGACAGACCACCGACAGCGCGCCGTCCACCGCCGACAGCCGACCTACACCGGCTCCGGCTCCGGCTCCGGCCCCGGGCCGGCCGTCAGGGGCCGGGCGGAGCGCCGATCAGCATGCGCACCTGCCGACGCCGTCGCCGACGCGTCGCGCCAGGCGTGATGTCCAGGGCCGGGTCCGCGTCCGCTTCATATGTCGATGGTCTTCCGCGCGTATGTGACGAACTGGGTGCGCTTCGACGCCGCATGGTTCAGGAATCGCCGGATGCGTGCGGAGCCCTAATCGGAGGCGGGAAGGGTGGCGCCCTCTCCGAGGGTGTACGAGTCGATCGTGGCGACGCGGGCGGAGAGCGACTGGGAGAACTCCTCCGCCATGCGGGCCAGTTTCTCCGGTCCCTCGATCTCCACGGTCGCCTGGGCGTGACGACGCTCGGGAGGTTGCTGCTACAGGAGTCCGGTTCGGGCGCTCTTGTGTCGTTTCCCGCGTGATGTGGCGGTAGTCGGCAAGCATCCGCACCGATGCCCCGGGGCCGGGTTCAGCCCGTGGCGCGCCGGGCCGCCACGAGGACAGGGCCGCCCGGCACCGTGGGAAAGGTCCGTGACTCCCGCAGGCCGAGTGACTCCAGGACCTCGGTCATCCGTGCCGTGTCGTAGGAGTTGCCGCCGTTGCGCACCGCGAGCCACTGGCCCACCGACCGGCGCAGCGCGTCACCGGCGGCCGGGTTGGTGCCCACCACGAGCCAGCCGCCCGGCACCAGGGCCGACGCGAGGCGGGGCAGGGCGGACCGCAACGCCCCCTCGGACAGGAAGGGGGCCGGCAGCCAGACGAGCGCGTAGGCGTCGCGTTCCAGCACGTCAGCCGCGTCCTGCCGGCGGAAGGACACCCGGGCGGCCACCGCCGGGTCCGCCCCGGCCAGTTCCTGCCGGGCCAGGCGCAGCGCCCGCTCCATTACGTCGATGCCCGTCACCCGGGCGTGCGGGAGGGACTCGGCCAGGGCCTGGGCGAGCAGCCCCACACCGGTGCCCACGTCGAGGACGCGGCTCCCCTCGGCGGCCAGCAGGTCCGCGGCGCCGGCGAGCTGCGGCACGACCTTCCCGGCCAGCGCGCGACCGGTCCCGGCCGACGCCCGGCCCTGGCCGAGCAGCACCTCGTCGGTCTGTGCCGCCCAGCCGCCCTGCGGCGCACCGGCCGGTGGGGCGGCCGCGGCGGCGACCGCCTGGCGCAGCGAGCTGAGTTTGGCCTCCACCGCGCTGCGCGCGTCGGCACCGTCCGCGGGTCGCAGCGTGGGGTGCACGTCGAATCCGTCGCCGGTCCTGCTCAGCAGACCGACGCTCGCCAGGACCGCGGCACGCTGCGGATCGGCGGCGAGGACGTCTTCGAGGGGTTCCGTGAGCGCCTGCCGCTGGGTGCTCACCACCGCGGCCATGGCCCACACCGCGGCTTCCAGCACGGCGACGGGGTCTTCGCCCAGGCCGGGCAGGGGCACGGCGTGATCCGGGGACGCGCCCGCGGGTCCGGACACATTTGGCATGAGCACCCCTTGAACATGTATCTCGCGATAGAAAAATATGTGTGGTCATGACTCTAGGACGCGTATGAGGTCGTGATCAATGAGCACCCGCGGTTTCCGGGGCGGGTGCCTCGCCGGGGGACGGGGGCGGGCGATCTGCGCTGCGCCGCGCGGGCGCGAGTGACCGAAGGCGATGCCGCGTGCAGGGAGCGGGGTCCGAGGACCCTGACGGTGTGTCCGCCGGGACGGTGCGTCAGTGCTTGGCGAGGCGGTCCACCAGCAGCTCCGTCCTCCGCTCGGTGTCCTCCGGGGGCAGCCGTCCGGCCCGGGTCAGGGTCGCCAGCCCGTGCAGGGCCGCCCAGAACACCTCGGTGAACAGTGCCGGGTGGACGCCGTCGCCTGCGACCTCTCCGAGGCTCTCCAGCAGGGCGGCGAAGGCGTCCTTCAGGGGTTGCGGGGTGTCCTCGTCCGCGAACGCAAGGCCGCCGTCGAGCTGGAACATGGCGTCGTAGACCGCCGGGTTGCGTGCGGCGAAGTCGAGGTAGGCGCGGGCGAGGGCGGTGACCCGGGCGCGCGGGCCGTCCGCGGCGGAGGCCGCGGCCCGCAGCGCCGCGGCCATCTCGGCGGCGCCTTCGAGGGCGACAGCGCCGATGATCTCGCGCTTGCCGCGGAAGTGGCTGTAGAGGACGGGCTGGCTGTATTCGATGCGCTCGGCGAGCCGACGGGTGGTGACCGCGTCCCAGCCCTGCCGCTCGGCGAGTTCGCGGGCCGTCGCCAAGATGAGGCGTTCGCGGTCCGCGCGTTCGCGCTCCTTGCGTTCCTGTACCGACATGCGTCGATCCTAGCACCGCTAGACATTCGAGCGGCAGTAGAACTAGCTTTGCCTCATCACCTAGCGGCGCTAGATCCCTGGAGGGGTCATCATGCTCAACGCAATCGAGGTCGTCACCACCGTGGTCGTCGGCGTGATGGTGGGGGTGGAGTTCTCCGTCGCCTTCTTCGTCAACCCGATCCTCGACCGCCTCCCCGGCGACAACGGCCTGCACGGCCGCACCCACGGGGCCCGGCTGCTCGGCGCCGTGATGCCGTTCTGGTACATCGCCTCGCTCGTCCTCGTCGCGGTCTGGGCCATCGCCGGACGGCACCACCACGACACCGGCCTCGTCGTCACCGCCGCCGCGCTGCTGATCCTCAGCGTGATCATGTCGATCGTGCTGCTCGTCCCGATCAACAACCGGGGCAAGACGTGGACCACCGAGAACCTGCCCGCCGACTGGAAGCAGCAGATGAACCGCTGGGACCGCTTCCACTACGTCCGCGTCGCCGTCATCATCGCCGCCTTCGCCCTGCTGGTCGCCGCCCTCACCTGAGCCCCCGGGGCCGTCAGGAGGCCACGGCCGGGACTGCGGGCAGCGGACCCGGACGCGCCCGGCCGGGCTCTGCGCGGGGGCCGTGAACCCCGGCCGAGTGCTTGTTCGTTGTCCCAGATGGAGACCCCCCGCCGCCAAGATGGTGATTGGCTGGTCACGGGCGGCGGGGCAGAAGTGGTCGTCCTCGCACGCTTGCCTGCGGGGGCGACCGCTTCGTACCGGCTCCCGAAGCCGGCCACCAGGTGCGCAACGCCCTACCGGGGCGCGCAGCCCACCGTACCGACCCGCCCGGGAACCTGGGCCCGCAGACCGGGGAGAACCGTATGAACCCGCAGGAAGACCAGTGCCCCCACCGGAACGGGAGGGTGGTCCTGAACCCCGCGTTCAAGGCGGACGCCCCCGCGCAGTACGCCAGGCTGCGGGCGCTCGGTCCCATCCACCCGGCCGAGTTCCACCTGGGTCTGAAGGGCTGGGTGGTCGTCGGGCACGATCTGGCCCGGGAGGCGCTGACCCACCCGGCGCTGCTGAAGGACGACCGGCCGGCCGCCGACGCCCTGGCCGCCGCGGGATACGTACTGCATCAGCCCGGGGTGGGACTCGGCGCGCAGATGCTGGAGGCCGATCCGCCGGAGCACACCCGGCTGCGCCGGCTGGCCGCGGGGGCCATGACACCGCGGCGCACGGCCGAACTGGCCCCGCGCATCCAGCAGATCGCGGACGACCTCATTGACGCCATGCCACTCGCCGGTGAGATCGATCTCGTGGAGTCGTTCAACGCGCCGTTGCCAGTGGCCGTCATCGCCGAGCTGCTCGGCATCCCGGTGGAGCACCGGGAGGACTTCCGGCGCTGGTCGAGCCACGCCCTTCAGGTCGCCTCGCCGGAACACCGCCCGGCGCTTGCCGGTCTGCACGGCCTGCTGCGCGGCCTCATCGCGGACAAACGGCACGCCCCCGCGGACGATCTGCTGTCCGCGCTGGTGGCCGTCCGGGACGAGGACGACGGTCGGCTGTCGGAGGAGGAACTGGTCGGTACGGCCCTGATGTTGACGGTCGCGGGCCATGAGACCACCGTCAATCTGCTGGGCAATGCGACCCTCGCACTGCTGCGCCGCCCCGACCAGTTGCGGCTGCTGCGGGACAGTCCCGAGCTGATGCCCGGGGCGGTGGAGGAGTTCCTGCGGTTCGACACCTCGGTCGAGCGGTCCACGAACCGCTTCGCGTCCGAGGACATCGAGTTGGGCGGGGTGCGGATCCCCCGGGGCGGCATCGTCGCGGTGGCGCTCGGCTCGGCCGGGCACGACGCCCAGCAGGCCGCCGGGCAGGATCCCGCTGTGCTCGACGTCGCCCGTCCGCACGCCCGCCATCTGGCCTTCGGCCACGGCGTCCACTACTGCCTCGGTGCCCCGCTGGCCCGGCTGGAGGCGACCATCGCGTTGCGCACCCTGCTGGCCCGGGTGACCGAGCTGGAGTTGGCCGTTCCGGTGGACTCCCTCCGGTGGATCCCGTCCGGGATCATGCGGGGAGCGGTGTCGCTGCCGGTGCGCTACCGCATCGGCTGAGCGCGCTCCGGCGCGGGCGCGGGGTCGGCCGCACACCCGGTGAGCCGGTGAGCCGGTGAGCCGGTGAGCCGGTGAGCCGGTGAGCCGGTGAGCCGGTGAGCCGGTGACGAGCGTGGAGGACACCGAAGGGGTGGCGGTCCCGGTCGGGGGCGCCACCCCTTCCGGGTGAATCGGGCGGGTGAATCGGGCGGGTGGCACGGAAGGGCCCGGTCCGCACCCGTGCGGGTGCGGACCGGGAGACGCGACGTGGGGCTCAGGCGGTCCGGGTCCGCAGCTGGCGGGCCTTCCAGCCCAGCAGCACGGCCTGGGCGATGAAGAACACGCCGCCGCCCGTGGCGTAGACGGCCAGCACGTCCAGCGACGGATCGTCGCCCGCGGCCTGGATGTTGTAGGTGATGCCGACGAGGAAGGACAGGCCGCCCGCGATCAGCATCGGCCACTGCTTGCCCAGCTCCGGGCCGCGCCGCCGCAGCCCCACCACCACCTGGGCCGCTCCGGAGAGGATCGCCCAGGCGCCGAACACATGGAGCACCGGCGCCACTCCCCCGGCCCCCGCGATGCCGACGGCGAGGGCGGCGAGGGTGCTGAGCACCCCGTTGAACGTCGTCACCTGACGCTCCGACCCCGCCGGCAGGGCACGGCGGTCGATGAACGAGGAGACCGCGTCGATCAGCGGGTAGACGACCAGCAGGGTGATCGCCAGGGCGTCCACGCTCTCGTGGGCTCCGGCGAAGACGGCGGCCCACGCGACGGCCAGGATGCCTCGGGACAGGTAGAGCCTCAGCAGGGAGGAGCGCTCACCGGCCGCCGTGGGCGCTCCGGGTGTCGCGGTGTTGGTGCTCATGGTGGTGGGGCCTTTCTGGGGTGACGTGCGTCGTGGGGAGGATCAGTGCCGGGTGTCTCGGACGCAGCGGAAGCTGTCGGCGGCGGCCGGGTCACCGTGGCCCTTGTAGCGGGACACCATCGGGTAGGCGCACAGGTCACGGGTGACCTGTCGGCCGGCGGAGTTCGTCAGCGTGGCGGTCAGCGTCTTCGGGGCCTTGCCGTGCTCGACCCAGGTCCGCAGGGCGCCGAGGTCGTCGGTCTGGCCGGTGAGGCCGCAGTGGGCCGTGCCCGGGGCGAGGAAGAGGCGGTAGAAGTCGTCGACGCGCTGTGCGCCGCCCATCTTCCGCTCGACCTGCTTGCGGTACTGCACCGTGCCCTGGGTGGGGATGAGCTGGTCCTCCTGGCCGTGCCAGGTGAGCAGCTTGCCGCCGGACCTGCGGAAGGCCGACAGATCCGGGTCGTCGGAGCCGATGACCTTGTCGTACTCGGCCTGGGACTGCTTGAACAGCTGGGTGAACTGGCTGTAGGTGATGGTCGAGACGTCGAATGACGGCTGCTTCTTCAGCCAGGTCGCCACCCAGGAGGCGGGGACGGGGAACGGCGCGCCCTTGAGGTTGCCGTCGGTGCCGGGCAGGGTGCCCGCCAGGTTCGGGAAGCCGAGCGAGGCCCCGATCGGCACGCCGGACCACAGCTTGCTGCCCGACGCGGTGCGCGGGCCGTCCCAGATCTTGCGGACCACGGCCGCGTCGGCCGCCGTGATGGTCACCTGCTTGCCGTTGCACTCCAGCGTGGTGCCGATCAGCTTGCGCGGGTCGAAGTCACACCGGTTCGGGTCCTCGACCAGGCCGTCCTTGACGCCGTCGAGCGGGTCGCAGGCCTTGACCGCGGCGGCGTTGAACGCGTTGAACTCGCAGTCGGTCGGGTAGGTCTTCGACTCGTTCATCACCACCTGCGGCCACAGGGTGGCGACCTCGAACTCGTCCCAGTTGATGGCGGGCGCGTTGGCGAGGATGCCGTCGTAGTCGTCGGGGTGGCGCTGGGCCTCCATGTAGCCCTGACGGCCGCCGGTCGAGCAGCCGTTGAAGTACGAGTAGGAGGCGGCCCGGCCGTAGAAGCCGTCGATGACCTCCTTGGCGACCACCGCCGTCTCGTGCTCGGACCGGGAGGCGAAGTTCTCCAGGAGCGCCGTGTCGACCTGGCCCTTGCTGTTCAGCCCCCAGCTGGTGTCCAGGTAGGTCCCGACGCCGGCGTCGGTGGTCGCGGCGGCGTAGCCGTTCTTGACCGCGGCGGCGAGGCCCGATCCGTAGTCGCCGGCGGCGTAGGCGCTGCCGCCGACCGTCTGCAGGCGGCCGTTCCAGTCGTTCTGCGGCAGCCAGACCTTCACCTTGGCGTGGTCGCCCTGGCCCGGATGGGTCAGCGTGACGGTCACGTCGCAGTAGGCGGGTACGTCGGGCACCTGCGCGGCGTCCAGCGGCGGGATGGCGGGCACGTCCACCGTGCCGGCCGGGCGGCTGACCGAGGTCACGTTCTCCACCTCGGTGCCGGCCGGTGCCTTCACGCCGATGGACGAGCAGGTACGCGGGGCGGAGGCGGAGCTCCCGGTGTCCGCCGAGGCGGTCGGCAGGAACACCGCCCCGGCCAGCGGCACACCGGCCGCGAGGACGGTCAGAAGTCGTCTCATGACTTTCCTATCCAGAAGTAGGTGTCTGCCTGGGACGGTGACACATGTCTTTCGCGTGTCTCCGGCCCAGGTATCGGGAAGAGAATGACACGAACATGTGTAACCGGTCAAGCAGGTTACGGGGGTGACAAGGGAAGCAGGGCGCGGGCGGCCAGAACTCCACCGAGGTCGACGTCACCCACTCTGGCCCGGGTCTCTCCCCGGCACATCAGTCAGTTGACGGTCACCGCGGCAGCGCCGTACCGAATCGCCCGCGTACCGGAACGGCACCGCCAGGACAGAGACCGGCCGCGGAAAGAAACGGCTGGCCACCGATGTGCGCGCCGTTCTGAAGACACACGTGTCCACCCGTCCGGCAGACACATACAGGTCAGACCCCTTAGGTCATTCGACGGTCCGCCGCCTCCCGAACGTCCACTTCGAGCCAGACGGTCTTGCCCCGGCCGTTCGGTGAGGTGTTCCACGCGCGGGCCAGCGCGTCGACTAGGAAGAGGCCGCGCCCGTGCTCGGCCCGGCTGCTCCCCTCCTCCGACAGGGAGTACAGGGCGGGCACGGGCGGGTCGGTGTCCTCGTCCCGCACCTCAAGCCGGACGCGGTTCCCGAGGAACCTGATGCGGATGTCGACGTCGCTGCCCGCGTGGACCAGGGCGTTGGTCACGACCTCCGACGTCAGGAGCTGGAGATCGTCCGACAGGTCCGCCAGTCCCCAGTCACGCAGGCGCTCGTGCACGAAACCACGGGCCTGTGCGACCGCGCGCAGGTCACGCCGGTGGATGTGCAGCCGCCCGGTCCGAGGCGTCGCCGTGTCGTCCGCTCCTTCGTAGCGGGCCAGGAGCAGCGCCATGTCGTCGCGCCGCCCGCACGAGCCGGTCATGCCCTGCAACAGGCGATCGGCCAGGTCTTCGAGGTTGTCGCCCGCTTCCCTGCCGATGGTCGCCAGCAGTTCGGAGGCACCCGTCCCGCCGGGATCGACGGGATCGAGCAGCCCGTCCGAGTAGAGCATGAGCAACGCGCCGGTCGGCAGGGTGTGCTTCCAGGCGTGGTAAGGCGTGCCGTCGGTCAGCCCGAGCGGGACGTTCGCGGGTGCCCGCAGTGGACGCACGGTGCCGTCGGGCAGCCTGAGAAGCGGCGTCGGGTGCCCCGCCAGCGCCACCTCGGCCGTTCCGTCGTCGGTGTCCAGGGCCACCACACAGCAGGTGGCGAGGAGGTCGGTGCCGAGCCGCGCCAGCAGGGCGCCGGTCCGTTGCAGCAGGGCCGCCGGCCCATGGCCCTCGGCGGCGTAGGCGGCCACGGCGCTGCGCAGCTGACCCATGACGGCGGCGCTCTCGATCGTGTGCCCCTCGACGTCGCCGATGACCAGCGCGACGCGGTCGTCCGGCATCCGGATCACGTCGTACCAGTCGCCGCCCGTCTCCCCGCAGACCGTGGCCGGCTGGTACCGGGCCGCGGTGCTGAGCCGGGGCACCTCGGTGAGCGCGGAGGGCAGCAGCCGCGCCTGGACGTTCTCGGCGAATGCCTTGCACCGGGCACCCAGCACGACCCGCTCGACCGCCGAACCGAGCAGCCCGGCCATCATGCTCAGCACGGCCATCTCCTCGGGCGCGAAGCTCCGCGGTCCGCCGAAGGTCAGACAGCAGACCCCGACGGTGTGGTCGTCCCTGGCGATCGGCAGATCGACGACGTGCCTGCTGCCGATGAGCGGGAGGCAGGCGAGGGCGTGTCCCCGGTCCCCGGCCACGCCGGACTCACTGTCCAGCGCCACGGCGGCGCGTTCTCGGTCCTTCGCCGTGCCCGTACCCGTACCTGGGCCCGGACCCGACTCGCCGTCCGGCGCCACCGCGGCGCGTCCCCGGTCCGTCGCCATGCCCGTACCCGTACCCGTACCCGAACCCTGGCCCGGACCCGGACCCGACTCGCCGTCCGGCGGCGCGGGGAAGAACAGGGCCCGCCCGGCCCGGCTCTGCGCGGCCCGAGCCGCGGGTGTACGGGCGTGCGAGGGTGTGCCGTGCACCTCGCGGACGAGACGCGACGACCGGCCGCTGTGTCCCACCACCCACAGGCGGCCGTCGGCCGCGGACGCCAGGGCCATCGCCTGGGCGCGGAAGGGCGCCCTGAGACAGAACTCCGCCGCCGCGGTGATGTGCTCCATGGTCGTCGCCCGGTTCAGCATGGCGGCCAGCCGGTGCAGGGGATACATCAGGCTCATCCCGGCGGACCCGGCGACGCCCGGCACTCCCCAGGTGATCTCGGGTATGCCGGGCGACGGCGAGGGCGCCCGAGTGCCGAACACCGGAACCAGCAGCGGGAGGTTCCCGGGTGTCAGCACGGCGCCCTGGTCCAGGAGGCCGGCCAGGGCGGCGGCGTGCCGGTCGCCGATCCGGCGCAGTCGCCGACGGTCCAGGTCGCTGTACCCGCCGCTGTCCGCGGTGCGCAGCACCGTCAGGGAACCGAAGCGGTCCTCGCCCTGCATGAGGGGAACCGCGGCGACGGTGTACGGGTAGGCCACGGTGCCGGGCTCCGGTTCCCGCTGCGGGTCCGGGTCGGCCAGGAACGCGGGCTCGCGGGTGACCAGCGCGTGAGCGGAGGCGTACAGGGTGTCCAGGGCCATCCGACCGGGCAGGGTCAGCACGGCGGGCGGGCTGCCGCCGATCACGGCCGGCCGCAGCTCGCTGCCGTCGGCGGTCAGCAGATACACGGCCGCGGCGACGGCACCGAGGCGGTGGACCGCCTCGTGGACGGCACAGTGCAGTGCGGCTGCCAGGTCCTCGCCGAGGGCCGATACGGATTCGTCGTCGTGCTTGTCTCCTGCGTGTGGTCGAGTGTCACCCACAGATTTGGTTTCCTGTCCTCATTGCCATGTGTGCCCGGTGCGCCCCGAACGGGAGAGTGCGGCACGGGCGTGTCCCGCCTTGTCGGCCGGGTCTGACGCGGCCCGGCCGAGCAGGTCCGGCGGCGGGTCGCAGCGGCCTGCGGCAGCGGGTCGCCTCCCGCTCCGTAGCGGCGGGTCCGCTCCGTAGCGGCGGGCCGCCCCCGGTCCGCGGCGGCGGGTCGCCCCCCGGTCCGAGGCGGCGGGTCACGGACGGTCTCCGGCGTCACGATGAGACCGCGCCTGAGAGATATGTCACTTATCAACTGGTTTCTCCGCCACCCTACCGAGACGGTCCTCGCGAAGCCATCGGGAATGGTGCAGCTCCGCCCAGGACCGGCTGACGTATCCGGTCCGCATGCCGAGCCTCGCCTCCGGGTCCGCGTACGCCTTGCGCAGATGCCCGAGCAGGACGGCGGTCATCGCCCAGGCGAGACAGTCATGGACGAAGATCGCGCTGGTGCGGGAGATGAAGGGCAGCAGACCCATGAACCACATGAGCAGGCCGGTGAACATCATCATCAGCACGGCGCCGGCGATCCAGCCCGCGTAGAGCTTCTGTCCCGCGTTGAACTTGCCGGCCGGGCGCGCCTGCGGCGAGGTCAGACGCCTGCGGACGGCCCGCAGCCACTGCCGGTCGTACACCGCGAAGCGGTTCAGCCTGCGCAGGTCCGCGCGGAACTCCGCGGACATCAGCCCCAGCAGGAAGGGCACGGGCAGCAGGATGCCCGACCACTCGTGGACGGTGACCATCAGGTGCCGCCGGCCGACGAGCTGGGCGACCGGGCCCAGATACAGACAGGCCGCGGTGACCAGGCACAGCAGCATCAGGCAGCCGGTGGCCCGGTGGACCAGGCGTTCGGCGGTGCTGAACCGGCGGACCCGGCCGGAGACCTCAGGCGGCGGCGTCGTGCCGGTCGGCGTCGTCGAGCCAGCCGTCGACCGCATAACCTCGCTCCTCCCAGAAGCCGGGGACCACCTTGTCGGTGACCTCGATGCCGGACAGCCACTTGGCCGACTTGTAGAAGTACATGGGCGCCACGTACAGGCGGACCGGACCGCCGTGCTCGTGCGTGATCGGCTTGTCCTGCATGTTCAGCGCCACCAGGACGTCGGAGCGGCGGGCCTGCTCCAGGGTGAGGCTTTCGGTGTAGGCGCCGTCGAAGCAGGTGAACCGGACTGCCGTGCCCCGTGACCGCACTCCGGCGGCATCGAGGAGATCGGCCAGTTTCACGCCGGTGAAGGGGGTGTCGTCCACGCGCCATCCGTCGGTGCACAGGACGTCGTGGACGACCCGTGTCTGCGGAAGCGCACGCAGTTCGCCGAGTGAATAGGTCTTCGGCCGGTCGACCAGGCCGCCGATCGTCAACCGGTAGTTCGTCTCGTCCTTGTGCGGCACCGAACCGACGACGCTGTAGTACCGGAAGCCACCCGGGTTGGGCAGCAGGCCGGTCAGCCCGGTCGAGTCGACCTGGGAGGCCGCGGCGAGGAACCTCTCCCACCCGCTCTGCAGGTACGGCGCGGCGGCGAGTCCCGCGGCCCCGGCGCCGAGCACACCCAGCAGGGCGCGCCGCCCCACGGGTGCGCCCTCGGCGCGCCGTCTCGGCTGTGCTGCCATGTTCGCTGCTCCTTCGACATACCTTCGACATACCGGGCGACGGGCTTCACTGCGCGCGGGAATCGCGGTCGAAGGCGTGCCGGCGCGCGCCGACGGCCACGACTGCGATCACGACCCCCACCGAGTCACTGCCTTAACGGGTTACGAGCGTGACATGTCACAGGACTGCCGTCAACATGCCAACCCCTCTAACAGGTTACGGGTCTTGCATGCCTGACTGTCACCCGTCAAAATGGTTACATGAAACCTGACCATGTATTCGTGTGCGGCGACCCCGCGCTCGACTTCGCGGCGACGCTGCGCGCCAGACGATCGTCTCGACTTGAAATGCTCACAACACCGGACCGGCTCGCCGCCTGGTACCGGGAGTCCGGACTCGTCGACTCGGTCACCCCGGCCGGGGAAGCCGACCTCCAGCGGGCGAAGGCCGTCCGGGAGGCCGTCTACGCACTGGTGGCGGCCCGTCGGCTCGGCGAGCGGTACGACGAGAACGCGCTCGCCGAGGTGAACGCCGCGGCGCGCAGGCCCTCCGCGGCACCGCAATTCAGCCCGCCGCGGCGGCGGACGGCGGCGACGCCCGAACAGGCCCTGGCCACCGTGGCCCGGCACGCCGTCGAACTGCTCGGCGGACCGGAGGCACACCTGCTCAAGGAGTGCGGCAACCCCGAGTGCACCCGCGTCTACGTCGACCGTTCCCGGGGCGCACGGCGGCAGTGGTGCGGCATGGAATCCTGCGGGAACAAGGTCAAGGCCGCCACCTACCGCGCCCGGAGGAAGAACGCGCCCGTCCTGGCGGGCCGCTGACCCGCCGCTCTCCTCCGTGCCGCCGCACACGGGTCGTCACGCACGGGTCGTCACGCACGGACCGTCACGCACGGACCGGCGCACACAGGTCGTCACACACGGACCGTCAAGCACAGACCGACGCACACGGGTCCTCCCCCGTACACCTGGCGGAGCCCGCCGTGCACCCGGCGGAGCACCACAAGGCCCGCTCAGGCGGCCTCGGAGCTGAGCACGGTGTGCAGTTTGCGCAGCGCGTAGTGCTGCCGGGACTTGACCGTGCCCGGAGGCACGCCGAGTATTCCTGCGGTCTCCTGGACCGTACGGTCGCACAGGTAGATGTGGATCAGGACCGCGCGGTGCTCCGGGGACAGCCGGCCGAGCAGGGGCCTGGCCACCATGGCGCTGTGCACCGACTCGAAGGCGTCGGTCCGCGACTGCGGATCGGTGTACGCGGCTCCGGCCACCTCCCTGCGCGCGTAGGGCTTGCGCACCCAGTCGATGACAAGATGCCGAGTCACGGTGAGGAGCCAGCCCCGGACCGAGCCCTCCATCCCGTGCAGGCGGTCGATGTTCCGCCAGGCCCGAATGATCGTCTCCTGGACGATGTCCTCCGCGATTCCGTGGTCGCCCAGCATCCTCTCGGCATACGAGACGAGCTGGTCCCAGTGTTCTCTCATGATCGTGCCCAGCAGATCCGACCGGGTGGTGGCCGTGGGGAGCGTAGCCATACTCTGAGCCATCCTGTTTCTCTGTCACACAGACCGGATGCAGTCTCTGCACGCACACTCTATGCAGTGCACGTATCAGATACTTCCGCAGCTGTGACACACATGTGACCTGTCAGTGCAGCTCGACATGTGAACAACCGGAGCACCGCCAGTAAATCCACTCTGAGCAGGGACGATGCCGATCCGAAGCCGCCACGGGCAGAGCACGGACCAGCGACCTACCGTGCGGTAAGAGGTGAACGTCACTCACGTTATACCCACCACCACGGGCTCTCTTTACTCACACGTGTGCACCCTGAGACATCTTCGTGACCGCTCCCCCACCGGTTACCCACCGGATCCGGCCACGGAGACATCGGGCTCACCCGCAGCCTGGCCTCGCCCTCGCACATCTCCCGCCGCTCCGTGCCGGACGGAGCGCCGCCCGACCCCCGGCTACCGCCAGTCAGAAGAAGGGTGCGGGCGCGCGCTCCGGGTACGGGTGCGGGTCGGCGGACGCGGACGCCGCGGGCGGACCGCTCCGGCCGCGGCCGGAGAATCCCCCGTCCGCACATCGACGTCGCCGCGCGGCCCGCGGTGCCGGTCGGCGGCACGTCCAGGTGACCGCAGGGCACATGTGAGATGTCGGCATGGAACATATCCCTACCATCATGTCTTCTTCATCACATATGCCGCTGGACATCTGGTACGCATCCCCGGGATCGGCCGCAATGAGCGGTTCAGTTGCACACTTCAAGGGCATATTTGTGCCGAGACCCGACGCACCGGCGACCGCCGCCGCCAGCAACACGGCCTCGGGGAGCCCTTTCACGTCGTCAGCGCTCCTCTGCACCGGCGCTGCGGCATAGGTACCATGCGCAGCGTCAACCATTACTAGGGAGTGAACGGTTGTGACCAGCCATTCAGCCGCCACGCTCCGATCGCGGTACGTAGCACAGGCCGCGTCGGATCTGGAGGAGAACCGTCGCCGACAGCGAGAGCTGGCGGAGAAGATCAAGATGTTGGAGCAGGAGGAAGCACTCCTGGTCGACATCCTGGTACTCGCTGAGCGGTACGAGGGTTCCGAGGAACTGTCCCCGCTGCCCGAGCAGGCGCAGGACGAGCCCGTCATCACACGGGCGAAGTCCCACCCGAAGGCCAAGCAGGAGTCCGCCGCCGACACACCATCGCGCCGCCCGGCGTCGTCCGCGGGCAAACGCACCAGCACCTCGACGACGAAGGCTGCCGCGAAGGGGAAGTCGCGGCAGCCCCTGCTCGGGGATCTCCTGGCGGACCTGCTCGCTGCCTACGACGAGCCGCGCCTGGCCAAGGAGCTGCGGGACGAACTCATGCAGAAGCACCCGGACAGGTCGCCCACCCCGCAGGTCGTGCGGAACACCCTTGAGTCGCTCGTCGCGAAGGGGCGGATCCGACGCCACAAGCAGCAGCGGTCGGTGATGTACACCCTCGCCGAGTCCGCGGCAGGTGTCACCGCGGACGACCTGGCGGACGACGAGGACTGATACGCGCCGCCCGCGGTCCGGTTCGCCGTGCGGCCCCAGGTGGCACGCACGACATGCCCCGCCGTACCGCGGCTCGGCGGGGCACTGCCGGTGCCGGTCGTCCGGCTTTCGGCCGCTCGCCGTCCGGTGTGCGAACACGCGTGCGCGGCAGGCGGGCGGAGCGGCCCCCACGGCTCATGTGTCCCGGAGCGGCCACTGTTCACGGCCGCCGTACCGCTTCCGCTCATCTCCGCCGGACCACCCCCACCCATGACCGCCGTACCGCCTCCGTTCATGACCGCCGTACTCGCCGTACCGCGTTGGTCGGACGACGCCTGTGCCATGCCGCCGAACAGCAGCGGCACCGCACGGCTCCCCCAGGGCACGACCGGGTTGTCACAACCGGGGGGTATCACACGACCAGGGGGTATGTGGCCGCGCCACACGTTGCTGCGGTAGGTCCCGATGTCCCGGTCGAGCCGCTTGCCGGCCCCGCGCGACCCGTGGCCGTCCCCCACGAAATCGTCCCGCCGTCCGCCCAGCCCAAGCCGCAGCGTGCGACGGCCGCCGGACACCGCGTCAAAGCCGACCGCCTCCTTCGCCGGCGGGATCGGCGGCCGGACGGGCCCGAGCAGCAGGGTGCTCATCGGACCCCTCTCACTCATGGCGCCCGCCGCGGGTACCGACGCGACCGTGTCCATGACGGCCGGGTAGGAGCCAGGTCCGAGTGAGCCGAGCGAGCTGAAGCCCGCCTCCTGGGAGCGCCTGGCCCACTCGGGGATGACGGCGCGCCGGACAGGGCGAATCCGGTGGGGCTGCCCCACGCCGATCTTCAATCGCCGATCTCCTCAACGCTGTCCCGCCGGACGGACGCCACCCGGCGCCGACTCCTCCATCTGTTGCACGGACGGCGGCGGCGAAAAGGTTCACCTGACGGCCGCACCGTACGGAAGCCGCCCGGTACTTCCGGCGGGCGTGTGCGCCCGCGGCGCGCCGCCCCGTAGGCCAGGTGCGCGCGTCTCCGTCGCTCACCGCCCCTCCCTGTCCGACCACGACTGCGACCGCGACCGCGACCGCGACCGACAGGAGGATCCGTGATCAACCCGCGCAAACATCCCACGGCGGAGAACGGATACGTGGTTCCTTCGAACCAACTCTTGTGTGCCACCGGTTCATCCAGAGGGAGGCAAGTGGCCACCGGACGGCATGTGTCCGCTTGACACCCGGCGCTCACGGATGAGACGGTGACGTAACCAGTTAAGCAGGTTACTAAGATCCGGCGCTCAAGACGGCGTGATACGGAAGGAACAGCGAGGTCAGCCGCGGGATGGATGCAAGAGTGCGCTACTCGGTCCTCGGTACCGTGTGTGTCCGGCGCGGCGACACAGAGCTGGACATGGGGCCGCCGAAGAGACGGGCCCTGCTCGCGCTCCTGCTGCTCCGGGCGCCGGGACCGCTCACGCTCAGCGAGGCCGTGGACATCCTGTGGGACGAGGACCCGCCCCCCAGCGCCGTCAACGTCGTACACCGCCACATCGGCGCCCTGCGCAGAACGCTGGAGCCCGAACTGCGCAACCGGACCAAGGCCGAACACCTCGTGCGGGCCGCGGACGGGTACCGCCTCCGCGTGGACTCGGCCACGTCCGACCTGCTCCGCTTCCGGGACCTTCGCGCACAGGCGCAGCTCGCGGTCAAGGCGGGCGACCCCAAGAAGGGCGCACAGGACTTCATCGGGGCTCTGGACCTGTGGCGCGGCCCGACCGTCGCCGCCGGCACCTATGTGGCGCGGCACCCTCTGTTCACGTCCGTGGGACACGAATACGTCGCGACGGTGAAGGAGGCCGCCGACGTGGTTCTGACGGACGCACCCGCCCTCACGGAGGAGATCCTCGCGGCGCTGCGTCGCGCGGTCGACTCACACCCCTTCGACGAGGCCATCCACTCCCGGATCATCGCGGCCCTCGCCGCCACCGGCCGGCGGGCCGAAGCACTACGCCAGTTCGAGAACATCCGGCGCACCCTGGCCGAAGAACTCGGTGTCGAGCCCGGTCCCGGTCTGCGTTCCGCCCAGCAGCACCTGCTGGCGCGCAGGGTGTCGCGGGAGGAGACCAAGCCGCTGCCGCAGGCCGCGCCGCTATCGAGACCCACGCAACTCCCTGCGGCCTACCTGCCGTTCGCGGGACGGCAGAAGGCACTCAGCCAGTGCCTGGAGTCGCTGCCCCTGGAGGGCGAGAGCCACCCCCCGGCGACGACCGTGGCCATCTGCGGCATGGCGGGTGTCGGCAAGACCACGTTGGCGCTGCACTGGGCCCACCTGGTCGCCGACCGGTTCCCCGACGGGCAGATCCACATCGACCTGCGCGGACACCACGCCTCGCAACCACCCCTCGACCCCGTCCCGGCGATGGCGGAGATCCTGGGCACACTCGGTGCGAGACCGGACCCGGCACACGGGAATGCGGCGCTCTGCTCGGTCTACCGCAGCGCGCTGGCCGGACGCCGGCTGCTGATCGTCCTGGACGACGCCCGTGACTGCGAACAGGTACGTCCGCTGCTGCCCCGTACCCCGGGCTGTCTGACGATCGTCACCAGCCGGCGGCGGCTGGCGGGCCTGGCCGTCACCGACAACGCCCGCCTCGTCCCGCTGGCCCCCATGACCCGGCACGAGGGCCTGGAACTCCTGGAGGGCCGACTGGGCGCGGACCGGGTCCGAGGCGCGCTCGCGACGGCGCAGGAGATCGTCGACCTGTGCGGTGGCCTGCCGCTGGCCCTGGCCGTCCTCGGCGCGCGGGCCCTCATGCAGCCGAACTTCCCGCTCAGTTCGCTGGCCGGGGACCTCCGGGACAACCGGGACAGCCTCATCACCTTCTCCAGCCACGACGACGCCCGTACGGACGTCCGCAGTGTCTTCTCGCGCTCCTACGAGACGCTGAGCGACGGTGCCGCGGCCCTGTTCCGGCTGCTGAGCCTGCACCCCTCCCCCGACATCGCGCTCCCGGCCGCGACCAGTCTGCTGGGTACCGACCCGTGGACGACACGTGCGCACATGGCCGAACTCGTCGACCGCCACATGGTCGTCGAGCAGACGCCCGGCCGGTACGCCTGCCACAGTCTGCTGCGTACCTACGCGGCCGAACTCAGCCGTACCGAGGACGGGCCGGACACGCTCGCCGAGGCGCGGGCCCGGATGTTCGAGCACTACCTGCACACCGCCGACGCCGCGACCACCCTGATCGCTCCGCACGACGCCGGGGTGGCCCTGCCGGCCCCCCGGTCGGGTGTGCGTCCGCAGCAGTTCAAGGAGCGGACGGACGCGGCGCAGTGGATCGTCACCGAGCAGTACGTCCTGCCGGCCCTGATCCAGGACCTGAGCCACTACCCCCGGGTGGACACCTTCCGGCGGCAGCTCACCGCCGCGCTGGAGATGTGCCTGGAGTCCGGGATGCCGTGACGGCCGGGCTCACACCGGTTCGAAGGTGGCCGCGGCACGCAGTTTGCGCAGCGCGTAGTGCTGACGGGACTTGACCGTTCCGGCCGGCACGCCGAGGATGCCGGCGGTCTCCTGAATCGTGCGGTCGCACAGATAGATGTGGATCAGGACCGCGCGGTGCTCCGGCGACAGCAGGCGCAACAAGGGCCTGGTCACCAGGGAGTCGTGCACCATGTCGAGGCCGCTCGCGGGGGACCAGGGATCCTCGTACGAGGCTCCCACCACCTCCTTGCGGGTGTGGGGCCTGCGTACCCAGTCGACGACCAGGTGCCGGGTCACCGTGAACAGCCAGCCGCGTACCGAGCCCTCCATGCCGGCGAGGCGGTCGATGTTCCGCCAGGCCCGGATGGCGGTCTCCTGGACGATGTCCTCGGCCAGCCCGTGGTCACCGAGCATGCGCTCGGCGTAGGACACGAGTCCGTCCCGGTGCTCGTCCATGATCGCACCGAGGGCGTCTGACCGGCTTGCAGCCATGGAGGGCGTAAACATGATCCTCTGCGTCTTGGTTCTGGGGCATACGGCGAACGGTGGCCGGATGCAGCCCCCGTGATCCGCACCCTAGGCGGGTGTGAGTGCCAGAAGACTGTCGAATTCGTGCCGCCGCCGTGCCGTCGCGGCAGCCCCGGGCACAACGACCGGCAGTGTCGTTCACCCACGGACAGGTATGTTCAGGTGTCAGACCACAGTCCGCACAGCGCCCGCCCCTGTACGACGGCTGGAACCGTCACTTCCGTCCGTGGAGGAGTCGCACGTCACTTCTGTCGGCCGGCCGGCGGACCCCGCGTCTCAGCAGCCGACGCCCCTGGCCCGGCGCCGCGGTGGCCGCAGCGTGTCCTGGGGCGTACCCGGCTCGGTCCGCACGGCCAGACCGCGCCGGTCCGGGCCGAGGGCGTGGGCGGGCCCGCCGGTCAGGTGCAGGCCACTGGCTTCCGCGATGCCCGCGCGCCGGGCGGAGACCTCGGCCCGCGCCGTCGTCAGAGCCTCCATGACGCTGTCGGCCAGCGCCTGACCGCTCATGCCCTGGAACCTGTTGTTCGGAAACCGTACGCCGGACGTCTCCCCGTCGACGCCCACGGTGGCCTCCACGGCACCGTCCCTGGACTGGGCCGTCACCGACAGTTCCGTCAGCTTCAACTCGGCCTTGAGCAGGGCCTCGTGCTTCCTGACGAACGCCGCCAGAGCCTGTTGCAGACGACTGCCGTGCTGCGCGTCCATGGTTGCCTCCCTTGCCGGTGAAAACGCCCCGACCACGGCGGGACGGGGCGGCGGATCGGTGATCCCGGGGACCACTCCGACCTGGCCGACGGGGACACGGTCTCGTCCGCGAATACGAAGCTCCTTCCAGCCCCGGTCGGCGGCGAGTGCGTGCCGCCGGGTTCCCGCTACAACCACTCAAACGAGACGGCGCCGCGCAGAGTTCATACGACCTCTTGATGTCAACGCGGCGCACCGTCACGGAGGCGGTTCGTGGGTCGTCCGTCCGACGGGCGAAGGCACCCGGACGCGCAGGCCGAGGATGGCTCGCCTGTGAGGCTCAGCAGGGGGCGATCATGAGCGACAAGGAATGGCCCGAAGGTTATGAAGAAAGCGATACAGCCAGCCGACGCGGAGAGAGCGACGCGATGGGCTGGAAGGCCGTCGCGGGCGTCGTAGTCCAGGTGGAGCGGGTCGAGCCCGACACCATGCGCACCCGGCTCCACACCGCCTGTCGGCCCCCGCTCGCGCACCACACCCGCCGCCGCAGGCTGCGGACCGAACCGGTCAACCGCGCGAGCCGAGAAGGCGCCGCCCAAAAAAGTAGTCCCGCGTAAATCGAAGGGCGAAGGTGACCACACCATCGCCCTTTCCATGCCCTTTACGGCTCTGCTCCACCGCACTTCGGGCTGCGGCCGGCAAAACCTGGACCGACTGGTCAAAGTCCGCCGGTGCTTCGGCGGACGAGACAGTCCCCGGCAAGATGCCGGGGCCATCCCTCGTGGGTCAGTGGGAGGCGTCGAACGCGTCGCGGACTTCCTTGGGGACGCGACCGCGGTCGTTCACCTCATAACCGTTCTCCCGGGCCCACCCGCGAACCTCTTCCGCGCTGGGACCCTCCGCCGCGGCCTTGCGCACCCGCCCCGCGCCCTTCACCCGGCCCAACTTCCGGCCGCTCTCGATGAACGGCCGAAGCGCCGCGTCCAATTTGTCATAGTTTTCCGGGGTCAGGTCGATTTCGTAGTCCACGCCGTTCAGAGAGAACCTGTGCGTGCCGATCTCGTCCGATTCCGTACCGGTGAGGTCGTCGTAGTAAACGGTCACAATCTTTTGAGTCATGGCCGGATGCTACCCAAAGACTTCCCCGGCTCGATTACCCATGCAGATCCGCGCCGCCCCGCAGACACGCGCCATTCGGAAGCAACCGCCCGATACCCGACCGGCGTCAGGGTCGTGACGGCCTATCCAGGGTGCACGCGACGCACGGCGTCTGCACAGGGCGGCCTTCCTCGTCGATGCCACCTTCCGGCGCGCGGAATTGGACGACGACAACATCGTCGTCGACATCGGTCCGGCCACCCAGGAACCCGTCGTCATCGTCGGAGCGCTCAACTACCGCAGCGCCGTCGGCTCCGCCGCCCCCGTCCCACGCGCCACCCGGCCGTGCCGACGTTCGCGCATGCCAGTGGCAGGAACATACGTGTGGCAGCCGCGATGATCACACATCGGGTGTCGAGCCCGCTGGACAGCCGTGAATCGTCGGGTAGGTGTGCGAGGGTGTGAGCCAGTGCCGGGCAGGTGTCGTCACTGCTTCCTCCTCACACCTACCTCACTCTTGTGTATAGACTCCCTCTATCGAATGAAGACCCACTCGGTGTCCTCACACATTCCTGTTTGCACGCCATCCATGCACCGGATCTCGGTGTCCATGTGAGCCAGGAGCCACACGCCATGAGCAACTTCCCTTCACCGCCGCCTGTCCCCCAGGACCGCCAATTCGTTCTGGGCCAGCACCTCCGCCTCTCCATCCTCACATCCGCGGAGGAGACGGACGGCCGCCACGACATCTCCGACGTCACACTTCCTGCCCACGCGGGCACACCCCTGCATCTGCACACCGGTTACGAGGAGCGCATCTGGGTGGTCGAGGGCACCTTGACGGTGTGGGCCGGTCCCGACACCTACACCCTGCGCTCGGGTGACTTCTACCGGGTGCCGATGAACACCCCGCACACGATCAAGGCCGGCGCGGACGGTGCCCGCACCCTGGCCATCACCTCCCCCGCCCGGTTCGCCGAGCTGATCCGCCGCACCGGCACGCCCGCACACCTGGCCACGGCCGACACCGAGTGGGACATGGGGCTGTTCCAGGCGGTCACCGAGGAGTTCGGGGACATCATCCTCGGCCCGCCCGGCGCCACGCCGGCCAGCCTGGAGGCGCCCGAGGAGGCGTGACGCCCGCGATGTCCAGCGGTCGGCAACCGGCCGGTGAGTGATCATGTGTGCTGTGCACCGCGCCAGGTGCACAGCACACATGTGGTTTTGGCCCGTCCTCGTCGTACTGCCCGGCCACGGCCCGGCGTACCGCGGATCGGTGCGGCGGTCCGCCTCACCCGCCCCTGTGAAGTGGGGCGCCGCGGGCTTCCCGACCGCCTTCGTCGCCACCTACGGCACCGAGGCCCCCGTCATCGGCTTCGACGCCGGGTACGACGCTCTGCCGGGTCCCTCCCAGAAGAAGGGCGCCACCGTCCACGACCCGCTGGTCTACAACTACGACGTCTACGGCCCCGCTTACGGTGCCGGGCACGGCGACGCCCGCAACGCGCTGGGCGCGGGCGGCACGGCCGCCGCCATCACCGCCGCCCAGGCGATCCGCGCGAGCGGGCTCAAGGCCACGGTGAAACTGTTCGGCAGCGCCGGAGAGGAGCCTGATCCCCGCAGCTCACCCCGGGGACCACCGCGATGTGACCTGAATCACTCCCGATGGACCGAACTTCGGTGCTCTCCCTGGTCCGTGTCGGTGTCAGTGACACTCTCGACCACTCGGAGATCGCCATGAGCCCCCGTACGAACCCCGCTGCCGCCACACAGGCCGAGGACGGCCCGCTCTCCCCCGGCACCCACTCCTTCGAGATCGGAGGCATCACCCAGCGCTACCACGTGCACGGCAGTGGTCCGGTCTGTGTGGTCCACTCCGGCGGACCCGGCATCTTCTGGGACTACATGCGCATGCCGCTCCTGGAACCGCACCTGACCATGGTCTACGTGGAGCCCATCGGCACCGGCGACTCCAGTCGGCTGCCCACCCACCCGCACGGCTACACCCGGGACCGCTACAGCCGCTTCCTGGAGGTGTTGATCAACCGGCTCGGGGTGCCCGAGGTGCACCTGCTGGGCCACTCCCACGGCGCGTTCGTCGCGGCCTACCACGCCCTGCACCGCTCGGAGCGGCTGGCGGGCGTCATCCTGTACGAGGGGGCGCCGGTCACCGGTCCCGAACACGGTGAGGAAGCCGCCCGCAGGGTGCGGGAGTTCGCGGCGAAGCACGCCGGGCATCCTCAACTCGCCCGTGTGCTCGCCGCGTTCGGCGCGATGTCCGGCATGCACGACGACGACTCGACCGTGGCCGTCGCCCGCGGTGTGCTGCCGTCGTACTTCGCGGACTACTGGGGCAACGAGGCCCGGTTCGCCCCGGTCCGGGACGCGGTCCGGGCCACCTACATCTCCGGTCTGGACGAGGAGTTGTCGCCCGATCTCGTCGACGACCGCGCCGCGCTCAAGGGACTGGAGGTACCGACCCTGGTGATCGTGGGCCGACACGACGTGATCTGCGGACCGCGCTGGTCCCAGGAACTCCACGAACTCATTCCCGGTTCCCAGTTGGTCGTCCTGGAGAACAGCGGCCACATGGGTCACATCGAAGAACCGGAGCAATTCACCGACGTGGTGCGCGACTTCGTGCTGCGGCCCAGCGGCTCGGAACGCGACGCCAGGTAACTCCCCCTCGGCGGTGGCCGGTCGGTGCGCGTACGGCCGACACGGCGAGCCGGTCCGCGCAAGGGCCGCATCTTACGAGGTGCGGCCCTTGCCCGTCCTGCCCACGCTGACAGCGGGCGGCCCCGACGCCCTCGTAGGCCGTCACAGCCCCGCACCGGCGATGAACGGGGCCTGTGGCCAAAGTGACCGGGCCCGTCCTGCGCGTCCGCTGTGAGAGCTTCTGCACGGCACGGACGGGGTCCCCCGGGAGTCAGGCCGGCCGGGCCGTCCCGCACTCCCCCGCCGTGCCTGCCGTCACGGCGCGGACGTCGCTATGGCCACGGAGCCGCTCTGCGATCTCGGAGTCTTGGCTCCGGGCTTCTTCGGGGCGATGGTGCGCGGGTCGACCGCCTCACCGGGGGCCCCCTCGCGGTACAGGCCGTCGGGCAGGCTGTCCCGGTCGTGGGGCAGCAGGAAGAAGACCCGCCGCTTGTACAGGCCGCTGTCCGGGTCAGGGTTGGCGGCGTCGTCCAGGAGCGCGTACCCCACCATGCGCCCGTCCCGGGCGTACGGCGGCTTGGTGTTGCGCCGCCGGGTCTTGTCCAGGGCCTGACGGACGTAGTCCAGCCCCTCGGGGTTCTCCAGCCACACGACCTCTTCCTCGTGAATGAGGTCGCTCTCGGTCAACAGCGAGCTCATGGCCGCAGCCCCTCCTTCGTCGGCGTGCTCCCCGGCCAGGGAGACGTGGCCGGGCCTGTGTCCGTATCGCTCCGACCCGTGTACAGCCCTGTGGTGGCCGTATCTGGGGCCTGGCATCCATGGTAGAGCGCGCGACGACAAGCGTGTAGGTCGCGTGCTCTCGACGGCTCATTCACGACAGCCGTCATGAGTGCTCCAGCAGGGCGATGCCGGGGTAGTACTTCCGGCCGTTTGACTTGATCATGTCGGCGGGCGAGGCCACTCCGACCTCCTGGCGGACCCGGTTGGCGAAGGCCCGCGGCGTCGCGGGCCTGATCCCTTCACCCGCGTTGCACCACGAGCTGTACTCCGTGTACAGCAGACCCTGTTCCACCCGCAGGTCCCGGCCGGTGTCGCCGTCCCGCGTACAGCATTCGGCCAGGAACCGCCCGATGTGGTCCTCCGTGGTGGCGTAGGCCGTCGTGGCCATGCGGACCCGGTCGGGGCCCTCCAGCGGGTCCCTGGTGGCCAGATAGCGCTGTGCTCCCTCGATCAGCCACCGCAGGATTCCCGGGCCCTCGTCCCGGACGAGTTCGAAGGCGAGGTTGTCGATCCTGCGGGCCGCCGGCACCGTCCGGGTGAAGGGCAGCAGCCGGATACGACGCCAGAACGCGAAGCCGCCCGTGGAGACCTCGGGACGGTGGTTGCCGAGCAACCACAGGTGGTGGGTGGGGGTGAACGAGAAGTAGTCCTGCCTCATCCGCCTGGCCTTGATCTTGTCACCGCCGGTCAGCAGCCGGACCCGGGCCTCGTCGAACTTGTCGTTCGGCTTCAGCTCGCTGCACACCACCAGGCGGCGTCCGTGCAGTTCCGTCAGTTCCGTGGAGTGCTCCGAGAAGGCACCCCGGTCCATCAGGAAGCCCGGCGGAGCGGCGTCCGCGTAGTCGCCCAGGATCTGGATCATGATGTCGAGCAGCACTGACTTGCCGTTCTTTCCCTCACCGTGGAGAAACGGCAGCACCTGGGCGCCGACGTCACCGGTGATGGAGTACCCGAGCAACAGGTGCAGGAAGTCGATCATCTCCTGACCCTCGTCGTCGTCCCCGAAGGTGTCGGCGAGGAAGCGGTGCCAGCGTGGGGTCTCCATGCCCTCGGGAGCGACGCTGGTGGCTCGGGAATGGAAATCGCGCGTGGGATCGGCCTTGCGCAGACTCCCGGTGTGCAGATCGACCACCCCCGCGGGGGTGCACAGGGCGTACGGATCCCCGTCAAGGCTGTCGGGGTCCACCGACAGATCAGGTGACGCCTTCGCCTGGGTCAGGAGCGCTTTCATCCCGGTCGTGGACAGCGTGCGCCGCTTGTGCTGGCTGATCTCACGGTCGCTGAACACTCCGCGTGGATCGCTCTCAGGCATCTCCTCGGCCATCTCCCCCGCGGCCCAGAGAGCTGCCTTCTCTCCCCCGCTGCGCTTCCAGCGGTGGCCGTCCCACGCGAACCAGCCCAGTCCCTCGACATGGCGGAACTGGTCGCGGTGGAGCTGGGCGAACAGCCTCGCGTTGCCCCGGTCCGACAACGACGGAGGCAGCGGCGGCAGTCCACCCCCGACCGGTCGGGGGGCCGCCGCGGGGAACTCCGGGAGCGGGTCGGAGATCGTCTGAGCAGGCAGACGCGTCAGCGCGGCCTCCTCCGCCAGCTGGAGATCGAGCATCTGCTGAGCCACAGCCTGCGGGTCGAAACGCTGAGAGCCTTCGGCGCTGCTGCTCATGGAGTTCCTTTAAGGTGGAGAGGGCGAGCGGCCCCCGCGGCAAGCGCATCATCGACGATCATTTCATTTCTGGTCCGCTGCCATGGACGGGCGTGGCAGGCGACACGGACCAACCGGTCACGGATGGCCGTGTGGTCGAGGTGTCCGGCCCCGACAAGACCGCCGGCCGTGTACGCGGCCCGGTTGAGCTTCTCCGTGAAACCGGTCCCTTCCGGTGCCGCGGCACATCCGGCCACTTGCACGATCAGCGGGTCGACTATCTGGTGGGCCGTACCGACCTTCTTCCGGCCGCCGGAGCGGGCCGGGACGCCGCCCGGTCCTCCGGCGGCCGGGAGGGCCTTCCTGGGCTCGATGACGTGTCCCGTGCGCACGAGTTCGCCTCGAAGCCAGTCCGGCAGCACAGCGGGTCTGCGGGCGGCTCCTTCAGCCCGGTAGACCCCCTTCGGGGTTCGCGTACCGGGCGCGACGATGTAACCGCCGTCGGCACGCACATCGACCTGCCAGGCAAGGGCCGCGTTGCGTCCCGATCCGGTCGAGCACCGGAAGCGGGGCGCGGGATCGGGATTGCTGTACCAGACGTGCAGGCCGCCCGACGGGGTCCGCACCCGAAGTGTTGCGGTGTCCTGCGCGGGATCCGGCGCGCGGCGGTACGCCGCCAGCAACGCCAACGTGTCGAAACCCGAGGCCAGTCCGTCCAGGCTCACCTGCTCCGGGATCGGGATGCCGGGCAGCAGCCGGGACCGGTCAGCCGCCGGGGCCGCGTGCGCATCGATGTCGATGACGACAAGTCCGGCGGGGCCACACGCCACACCGACTCCTGACGAGGGGCTGACGTCCCACCAGCGGTCGATCAACTCCGGGTCGGTGGTTGCCGCGTGGAAGCCGTGACAGGGCAGTCCTGCGGGGAGGCAGGGGCACTTGGTGGGTTCGTGCCGCTCGGTCCTGCAACGGGGGCAGTTCCCGGCGGGGGTCTTGCGTCCTGGAGCCAGCGGGTGCACCGGCCAGCCCTGGGCCGCGCACCACCGGGCGATCGCGTGGGGTGGTGCGAGCTCGACTCGGGCAGCACTCTCGCGGTTGTCACCTTCGCGCGGCACGGGATCGTCCTCGTCACTTCTCATTGCTGGTTCCCTGCACGGACGCCTGGCTGGCGGCGAGCAGTCAGGGACCGAAGGGACTCTAGTTCCCGAAAGAGTGTAGGACCCATTGTCCCTGAAGATGCGGCAACTGGACCGAGTGCTGTTTCTATCAGTTCCCTCGGTCCCTTTGGTCCCTGGGGACCTGCGGTACCTGGGGCGTACTCACACCCTAGGGGCTGAAGGGACTCAAGACTCGGAAGCGGGCAAGGCCGGAGACGCCGGTCTTCACAGCCGGAAAGAGACCGAAGTGCCCCAGGGACCAAACGGCAGGGCCTGGAGAGAGCTGGAGTCCCTCTTCGGTCACTGGACATTCCCGCAGGTCAGGCGGTTTTCCATAGCCGAGAAGGGACTGTAGGGACTCAACTCGCCCATTATGAGCTGTACTAGATATGTGTTGTATGCGCGCGTGCATATGAACACACATAATCCATGTCTACGTCATAATTGCGGTTTTCAGTCCCTCCAGTCCCTCGTTGGGCTGGCAGAACGCCTTTGACCTGCGAAAACGTCAGGGACTGAAGGCCAGGGACCGAAGTTCTCACAGACCCTTCAGTCCCCGTCGTTTGGTCCCTGGGTCTCTTCCCGGTCTGGGCACACCACTACCGCGGCGGAGGAGACTGTCTCGGTCCCTCAGTCCCTCCCCCGTAGCCGGTCCCGCCGTCTGAACTTTTTCAGTCCCTGCCCTCGTGTTCAGAGCGAGGGACTGTGTTGAGTGCCCGGGAGCCGGGCCCATCAGCCCGCCGCCGGAGCTCGTAGGAAAACCGCCACGAGTGCCGGGAAAAGGCGCGCGCCCCGGCAGCACCGCCCCGACGGGGGACTCGGACACTCCCGGGGCTGCCTGACCCGCAAGATCCACCTCGCCGGTCAGGGTGGATGCCGTACCTGCGCCGACGCCAGATCAAGCACACCATCCCCGGACCGGAGAACCAGCGGGCCAACCGCCAAAGCCCGCGGCAGCAAGGGCGGCCTACCTGTCGGCTCCGACAAGACGTCTACAAGCGAAGGAACGAAGTCGACCGGACGATCAGCGCGTTGAAGAACTCCTGGGCTGTGGCCACCAGGTACGACAACCGCGGCCACGTCTTTCACGGCACCGTCACCGTCGCCTCGATCCGACTCTGGCTCCGTCCATGATCTCCGCCGGATCTAGTTGCCGGTCGTGCCGTCGAGCATCTCGCGCATGATGTCCAGGTGGCCGTTGTGGCGGGCCGTCTCCTCGATGAGGTGGAGGAGGATCCAGCGCAGGTCGACGTGGAGGCCGTTGCGGACGGATCGCTGAGCCTGCTTGTCCAGGGCGTTACCGGCGACCAGTTCGCGGTAGCGGGCGCTCTGTTCGGTGTATTCGTCGAGCAACTGCGTGAGCGGGAAGTCGACGGCGATACGCATCTCTCGGTCGGGGTCCTCCTCGGTCCAGGGGCCCCGGTCTTCCTCGCCGAGGAAAACCACTTGGAACCAGTAGTACTCGACCCAGCGGAGGTGGTTGATCACTCCGTTCATAGTCATCAGCGGTGAGCCCGGCAGAAGCGCCTTGCGTGCGTTCTCCGCGGTGACGCCGGCGCACTTGGCGCGGGCGGTGTCACGTGCGTAGTCGAGGAACGTGGTGAGCTGGGTGCGCTCGTCCCACCCGGGCGGCGTGTCATCAATTCTGGTCATCGCGCGAAGCGTCCCCGATCACCGCGACCGATGTCGAGCCATTTGTCGACGGGCCCAACCTGCTCCACCCACCTCCTTGTCCGGCGGGTCGCTACAGCGATTCAGCACCAGCGGGCCGCCTGGCATGATCCGCCGGACAGGCCCTAATCCTCGGTCCCTTGCTGGGGCAGCGAGTGCGTCACCACTCCCCTCCCCCAGCCGTGGTCGTGGAGTTCCAACGCCTGGCCGACCTATTACGCCGTAATAGGTCAGTGCGTGTGAGCGGGTAGCTGTCCTGAAAGCAGGGATGCTCCAGTCCTCCGAAAGCGATCCGGTAGAGGGCTGAGTCCGCTCCGCGGTCCCCACCTCGTCAGAGACGGTGGCGGTTTCCTCTACCGCTGGAGGCGGGGACGGGTGCGACGTCACACTGGGCTGCGAGAGGTGCCTCCGTGCCCTGGCGGTCGATTCGCGACTTCGGCGACGCCCTGGTTCGCGAGCGTCCCGATGGGCAGTGCTGGAAGTCCGAGCCGCTGGTCGCGTACGCCGCAGGCCGGCCTTTTCGCCTGAGCGACCGACGAGTCGGGCCACACCGACTACGCCTAGGTGGCCACCGACCACGCGGCTCGCGCGCAAGTTGGTCCTGGTCATCGGTGAGCTTCTTGATGGCCCTCGCAGCCAGCTCGTCGAACGCGAGGAGACGAGAGCAGCCTGACCCTTGCGCCGATTACCCTGCGCCCATGGCCGATCTGCGTGAGCTGCATTCCATCCATGACGTCCGCAGCGCAGGGAGCGGTGATGCGCTGCTGCTGTGGGTCGCGGGCGATCTATCGCACGGCACTCGGGCCTTTTCCCTCGGTGAGGCCATAGCAGTGGCGGCGCCAGCGCTGTCCCGCCGCGACCGGCTTGCCGTCACCGGCCTTGCCGACGACGTTGCAGACTTGATCCGCGCGGTTCTGCCGCACGTCGGCCCTACCTTCCGACCCATCGGCGACGAGGACCTCATCCGCGGCCTCGTGCCCTGCGTTCCGGAACTGGAGATTGCCGACGCTTTCGGATGGATGCAGACAGAAGCTCTCACAAGCCGCTACGAAGGGGCCGCGTGGCTCACCGCATCGGATCGTTCCGACATCACCAGGCTGCTGGACGAGGCGTTCCCGAATTCCTACGCCCGACCCGATCAGCCGGGCGTGTGTCGTTGGGCTGGCGCCCGCGATGAATCCGGAACGCTGCGGGCATGTGCCGCCGACGCCTGGAGCGCGCCGAGTGTCGGATTCCTTGCCGGTGTCGCTACCGCCGAACAAGCGCGTGGGCGCGGCATGGGCACGGCCGTGTGCAGCCTCGTCCTGGACAGCCTTGTCCGCGACCATGGCGTGGCCGCACTGATGGTCGACAACTGGAACACCGCCGCCGTTCGCCTCTACCGCGACCTCGGCCTGTCATGGCGTCCTCTCGCAGCCGCCCGGGTCACTCACCGCTGAATGCCTCCGCGCCACACGGCGCCGAGAACCATCGATCCACGAGATCTGACAATTGCTCATCCTCAGCGCCGTCCGCAGGACAAGCCTTAAGAGCTGGCTGGGCCCTCATGCATCGCAGTAGAGACCGCGGTGGCGTCGAGGGACGAGGACTGCGGACACCGAGCCGGATATCGATCAGGAGGAACCGTTGGGGGCCCGAGCCGGGTAACCGCGGCTGGCACAACGGACCGCTCAGCTATTACGGCGTAATAGGTGCGGTGACAGTGAGCACCCTGCTTCCCTCGTAAGGGCCGGCCTGGAGCCGGATCGCCGGTGGCTTTCCCCGGGGCTATGTAGCTCCTGATGGGCTCTGCCTCCTGTTCGCCCTAGCGTGGCGGGTATGGGGGGAGTTCCCTGTGTGGAACCTGTTGTGCTTCGCCCCCACAGACCGGCGTCCAGTGAGCACTGGTCTCGCTCCAACCACTGGGAGTACGCCGTCTTCGCCCGGTATCCAGGAGGCGACCCGGAGGTGTCCTGGCGCAGGCGTTTCGTGCAATGGAATCGTTGCGGTGGACTACTCCGAGCGCCTGGAGGCAGCGGCCGGGCAGTGAGAGAGCACAGGGGTGAGAAAGTTGTTCTTGGACCTCCGCAGCTATTACGGCGTAATAGGTCGAGGGTCGTTCCGCACCCAGGCGAGGGCGTTGCCGGTGCACTCGACGCACCGTCCGTCTGATCCTCCGCCCTCCCCTGGGCTTTCCCGCAACTCCCCCGTGACCAGCGGCTTTTCTCCGTACTGCCTAGGTGTTCAGTGATCTGCCCCGTCCCGATGAGGCCGATTCACAGAATGTGAACCGCTCTCCAAGGGGGCACAATCTGAGCATGGCGAAGCGCGCGCGAGTGACGAACCGACCGACGAAACCGCTGGTCAAGACCCCCCTGCGCATTGGCACACTCGATGCGAGGGCTGTCGTCGGAGAACTCCGTCAGATGCACGAAGATGCCGAGGATCCAGACGTGGAACGCATGCCGGCCGACGACGAACTGTTCGGTGCGCTGCTGTACGCCGAGAAGTACGCGCACGCCCTACGCAGGCTTTCTCTCCAGGCCCAAGGTGATGCGGCTCTGAAGCGAGTACAGCTGTGGGAGTACCTGCGCGAGCAGGCCGACGCCCATCAGGCCCGTGCGGTGAGCGATGCACGGGAGGCCGGAGTCCAGTGGGCGCAGCTGGCTCCCGCACTGGCCGTCGCAGCCCCCAACGCGGCCTACAACAAGGCGAAGCGCTTGAAAGCCATCGACCTCACCGATGAGACCCCCCAAGCCCGTCCCGTCCGCCGGACACCCGAGGCGGTGTTGCAAGCAGAGCGCCGACTGTTTCTGGAGCAAGCCGCAGAACGCAGGAACCAGGAAGCGGCGCTGAAGCGGCATGAGCTATTGGTCCCCATTGCCGTTGCCCTCATGGACCAGCGCGACGATCTGCAACCGGACGACGACGCGGACTACTGGCTTGAGGAGATTGAAGCCGTGCTCCCCCATTGTCAGACTCCGTTGCAGATGGTCAGCCTTCATCGCTATGTGGAGGCAACAGTGCGTGCCTTCAGCAAGCTTGCAAGACAGACGGCGAGGAACCCAGCGCTTACCGGCGAGGCTCGGCTGGCCCTGGCTGCCGCCACGGAGTTCGTGAACGGAGCCAAGGCAGACAGCGGGTTGTTTCCGCCAACGACCATGTAGGAGGGAGTAGGAGCCTGGGGGCAGGGCGAGGGAGCGGGGTACCGGGCGAGGCGCCGGACAGGCCGCACTGTCCCGTCTTCGTGCGCCGACCTATTACGCCGTAATAGAAAACGGCGGGGGGTGCCCCTATGTGTTTGGTCAAGCTCTGAGGCCAGGAGGCCAGTAGGTTCGTGTGGTCGCGGGTGCGAGCCGAGCCGGAGGGGTGTGCATGGGTGATAGCCAAGTCACGATCAAGCTCACGAGTGACGAGGCACTGGTGCTGTCGGACTGGCTGGAGAAGCTCCAGATGACGGACCTGAGTCGGGTTGTCGACGATCCTGCGGTCTGGGTGCCGATCCATCGGATCGCCGGAACACTGGACAAGGCGCTTCCTGAGCTGTTCGCACCCGACTATGACCGGCGGCTTGAGGCTGCTCGTCAGAGACTCCGGCCGGAGGATTGACCGACCGGCCTGAACCTTCACCCGGTGCCTGCGGGTTGGGACTCGTAGAAGGTGCCGTCGCGGAGCATTGCGAAGAGCACGTCGGCTCGACGTCTGGCGAGGCAGAGAAGGGCTTGGGTGTGATGCTTGCCCTGCTTGATCTTCTTGTCGTAGTAGGCCCGGGAGGCGGGATCGGTCAGGGCTGCGAAAGCGGAGAGGAAAAACGCTCTCTTGAGCCGCTTGTTCCCGCGACGGGAGGGTTGTTCTCCGCGGATCGAGGAGCCCGAGCTGCGGGTGGCCGGGGCGAGGCCGGCGTATGAGGCAAGGTGAGTGGCGCTCGGGAAACTGCTGCCGTCGCCGACGTCGATGAGGATCCTGGCTCCGGTCCTGACGCCGATCCCGGGCATGGACGTCAGGACGTTGGAAAGAAGGTGGGCCTCCAGCAGCTCCTCGATTCGGGCGGCCAGGATTTTGCACTGGTCGAGGACGGCGCTGAGGGAAGTGGCGAGGCTGGGCACGATGAGCGCGGCCGCGTCGGTGCCGGGAACGACCACGGTCTGCTCGTCCAGAGCGGTGAAGATGTCCTCGACCAGGCGCTCGGCCATCCGCGGGTTCTTCGGACGTATGAGGGTAATCAGCCGTCGGCGTCCGGCCTTGCGGATTTGGGCCGGGGATCCGAATCGTTCCAGCAGCATCAGGACGGCCGGGTGCTGGATGCGCGGGCCCACAACTCGTTCCAGGTGCGGGTGGATCTGGGTCAGCAGCCCGCGGAGCCGGTTCGCGACCCGGGTGGCCTCACCTGCGAGGTCGTCGTCGAAGCCAACGATCATCTCCAGTTCGGCGACGGTCTCGCCTTCGAGTTCGATGGCGCGAAGGGTGTGCGGCATGGCCCGGGCCGCGTCCGCGATGATGAACGTGTCCCTCGCATCAGTCTTGAACTCGCCGGGATAGAGATCGGCGATCCGCCGCATCGTCAGGCCGGGCAGATAGGCGACTTTGCAGCCCGCGTCACGGGCCACGGCCAGAGGCAGGGCGCCGATCGAGGTGGGTTGGTCGACCACGACGAGCACGGTGCCGTGCTTCGCGATCAGCTTGGCGAACACCTCACGGAGCTTGGGTTCGCTGTTGGGCAGCCGCTTGTCGAGGGCCTTCTTCCCGGCCGGGGTCAGCGCGGTGGCGTGGTGTTCGCCCTTGCCGACGTCCAAGCCGAGGAAGACGCCGATGCCACTGGTGTCGATCACGTGCACTCTCCGGTCGTACGTCCCCGGCCCTACCTGCGGCACCAGCTGCCGGCATCCACATTACGAAGAGCCTCCCAACCTCCCGAAGGAGTCGGTGGTCATACCCCTAATCAGCGGTCTACCAGTGCCTCCGGGAGTGGTGACACCACCCTCCAGATCATGCGGACTACAGGGGGGAACAGTCAGGCCGTCCCAGAGGCCAGGCACCCCATTGCGGGGCTGATCATCAAGGTAATGAGGGAGGGAGAGAGGCGGAGTGGCTCGACCCTCGTGGCAGGCGACCCGAGCCACGTTTCACAGCTGGCGGCAGCCTTTGCGCATCGGCGTTGCCCGGCCTCTGCGAGCTTGGAGCACGATGCGGTAGCCCCATCCAGGGACGTGACCTATTACGGCGTAATAGGTCGAGGGTCTCGATGCACCGACCCGCGGTCTGCCAAGCGTCGTCCGGCGACCTTCGCGTGAGATAGTCAGGCGGTCAGCTGCGTGCTCGCGCTGGGCCGCGGGGGAGACCGAGCTGTGAACCTGGGGTCTCTATTACGCCGTAATAGGGCTGAGGGCGCTGACGCATCACCAAGTCGTACTAACTAACGTGTCGGTGCGGCAGATGATCTAGGACGTTAGTAAGGTAGCGCCATGAGTATGCCAGCCACCTCGAACGACCGGGCAAAGGTCGTCTCCAAACTGCCGGGATGGCTCCGGCAGAACCTCAAGATCAGATCCGCTCAACTCGGCATCGAGATCCAGACCGCGGTGGAGCAGGGGATCTCCCTGTGGTGTGGTCTCGCCTCAGGCATTGCCACGGTCGACACGGCCGGAGCCGAGTCCTTCTCCACGTTCCTTCCTCCGGGACAGTGGGAGGAGTTCCGAAGCATCGCGGAGGACCGCAAGGTCTCCCTCATCCAAGGGCTGGCACAGTCGGTTCAGCTCTGGTTGGACACCAATCCGGCACCGGACGTGGAGCGGCCCGCCGTCACCCGGCGGATCGTCGTGTGCAACCAGAAGGGCGGCGTCGGCAAGACCGCCATCACGGCGGGCATGGGGGAGGCGCTGTCGGAGGACCCCAACCAGCTGTATCCCGTGCGGGTGGCCAAGGCCCTGGCCACCGCTCTCCGTGCGGGCGAGACCGAAGACGGCGCAGCAGGATCCGACAACGATCCCCTCGGCGTCGAAAAGCTTCCGGGGCTCGGCTTGCGTGTCCTGCTCGTCGACTTCGACCCGCAATGCCACCTCACCAACCAACTGGGCGCCGCACCCCTGCCCATGGAAGGGGACAGCCTCACCAACCACATGGCGGGTGATCCCAGGGGAGACCTCAGGGACCTGATCGTCTCCATCGACGACGACCACTTCGGCGGACGACTGCACCTGCTGCCCGCCTGCCATGACGCCTTTCTCCTCGACGTACGGCTCTCCGCCGTGCGCGCTCGTGAGGCCGCTCTGGAGCGGGCACTGCTGCCGCTGGAAGGTGAGTACGACGTCATCCTGGTCGACTGTCCCCCCAGCCTCGGACTCAGCATGGACGCCGCCGCGTACTACGGTCGCCGACGCGAGGGCGAGCAGCCCGGCCAGTCCGGAGCGCTCATCGTCGTCCAGGCCGAGGACAGTTCGGCGGATGCCTACGACCTGCTGACCAACCAGATCGAAGACCTGCGCAATGACCTCGGCCTCGATGTCGGCTATCTGGGCATCGTCGTCAACCTTTACGACGGCCGGCGCGGCTACATCGCCACGTCCTCCTTGCAAGGATGGATCGACATAAAGGATCCGCGCGTGGTCGGGCTCATCAGCGACCTGAAGGAACAGAAAGAAGCTGTGCGGATGAAGCAGCCCCTGCTGAGTTACGCTCCCGCCTCGCAGCAGGCTGTCGGCATGCGCGCGCTGGCCCGGGAGATCTCGTGAGCAAGGCCGATCAGCTTGGAGCCGGGCGCTTCGGAGGCAGCGCCCGGCCTGTCAGTGCCCGACGCGCGGCCATCGGCGCCGCAACGGGCGTACCCACGGACGGAGTCGCCCCTCCGGGTCGACTCCCTGTCTCGCGCATCAGCCCCAATCCTGACAATCCCCGCAGGGCGCTGGGTGACCTCAGTGAACTGGCGGGCAGCCTCCAGGAACACGGTCAGAAGCAGGCCATCACCGTCATGAACCGTGATGCCTACATCAAGGCCAATCCCGAGAGGGAAGGGGACCTGGAGCCCAATACGACCCACGTCGTCGTCGACGGCAGCAGTCGTCTGGCTGCGGCCAGAGAAGCCGGTCTCACGCATCTCAGCGTCATGGTCGATGACGACCAGGGCAGCGACGGCCACGCCATCCTCGAATCCGCGCTCGTCGCCAACATCCACCGCAACGACCTGGATCCGTTGGATGAAGCGCGTGCCTTGCAGCGGTTGCTCGCCATCCACGGCTCGCAGGTCAAGCTCGCCAAGCGGCTGAGGAAGTCACAAGGATGGGTGTCACAACGCCTGGCCTTGTTGAACCTGACGCCGGAACTCCAGGCGGTCGTCGGCGAGGAGCCCGTTGAGTTTCTGCGGGCTGTGGCCAAAGAGCCACAGGGCCAGCAGGAAGCGGCGCTTGAGCAGCTCAAGGCAGAGCGCGCCCGTAAGGATGCGGAGAAGCAGGCAGCTGCCGCCCCGGCTCCCGTGCCCGTGCCCGTTCCGGTGGCAGTGGAGGAGCCGGAACCCACCACCGAGACGCGAACGGCGATGCAGCCGGAACCCGCCGAACGGCCGGAAGAGACCGCGCAGCCCGTGGTGCCCGAGGTACCGGAGGCCCCGGAGGTACCGGCGAGCGTTCCCTCCGCTCGTACGGATGAGCCGGAAAGCCAGCCCACTCCGGCTCCCGTAGTTCCTCCCGCTCCCGTAGTTACTCCCGCTTCCTCACCTCCGGATCCTTCGCCTCCCGCTCCCGTGGTGAAGGCCGAAGACCCCCAACCGGCGGGCTCTGTCGGCCGGAAGGGGAATGGGGAGCCGACCGAGACCGTTCCGGTGCCCCGGTCCGACAGCGGTGTGTCCGTCCCGGAACCTGAGTTGGCCGATGCGAACGTGTCGCCCAGTCGACGGCTTCCCTACGAGGACGGCGCCTTCATCGCGATGCACCTCATTCACAAGATGACCGACGTCGAGTTCGACCGGATGCTGGAGATTCTCAACAAGCACCGCCAGGAGCGCGCTGGGTCGTAGGCCGTGCCTGCGCCCGTCAGCCCTGAACCCACGGGCGTACGGGCGAGCAGCAACCCCTGTGGTGTCCACGGTCAAGTCCCGTGGTGACCACAGGGGTTGCTGCTTGGTCGGCCTGCGCCGTTCACTATTACGGCGTAATAGGGGTGGGGGAGTAGGAGAGATTCGCCGAGGGGTGGTCTTTGTCCACGTGCTGCTGCGGCTCGTCGTCGGCCGCCGTCGCGAGGGTGCTGTGGTCGCCGTGGTCAAGGGGCGGAGATATTGCGCACAATCGGACTTCTAGGTACGTAAGCACACTCAGATCGAACAGTTCGATTCTTCGCTCAGAACGATTCTCTCAGAAGTGTGTTCGTTCCGGTCGGAGTGCGTTCTCGTTCTGTCGGTCGCTGTGATGACGTCTTGAGCGCCGACAGCGTCGATTTGCTGACCCAGGATGGTAGGAGGCGCACGTCTTCATGACGGTTCGTATGGTCTGTCCTTGCTGTGCTTCGGAGGTCAGCCGTGCATTGCTCAGGGAGCCTCCACCGCGCTGATCGTCAGCATCCACGCACACATCATTTCCGCCCCCTCGGCGCGCCACTGTGGCCGAGCGATCAGAAGACGTATGCATACGTGTGGACAGGACACCCAACTCCGAGGGGCACAGGTACTCTTCCCATAGTCGAACGTGAGTCAGTCGGCCGTATGCCTGTTGCAGCGGTCGCTACACCGTCGACCTCTCTTCATTCTCACTTGTCAGCGACGGCTGTGAATTCTCCAGGCACTGAGTCCGCCTGAGTGAACAGCGGCGCACACGGAACGCATGGCAGATCCTGAAAGGCCGGGCATGGAACGCACCGAGCTCTCTGAAAAGGTGGCCCAACTCCTCGACGCGAAGGGCGCCTTGAGTATCGTCAACGCCGGTGATCCCGTGCTCCGGCAGAAGACCGAGCCCTACGAGGGACAGCTCGACGACGACACCCTGCAACGCCTGATCGTCCGTATGCGCACGACGATGGAGGACACCCCCTCGGCGGTCGGACTCGCCGCGCCCCAGGTCGGCATTCCCTTGCGCCTCGCGGTCCTTGCCACCCCCGAGCGGTTGTCCGCCTGGTTGATCGAGCGCGGACAGCAACCGGTGCCCTTCACCGTGCTGATCAATCCCTCGTACCGCGCTGCCGGTCGGCAGCGGGCGGCGAGCTTCGAGGGGTGCCTGAGCGTGCCGGGCTGGCAAGCGGTGGTCGCTCGCCCGGACCGTATAGAGCTGCGTCGGGAGGACGAGCGGGGCAAGCTCCTGGTGGAGGAATACGCCGGGCTCGGTGCACGGATCGTGCAGCACGAGAGCGACCACCTCGACGGGACGCTCTACGTCGACCGTGCCGAACTGCGTTCCCTGTCCACCATCGAGGAAGTGAAGGAGCGATGGGGCCCCGCCGGACTGGCGGCTACCGCTGAGCAGTTGGGCTTCCCGCTGCCGTAACGACGGGCCGGTCAGGGGTGGTTCGGTTCACAGCCAGCCGCGCCTGGCCGCCTGCCAGGCAAGCTGAACTCGGGAGCCGGCTCCGGCCTGTTCCATCAGGCTCTGCACGCGCCGTTGGACCGTTCTACGGCTGAGGCCCATCTGTGAGGCGATCGCCTTGTCGGGAACTCCCGCGATGAGCAACGAGAGGAGCCTGCTGTCGGCCGGCGAGAGCGACGGGTGGGTCGCGGCGTCGTGCCTGGTCAGGCCGTCCACGTCCGAGACACTGAGGGGGACCGCGTTCTCCCAGTAACTCTCGAACAGCGCACTCAGGGCGCTCAGCAGGTTGCCGTCCCGGACCAGGGCGGTGGTCGGCTGCTCGGGGCTGCCGTTGGGTCCGCCCGGAACCAGGGGGAAGATGGCGACCGATCGGTCGGCTATCGCGAGGCGGAGCGGGAGTTCGGGAACAGCACGGGCGTTCTCCCCGGCACGTACACCCGCAACAACGTTGTCAACGGTCCCTTCGTCGTCGAAGAACGCCTTCTCGTACAGCACGCGGTAGCGCACACCGCGGGCCAGTGCCTCGAACTCGTCGGTGTTGCTGCCCGAAGGCATCGCCACGTACTGCGCCTTGCAGAACCAGAGCATCTCCTCGCGAGCAGTCGCCTGGATCCGCTTCAGGCGTTGGCGCAGGGCCTCGGCGCCCGTGATGACCTCGAACAACTGCCCAGCGTCGTGGCGGCGCATGGTTTCGCGGTGCGCCTCAAGCAGACGGTCCGCCTCCGCTCGGGCGGCGTCCAGCGCCTGGGCGCTGTTCTTGATACGGGGGAGGAGGGCCACATCCGGGGGCACGGCCCGGAAGACCCTGGGGGTGCCGTCCGTGTGACTGGCCAGCCCCTGGCGCACCAGGGTTTCGAGCACACCGGTGCCGTCCAGGACGTCCATGCCGGTACGCAGGGCGACGTCCTCGGCGGTGGCGCCGCCCGCCGTCACGAGCATGTGATAGACGGCTGCCTGTTCCTGTGAGACTCCCACAGCTTCCAGCACTTCGCAGGACCTCCCCGTCCGCATGGCGTGGACAGTCCGAGACTGTACACAGCGTCGGGTGTGGCTGCGGCGAGCGGGCTGTGGAACCGCTCGCCCTTACCTCCTGTTTCGGGCAATACCGGGTCCAATGCCGGTAGTTCAGCACTGCTTCTCCCCGGCAGGGTATCCACGCGCCGGGGACGGCGGGGCCGCGGCCGAGGGGCCGCCGCGAGTGCGGCGGGACCGGCCGGCGTCGGGTGTGCGCCGTCCGCTGCCCAGTACTCCGGCCCGGTTGTCGCGGCGAGTTCGCCGAACATGTCGTCGGCGTCGAGCAGTTGCGCGTCGTACTCGCGGGCGACCACGACGGGATGGGCACCCGGCAGGACCTCTCGCCACCGACACCACGGTTCCGCCTGCGAGAGGTGATTCCAGCCTCTGCAACCTACTTCGTCGCCACGGCGTCCAACTCCGTGACGGACGAACGCCGATCACCCGGGAGAGCACGTGGCGAAGAAGGACCAGAAGACGGACGCGCCGACGGAGAAGGACCGCGAAAAGTGGATGGCGCGTTTCCAGGTACGGCTGGCCATGCAGCCGGGCGTGGACCGGGCGGTCGTGCTCCAGGCGGTCAAGGATGTCACGGGGCACTGCGCGGTTACGGGAGAGCACCCGCGGACTGCCTTCGGCGACCCGGACGTCTACGCCGTGCAGGCCGCCGCACGGCTGGTGCCGGCGGACCGGGCGGCGCGCGCGAAGCGGCAGAACGCCGTGGTGGACGGGCTCGACTCCGTGCTCAAGAGTGCCGGGGACATCGCCGGTCTGTGACCGGTTGACGCGACGTCCGTCATGGCCCGGCGCACGGTTCCGACCTGGCTTCCTTCCGCCGGGGCTATTGGGCGGCCCAGGCGATCGGTGGAGCGCAACCCGCCCGCCCCAGTCCGCATGGCGGTCGGCGCCGTAGGGCAGGTCCTGGCCGACGGCCGCGGCGGTGACGGCCCGGACGATCTCGGCCGAGGAGCCGACGGCGTTGTCAAGGGTGAACATCCGCCGGGTATCGGGCGCGGCGGGGACGGCGGTACCGATGTTCAGGGGTGTCTTTCAGCTGATGATGGGGGAGGCGATGACGACGGTGACGTCGGCCGCCTCGGGGCCGGTGCGGTAGATGTGCGGGGCGTCTCCGGCGAAGGCGAGCAGGTCGCCGGGGTGCAGGTCGGTGGGGGCGTCGGCGGGCCCGGCGGTGAGGTGGCCAGAGGAGACGAGCAGGTGCTCGATGGTGCCGGTGGCGTGCGGCACGCCGTCCAGATGTGTTCCTGGGGGCATGCGCAGCCGCCAGATCTCCAGGCTGTTGCCGCTGCTGATGCGGCGCAGCAGTTCGCGTCCCACTTCTCCGTCGGCCAGGTCGGTGCCGGGCACGAACACCGGTCCCGGGTCGATGTCCCGGGCGAGCAGGTCGGTCAGCGGGATGCGCAGGGCGATGGCGAGCGCGTCGAGGGTTTCGATGGTCGGGTTGCCCCGCCCGGCCTCCAACTGCGAGAGGGTCGCCTTGCTCAGGCCCGCCCGGCGGGCCAGCTCGGCACTGCTCATGCCGCGCTGCTCCCGGCGCCGGCGGATCTGGGCTCCGACCGCGATCGCGGTGCCGCTGGCGGGCCGGCGCTCCCCCGGCGGCGTCATGACCTCTCCCGGTGGACGGCACTGTAGGAGACGCGGATCCGGCCCTTCTTGACCTTCAGCGTCGCCAGCACGACGTCGGCGAGGTCGCCGAGACTGCGCACGTGGGTCCCCCCGCACGGCGCCGAGTGCAACTGGGCCAGGTGCACGATGCGTCGCCCCTCGGCATCGTTCTCCCAGGTCACCGGCCCATCCTGCGCGATGGCCTTGGCAACCGCGACACGGAGTGCCTCGGTGCCCTCCTCTCGGCCCTCCGGGGTGTCCAGGCGGGCGTCGGGCTGCGGCGCGGTGAACTCGATCCGGGCCTGGCCTGGGAAGTGGTTGTTCGCGGCGAGGACCCAGCCCTGGGCCCGTCCGGCCGCCTCGATCAGGTGGCCGGCCGTGTGCAGTGCGGCATGCGTGGTGCGCAGCGGCAGGTCGATGCGGACCTCGACCGGCTGTCCGACCGAGAATTCCGGCAGCGCGTCGTCGCCGCAGGCCACGGCCACGACCAGCCCGGAGTCGTGGTCGCGTACGGGAGTGATCTCGTGGCCGTCCACCCACCCGCGGTCGGCGGGCTGACCCCCGCCCTGCGGATGAAACAGACAGTGCTCGACCGCCACCCACGGTGTGCCGTCGCGTTTGCCTACGGCGGCCACCTGGGTGCGGGCCTGTGCCTCGTACGTATCTGCGTAGTAGGCGGGAACCTGCATGACACCCTCACTGTGAAAGAAGATTGAACTATGCGTTCACTATAACGAACGACGCCTGCGACGCCTGAATGAGGGTGTTGAAGGTCGCCGGGTCGCGCAGGGGGCGCAGCCCCTCACCCGGCGGGTGGGCGGTGAAGCTGTGGCGGCAGAGGCAATCTCCATCGAGTAACCCTGTTGACAGGTGACGAAATGCGATGTCATGATTTCATCACCACCTCATCAGGTGACGTAAGGAGTGTGTGTCTTCGGTCGGACGACCGGTCGGTGGGACACCTCCGATCCACGATCGCGGGTCCCGTGCTTCTTCCCCCAGCACGGGACCCGCTCCTTACGACCACGGCAGCACCGGTCCCGCCCACGCAGGCGTGGCCGGCCGGACAGACGGGCAGGGACATGGCCTCCACGACGCACACCACCGTGAAGAGCATCACCACGAAACACCTCCTTCCGAAACACCTCCTCCCGAAACACCTCGCCGTGGATCAGCGCACCGTGGATCGCACCACCGCGTCCGCCGCCCGGTCGGCTGCGTTGGCCTCTCGTCACGGTGCCGCCCGCTCCGGCCCGGTGCCGTCCGGAAGCGGTGGTACGACGGACTGCGGTGGGTGGCCCGATGCCACGCAGGTGTGGGCCTGGACGGCCGAGGCGGCGATGTCGGGTTTCGGGCCGGGCAGCGCGTACTTCTGCTGACAGCGGGCCGGGCGGCTCACCGGCGGCGTCGTCGATCGGCACACTGCCGACCCGGATTCAAAGGAAGACCGGTGAAGAAACATGTGATCTTCCGTGAACCCGCCGTCCGTCGATCGCGTGTATCAAGTGTGTGACTCCCGCCCCTCCGTGAGGCCGCGGGACGGGCGGGCTTTTCGTCACCCCCCGAAGGGAAGCCCGCCCGATTCGGCCCCGCTCGCTCGACTGTGGGGGCGAGCGAGCGGAACGGGGGGCTCGGCAACCGTGGTGCCGAGCCCCCCTGGCGAACAGGTGCCGGAAACCATGCCTGCGAGGGCCCTCCGTGGTGTCGGATGCCTCGGCGTCGAGGGCGGCAGAAGACGTAGAAGGCACCGCAGCCGCAGAAAAACCCAGAAGACTCAGAGGCGCAGAGGACAAGGAACGACGACGATGGCCGGGCTGAGTTACCGGGAAAGAACCGACGCCGCCCTGTGGAGCGACGTGCCGGAAACCGTGCTCCACGTGGCGGTGGACGCGTTCCGCGCCAGCTCCGGTGATCTCCTCATGGTGTGGGGCGAGATGGTGCAGTACCTCGGGCGGCAGCCGGCCGAGGTGCGTGCCCGTCTACTGGCGACGATCCCAGCCGTGTACGAGAAGGTACCCGTCGGTTCGGCGCTCCAGCTAGGGCTGCTCCACCTCGGCGTCGTCCTCGGCGAGGGCCTGTCCGCCGACACCATGGTGGCCGAGCGCATCGAGGCCGTCGCCATGATGGAGGACCGCTGGTGCGTCCAGCACCCTGCCCTGCTCCACCTGGCCCGCTGCGAGCTCGCCGCCGGCCGGACGCTGTCCCCGGCGGTCATCGCCACGGTGCGCCGTACCGCCCAGCTGATCGGGGATCCCGGATGGGCCGCGCTGGCCGCCCGATTGACGGATCCCGTGCTCAACGCGGGGGAGCAGTGGGCCGACGCCGCGCTGGCCGACGTCCTCGTGTCCGGTCCGGCCTGGTACGCACTCCTGTCCCATGCGGCGACCGCGCGAGCCGCGAAGCCGACGGCGAAGTGGCGGCGGACGGGCTGTGAACTGATCACCGGTGTCGGCGAGGCCGCCGTCCGGGAACGCGTTCTGTCCTGGCTGTCGCCGGCCGGTCGGGGCCGAAGCCGTCCGCTCGTCGAAAAGGCGACCGACGTGTGGGTGGCGGTCAACGAACAGTTCGACCCTTTCAACGCCAACGCCCTGCGCGGGCTGATCTGGTTGCTCTCCTTCCTGCCGCCCGACGAGGACACGGTGCTCGCCCTGGGCTCGCTCGTCGACACCTGTCTGGACGTGGTGCCCGGCCACGGACCACGCAACGCCAAGGTGGCCAACGCCGCCGTGAACGCCCTCGCGCGTCTCGGCGACCGGACCGCCGTGGACGAACTGCGCCGACTCGCCGAGCGAACCCAATACCGGAACACGCTCCGGCTGATCGACGCCGCGTTGGCCTCCCACAGCGGGTGACCCCCTCCCCGGGCGCGGCGCGGGGGCGCCGGACAGCGGCCGGTGGTCGGTGGCCGGTGGGTCGGTGGCCGGGCACCGGACACAGGGCAGTCGAATGACGTACGGGTGACCGCGGGCTCGCGGGCTCGCGGGCTCGCGCCGCGGTGACGCGGTGTGTGAGCGCCGGGCGTCGGTCCCTCCCGGCACGCTCGGTGACGGCTGCATCTTCACGCGCACCGTCAGGTGACTGATGCCGGGGCGCGCCGTCGTGGAGCAGAGTCAGCGCAACGGCCCCGCACCACGGAAGGGAATCCCCGTCATGAACGGCGAACAGTCCGGCCTTCGGATATGCCAGACGGCGCACGAGGAGCTGCCCGCGCTCTCTTTGGCCATCCACCGGGTGCTGGACGGTGTCCCGCGGCAGCCCGCTCGGGCGGATTTCCGGTTCGATCCGGCCACTCCCATGATCGTGTCCGTCACCTTCACCCCCTGGCACGGGTCGAGCGTGACCTGGCGCATCAGCCGTGAGCTGCTGCACCACGGGCTGGTGGAGGAGAGCGGCGAAGGCGATGTGCAGATGTGGCCCGCTCCGTGCGACGAGGGGAGGGCGGTCTGGCTGCTGCTGGAGTCGAAGGGCGTGAGTGCCGTCTTCGAGCTGCCCGCCCCGGCCCTGGAGGAGTGGCTCGACGCCACGTACGGGCTCGTGGCGGTCGAGGCGGAGACGGACGCCCTTGACTGGGACGCCTTCCTCACCGAAGTCCTGGACGGCCGCGAACCGTCGTCCGACGACTGAGCACCGGCGCCCGACGACTGAGCACCGTTGTCCGACGACTGAGCACCGGCGCCCGAACGGGCCGCCGTCAGCTGACCGATGTGCGGGGCGGGCCCCGGCGGCGGAGTGCGTGTCAGGCCGTACGCCGCCGGTCCCCGTCGTGCCCCATCACACGAAGGTGATCCCATGACGACGTTCGGCAGGTGGCCGGGGCGGTCGCGCGGCCCTCGGGTGACTCCGACCGGTGTTCCGCGACACCCGTCCACGGGTGACCGGGCCGGCCGGCCCGCCCTGACCCTGGTCCGGGGCCGTGACCCCTACGGCAGCCCGGTCGACCTGCGGACACTGACCAGGTCACCCATGCCCGGCGACGTCAGGGGAGCGCTGGTGACCTCGGCGGACCGCGTTCCCGGAGGCAGGCTCCAGGTCGTGTGGCTGCCGGTGACCGCGCCCGCGCGCATACCGCCCGGCGAGATCGCCCTGTCGTGGATCGGCGCCCGCGAGGGGCTGGTGGAGGTCACGGCCCGGCTCGGGCTCGCCGCCGGCCCCGTTCTGCTCGCGGTGTGGCCGGGGCTGGGCGGCGACTGGTCCGACACGGTGCGGCCCACCGTGGCCGAGGTGCGGGAGCTGCACGCCGCCCTGCGTCTGGCGACGGCCGCGCTGGAGTGCCGGGCCGGTCGGCCCGCGACAGGGATCGAAGGGACCGAAGGGACCGGGAATCCGGATCTATTCCCCGGAACGTGACCTTCCCCCGCGCGCCGGACGCTCCGGCGGGGCCCCGGGGCCCGGACAGCGAGGCCGACCGCGGTGCTCCGTAGTGCGATTCACCCTGTCGATCGGAGGTGCCGCGGGACAGGTGTGTCGACCGCTCTCCGGCGAGCGGTCGACACACCTGACTGGCCGCACACCCGCAAACGCGTGATTCATGTCACTGCGTGCAACCCGGCCGGGGACACGACCGGTTGTCCCCTGAACGGACGGCCACCGACTAGGAGCATGATGGCGACGGCGCGGGACGCGGGCCCGGACTTCGAGGAGTTCGTGGCGGCGCGCGGGGCAAGGCTGCTCCGGGTCGCCTGGATGCTGACGGGGGACGCGCATCTCGCGGAGGACCTGCTGCAGACCGTGCTGGCCAGGGTGTGGCCGAAGTGGCGCGGGCTGTCGGAGGAGAACCCCGAGGCGTATATCCGCAAGGCGCTGGTCAACACATATGCGTCGTGGTGGCAGCGGCGCTGGCGGGGCGAGATACCGCACGGCGAGGTGCCCGACGAGAGGGCCCCCGGGGACCCGTTCGCCTCGGTCGACCTGGAGCACTCGCTGTCGCTGGTGGTCAGGCGGCTGCCGCCGCGGCAGCGGGCCGTCGTGGTGCTGCGGTACTTCGAGGGGCTGAGCGTGGAGGAGACCGCTCAGGTGCTGGGTTGCCGGCCGGGGACCGTCAAGAGCCAGGCCGCCAGGGCACTGAACACGTTACGGCTGTGGTTGGCGGCCGTACCCGGATTGATGGAAGGGAGCGAGACACATGCCTGACACGGCTGGAGGGCGGTGGGACGGCACGGAAGCGGGGTTGCGTCTGCTCTTGGACGAGGGAGTGCCACGGCTTCCCGCCCCGGCCGACCGCATGGTCCGGGTGCGGTGGCGGGTACGGCTGCGCAGACGGCGCAGGATCATGGCGGCGGGCGAGCTGGCGGCGCTGGCCGTCGCCGCCCTGGCATTCACCGTTCGGACCGGCGGGCCGGTGTCCTCGGGGACCGACTGGACCCACACGGTGCCCGCGGCGTCTCCGTCGCCCGTCGAGACGCTCATGGACCGCTCCCGGCCGCTCAGGATCGCCCTGCCCGACGGCTGGCGCACGCTGTCGGCGACGGACGCCCACGGCACGTCCGTGGGCTTCGCCGCCACCCAGGTCCTGCCTGGGCCCGGCCCCGCGCAGTGCGTCACGGCCCAGGACGACCTGCTGACGCAGTGCAGGCCGCTGCGGACGCTGGAGACCGGAGGGGTGCTCATGGCGTTCCGCTACGGTGCCGGGGCGGCCCGGCGGACGGCCCCCGAGGCTCCGCTCCGGGTGGGCGCCGCGCACAGCCCGGCCGCGGGCTGTGCGGCGCTGGGAGCGGACCAGGAGATCTCCGGCTGGGTACGTGCTCGTCCCGACCCCCGGGGGCGGGTCCACGACGTACGCGTCATGGCGTGCCTGAAACAACCCACGAAGCGGACGGCCACCACCGTCAGGGACATTCTGACCAGGACCTTCGGGCCACCGGCCGGGAAGTGACCCCGGGCGCCGGGCCGCCGCGGCCGGTCACGCGGCGACCCGCACATGGGGACCGGCCGGCCTCATGTCGACCGGTCACATGAGGACCGGCTACATGAGGACCGGCTACATGAGGACCGGCTACATGAGGACCGGCTACATGAGGACTGGCTACGTGAGGACTGGCTACGTGAGGACTGGTCGCATGCGGATCGGTCGGATGCGGATCGGTCGCATGTCGGCTGGTCAGATTGGGACTGGTCACATGGGGGCCGGTCACGTGGCGACTGGTCACATGGGGACTCGTCGCATGGCCACCGGTCGCGTGGCCACCGGTCACGCGGCGGCTTTCAGCGGGCCGGCGAAGGACTTGCGCAGGGACGCCGGGGCGAAGAGGGGGAGCAGGGAGGCCAGTACCTTCCCCTTGAACGTGCCGGGCTCACGGGTGAGTTCCACGTCGACGCGCGTGCCCTCGCCCTCGGGCGTCAGCTGGAAGGTCCAGCCGCCGCCCGCCCCGAACAGTTTCGAGTCGAGGGTGGTGACGGTCACCTTGGCGGCGTCCCACTGGTAGCGCGCCCGCTCCCACGCGGCGCTGGTCCCTTCGGTCACTTCGGCCCAGTTCTCGCCCAGCTCATGGACGGTGAAGTGGTCGGCGTCGATGCTGGGCCAGCTCTCGGCGCGGCCGGGACCGAAGTCGGTCAGCACGGCGAGGGCCTGCTCGGGACGGAGGGAAGAGACAAGGTGGAAACGGACGACTGCCATGGGAGAGCCCCCTCATATCAGGAGTGGTCGTGACCGCGGTCGCGGTCGACCACCGGAGTAACCGGTTTGACTGGTGACGACTTTGGCATGCCTCGCTGTAACCTGTCAATCGGGTGATTTGCTGGCCGTGGATCGGGCCCGGGATATTGCATCTTCGCGGGTCACTGGTCAGTATGGTTACGTGAATCATGCATTTCCCTGTGGGACACTCCCTCTCGATTTCGTCGGCACCCTGCGAGCGCGGCGCAACGCCGCGCCGCTGGAGAAGCTCGCCTCCCCCGAACTGCTCGACGACTGGTTCGTGGAAGCCGGGATGCTCGATCTGGCTCCCGGCGCAGACGAGGCCGACCTCGCCATCGCCGTGGAGCTGCGCGAGTCGATCTACTCCCTGGTCGCGGCCCGGCTGGACGGCCGACCGCTGCCCGCCGAGGCGGTCGCCGAGCTGAACCTTCAGGCGTCGGGCCTGCCCGTGACGCTGCGACTCGGCCCCGACGGGCTGACCCGTACCGGCTCGGTCTCGCAGGGGCTCGCGGCCCTCGCCCGGGAGGCGGTCGAGATTCTCGGCGGTGACGAGGAAGCGCTGCTGCGCGAGTGCGCCCGCCCCGAGTGCACCCAGGTCTACCTGGATCGCTCGCGCGGCCACCGGCGGGAGTGGTGCGCCATGCGGACCTGCGGCAACCGGGTCAAGGCCGCCGCCTACCGGGCACGCCAGCACACCGCGAAGGTCTGATCAGCCGCAGACCGATCGGAGACCGATCGGACGCCGGCTGGAGACCGGCACGCGTCACCTCCCGGTACGGGAGCCGATGTCCTCCGTCGGCCGGACATCCACCGTGAACCGCAGGTGGTGGAGGATCGCGGCGCTGTCCGTGACGAGGGAGGCCAGCGGATTGTGCCCGCCGTCCGAGGGAAAGGGGATCGCCCTCTCGTAGCTCGCCGTCACCACGTGGTGCACCAGGCGGGCCGCACGCCTGACCCGGTCCGCCAGGGGCTCGCGGGCCGCGAGCGAGATGAGCTGCCCCAGCCCGGGGCGGTTGTACAGCTCCGCCGTGAACCCCAGCCGCTCCCCGCTCAGCAGTCCCGACAACTCGGCGGCAGCGGCGGCGGGGGAGACGGCGGGCCCGGCCACCGGGCTCGGACCCAGCACAGCCAGCTCGTCCGTCAGCCGGCTCGCGGCGCCCAGCGCCATGCCCGTGACCGCGGTCCACAGGAACCCGTCGTCCCGCGCCGGCAGCGCCGTGCCGGAGGAGTGGGTGGTGAAACCGGCCGGTACGTGGACGCCGTCGAGCCGGAACTCGGTGTCCGGACCGGCCGTGGAACGGACGGCGCGCAGGCCACCGGCGGTCTGCCGGGGCAGCACCCTCGACGCGACCACGAAGACGTCGGGTCGGTCCGGACGGCTCTCGGTCGCATCCTCGCGGGCCTCGCGGGCCTCGCGGGCCGTCTCCCGTGGAGCGGCGAGCGGCAGCGCCAGCCACGGCCCGGTCGCGGTGTCAGCAGGCAGGCGCCACCGTCCGAAGAGCGCGTACCCGCCGGGGACCGGCCGGGCGACCGGAGGGCCGCCGGGACCGTGCCGTGGCACGGCGTGGGGTAGCGGGGAGGCCCAGTTCCAGGCGGCCGTGAACGCGGCCCACGCCTCGCCGGGATCGGCGTGACCGGCACGCTCGTACGCCTCGAACACCCGGCCCGGGTCGGTGCCGGGCCCGGGTGCCGGACGCGGACGGTCCTGGCGGGTGAGTGTCGTCGTCCGCCTACGCGGCTCTGTCATGGCCCTCGTGTTCCTTGTCGTGCGTCGTATGCCCGTCGCCGGCGCCCCGCCCACGCTGCTGTCCGCGCACCGTGAGCACGACGTTCTCCACCGCCTCGCCCCGGGCGTAGCGGTGCAACTGCCGGACGAGGAACTCCTCGGTCATCGGGGCGAACGCGTCGGTGAACGCCGCCACATGCGGAGTGATCAGCGCACCGGGCAGCCGCCACAGCGGATGGCCGGACGGCAGGGGTTCCGGGTCCGTGACGTCGAGACCGGCCCGCAGCCGGCCACTGCGCACCTCGCGGGTCAGCGCCTCGGTGTCCACGAGTTCGCCCCGGCCGACGTTCACCAGGATCGCGCCGTCCGGCAGCAGAGCCAGCTCGGCGGGGCCCAGCATGCGGTGCGTCCTGTCGGTCAGCGGCGTGCAGAGGACCACCGCGTCCGCCGTCGGCAGCAGCGCGGGCAGATCGTCCGCCGAGTGCACCTGCCGCCCGGCGGCGGAGCGCGCGGTCCGGGCGACGGGCACGAGCTGACAGCCGAACGTGCGGAGCCGGTCGGCGACGGCCCTGCCGACGGCGCCGTAGCCGACGACCAGGACGCGCTTGCCGAGCAACGTGTGCCGGACGTCAGGTGCCCAGACACCCTCGGGCTGCCGGCGTACGAAGCCGTCGATGCCGCGGGACAGCGCGAGCAGCAGGGTGACCGCCAACTCCGCGGTGGCTCCGCCGTGCACCCCCCGCCCCGTGGACACCCGCAGGCCGGGCGGCATGCGGTCGACCAGCGGCAGGATGTGCTCGTGTCCCGAACTGAGCAGTTGGAGTACGTCGAGATTCCGGGTGAGGGGCAGCACGCGGGCCAACGGTCGCTCCGCGCCGGGAGCCGGGAGCCGGGAGCCCCACCAGGAAACCCACGTCGGCGGGATCGCTGGGCAGCGTGTCCGAGCCGTCCCAGTAGCGGTGGACGAGCCCGTCCGGGAGGCCGGCGATGCGCTCCGGGCGGTAAGGAAGCCAGACGGTCCGGCCGTCGTTCATGGTGTATCAGCTTTTCTGAACTGTCCCCGCCACGTGGCACGACGGCCGGCCGGCAGGCCGACGCCGGCCGGGCGGAGGGCTGGCGGTGGGATTCTCCCCGCGGGGTGCGGGTCCGTGCGGTGGGGGAGGTGGGTACGGACGTCACCGACCGACACCTGTTCGCATGTGCTCACTCTGTTCACGTCGGGGAGCGGTACGAAGTTCATGTGAGGGCCGTCACGGCGCGCGGCGGGACGGCGGTGGACGGGTCGACGCCGCCAACTCGCCGTGGCCGCCGCCGCTGCGGGAGAGGTTTGCTTCGGCCACCGGTGGGCCGGACGGCGGGCCCTGACGATGCAGTACGGTTCTTGCGACGGGTTCCGCACACACACATGTCTCGGAACCGGACGCCTCGTCCGAAGGACCCTGGCACGGTCGAACCGCGACCTGGATCCCGGGCCGCCGAAACTCACCCCACCGCGCGCCGGAGACACCTGGCTGCCGCCCGGGGCACATCCCACCACCGCACGATCTGAAGAGGAAGACAACCATGCCCACGCTGTTCTATGACGCCGACGCCGACCTGTCCGTCATCCAGGGCCGCAAGGTCGCGGTCATCGGCTACGGCAGCCAGGGCCACGCGCACGCCCTGTCGCTGCGCGACTCGGGTGTCGACGTCCGGGTCGGCCTGCACGAGGGCTCCAGGTCCAGGGCGAAGGCCGAGGAGCAGGGCCTGCGCGTGGTGACCGTCGCCGAGGCCGCCGCCGAGGCGGACGTGATCATGATCCTGGTGCCGGACCCCGTTCAGGGTCAGGTGTACGAGGAGTCCATCGCGCCGTATCTGAAGGACGGTGACGCGTTGTTCTTCGGCCACGGCTTCAACATCCGATTCGGTTTCGTCCAGCCGCCCGCCGGTGTGGACGTGTGCATGGTCGCGCCGAAGGGCCCGGGTCACCTGGTGCGCCGTCAGTACGAGGAGGGCCGCGGTGTTCCGTGTCTGGTGGCGGTGGAACAGGACGCGACGGGCAGCGGACTCGACCTCGCGCTCTCGTACGCGAAGGGCATCGGGGGTACGCGGGCGGGTGTGATCCGGACGACGTTCACGGAGGAGACGGAGACCGATCTGTTCGGTGAGCAGGCGGTGCTGGCCGGTGGTACGGCGGCGCTGGTGAAGGCGGGCTTCGAGACGCTGACGGAGGCGGGTTACCAGCCGGAGATCGCCTACTTCGAATGCCTGCACGAACTGAAGCTGATCGTGGACCTCATGTACGAGGGCGGTCTGGAGAAGATGCGCTGGTCGATCTCGGAGACGGCGGAGTGGGGGGACTACGTGACCGGTCCGCGGATCGTCACGGACGCCACGCGCGCGGAGATGAAGCAGATCCTCGCGGAGATCCAGGACGGCTCGTTCGCGAAGAACTGGATGGACGAGTACCACGGTGGTCTGAAGAAGTACGACGCGTACAAGAAGCAGGACGCCGAGAGCCTGCTCGCGGTCACGGGAAGTGACCTGCGCAAGCTGATGAGCTGGGTGAACGAGGAGGCGTGAGCCGCACATCCGCACAGCACGCTCCGGCCCGCCGCCCCGCCCGCAAGGCCGCGGGCCGGAGCGGATTCATGTCAGCCCCGCGGCCCCTTGGCTTCCGCCGTAATCCGCCGCCGCCCGAACGACCTGGCGACCCGGCGACCTGGCGGGACCCGTCCGCTGCCACGGCCTGCGACGCCGCGACCTGCGACGACGGGGCCTGCGACGACGCGGCCTGAGTGGCCGACCGATCATCCGGCTCAGGCCGATCATCCGGCTCGGGCCGGTCATCCGGCTCAGGCCGGTCATCCGGTCCGGGAGAAGGGGCGGCACCGCGGCATCTCACACCTCGGCCGTTTCCTCGGCGGCCTTCTCCCTCCGGGCCCGGCCGAAGTCGGCCAGGACGTGGAAGGCGGCCTTGGGCTCCCACCCCAGTTCCGCATACGGTCCGTCGGCGGCGCCCGGAGGCAGGATCCTGACCACGCCGAAGCTGGCCGCGTCGAAGTCGCGTTCCGGGTCGTCGAGTGCCGCGGTCGCCAGGTCCCGGCGGGCGAAGGTGTAGACGAACGCGGCGTCGACTCCGGCCGTGTCGTAGAGGTCGAGCATCTCCCGGACGTAGGAAGCCTGTTCCCGCTCGTCGCGCACCGTCCCGGCGGCCATCCGCACCGGCCGCGCGTTCTCGCCCCATTCGACGATCGAGTCCCCACGGCCACCCAGGTCGAAGGCGCCGCGGAAGGTGCCGCAGCCGAATTCGGTGACGCCGAGCGGCTTGCCCCCCGCCACCTGCGCGCGCAGGGCGTCGGTGAACGTGTCGGCGGTGGTCGCGTCGCGGTAGCCGGCGTCGGTGGCGGCTATGTCGAACGGCGTCCAGTCCACCCCCTCGAAGGCGACGGACGCGTAGCCGATCGGGCCGCCGAAACGGGCGCGGACCTCGGTGAGGGCTCGGGCGAGGAACGCGTTGAGCGCGGTGTGCAGTCGGGGAAGCAGGGCGCGGAACGCGGCCGGGTCGGCCAGGTTCGCCGACCGCTCCCGCAAGGTGTCGCCGGGCAGGAAACCGTCGGTGAACAGGCTGATCTCGGAACCGGTGAGGAAGACGACGCGCGCGCCGTCGCGGCGCAGGCGCTCGGCGCGTTCGGCGGCGTCGGCTAGGAACGACAGCAGTTCGTCCTGGGTCAGGCCGTTGGTGAACGGCGAGTACCAGATCTCCAGTCCCTCGTCGGCGGCGGCACGGGCGGCGGTCTCCAGGCGGTCGGCGTGGCCGCCGGTGAGGCGGACCGCGTCGCAGTGCAGGTCCTCGCGGATCACCCGCATCTCGCGCTGGACAATGTGGGGGAGGAACGGTTCGTGGGTCGTGGTCCCGCCGGAGGCGAAACCGGTGTCGTAATTGATGCCGAAGGCGCGCATCGCTGCTCCGATCCTGTCGATCTGCGACCGCATTTAGGGTACGGAGAGTACCTTATGTTGGGAAGGAAGCTCCACGATGACGGCTGACCAGCAGCGCGGCACCGCGACCCGGCGCCGAGGGGCGGCGTTGGAGGACGCGATCCTGGAGGCTGCGGCCGAGGAACTGCGGAGCGTCGGCTACGCGGGCATGACGATGGACCGGGTCGCCCAGCGCGCGGGTACCAACAAGAACGCGATCTACCGGCGCTGGCCGACCCGCGCGGCGCTCGGCGTCGCGGCCTACCGCTGCCTGGCCGACGCCGAGTTGCAGGTCCCGGACACCGGGACGCTGCGCGGCGACGCGCTGGCGCTGCTGCGCGCCGCGAACACCACGTGGTCGTCACCGCAGGGGGCCGTGCTGCGCGACCTGCTCGCCGCGGCGGCCGACGACCCCGACCTGCTCACGCTGCTCCGGGAACAGGCCGGGGGAAGCCGCACGGACGCGGCGTGGCTGACCCTCCTGGAGCGGGCCGTGGCCCGGGGCGAAGCCGCGGCCTCCGCACTGCATCCGCGCGTGGCGTCGGTTCCGATGATGTTGTTGCGCGGCGAGTACGCCCTGCGAGGTCTGCCCGAGGTCCCCGAGGAGGTACTGACGGAGATCGTGGACGAGGTCTTCCTGCCCCTGGTACGAGGACGCGGCATCGGCCTCTGACGCCGCGCAGCGCCTCCCCGGGCGGGTGCGACGGCGGAGGCCCGGGGTGACCTTGCGCCCCCAGCGCCGTACGTCCGTCAGCCGGACAGCGCCGTCCGGCCCCCCTGCCCGAGCAGGCGGCCGTTGTTCCGGGATCGGGTCCCTGTGGTCCCTTCGGTCCCTGTGGTCCCTTCGGTCCCTGTCCTGCTGCCGGATCCGTACGGCCGGGTGCCCGGACGGGCCGGGGGAGCGGGAGGAAGTATCCGTCACGCGGCCGTCCCGGCGGCCCCGAACGGGGCCCGCGGGGACGCGGCGGAGCGGCGGGGCCGTGGCGTCACAGGAGTGTGCGGGCGTACTCGGAGAGGGCTGTGCGGGCGGAGGGGCGGTGCCGACCGTTCCGCCGAGGGGTCGCGGACTGCTGAGGTGCGGCGTCGAAGCCGGGGCGGGCCCTCAGCCGGTCCGGCCGCGGAAGGTGCGGCGCACGTCGTCGACCCAGGCGTCGGGCACCTCCCAGTACACGAAGTGCCCGCCGCGCGGGTGTGCGGTGACGTTGACATGGTTGAACCAGGGGGCCCGGGGGCTGTCCAGGAAGTCCTGGACCCGGTTCTCGGTGGTCACGCCGGGCGGGTTCTCGTAGCCGACCAGGGTGATGCCGGTGGGTGCCTGGACCGGCGGGGTGAGGTCGTGGGACGGGGTCCAGGGGTGGCGGTTGGCGTTGGCGTACAACCGCATCGAGGTACCGATCGAGTTGGTGACCCAGTAGATCATCGCGTTGGTGAGGAGATCGTCCTTGCTGAAGACGTTCTCGACGTCGCCGTCGTTGTCGCTCCAGTTGGTCCACCGTTCGAGGATCCAGGCCAGCAGGCCGGCCGGGGAGTCGCTGAGCGCGTGGCCGAGGGTGCTGGAGTCGAGGACGTGCACGGCGACATGGGCGACGAAGCGCTTCTGGAAGGAGAGGATCCCGGTGCGGATGTCGTCGGGTGTGCCCTCGGGGATCGTTCTGCCGCCGGTGAGGTCCCAGGCACGGTCACCGTTGAACATGTTCAGCGGGATCGGTGAGCCGAGGTGGATGGCGTACAGCGAGTCGTGGTACTTGTGGCCGAGTTGGGCGGTGACCAGGGAACCCATGTCGGAGCCGGTGGCGGCGTACTTCTCGTGACCGAGCACCTCGGTCATCAGCTTGTGGAACAGGTCGGCGATCTTCCAGAAGTTCATGTCCGGGTCGTCGGGCAGCGGCGTGGACCAGCCGAAGCCGGGCAGCGAGGGCACGATCACGTCGAACGCCTCGGCCGGGTCCCCGCCGTGGGCACCCGGATCGGCGAGCTTGTCGATGATCTTGGTGGCCATCGCGACGGTCCAGGGCCAGCCGCCGGAGACGAGCATCGGCTTCGGGTCGGGGCCGACACCGGCCCTGCGCATGAAGTGGATCGGTACGCCGTCGACCTCGACCCGGTACTGCTCGTACCGGTTGAGCCCGGCTTCCGCCGCGCGCCAGTCGTACACGTCGATCCAGTAGTCGATCAGTTCCTTCAGGTACTCGCCGTCCACACCGTAGTACCAGTCCCGGTTGCCCGCATCGACGGCGTAACGGGTGCGCCGCAGGCGCTCCTTGAGGTCGACCAGCACGTCATCGGGGACATGGAGGGGGGTGGGGGTCAGGGGGAAGGGCTTGGCGGACATCACGGGAGTCTTTCTCGGGTGGGGAGGCGCGAGTGGTGCGTGTGGTGGAAGGACGGATGGATGGACGGATGGACGGATGGACGGATGGGAGGCTGGAGCGCGGTGTGGCCTGGGCAGGGGCGGACGGCGCGGGAGTGTGCGCGGCCGGGCAGGGACGAGATCGGGCCCCCAGCCGGGTGAGTTCGCGGTCGGGGACACGCCACTCGCCGTCGGCCTTGCGACAGGTGTCGTGGTCATGTGACGGACAGCGGATACGTGTGCGGGGGCGCCGGGGTCCGTGCGCCGTTCGGGGACGGGGGACCGGAGCGGCGAACCGGGTGGGTGTCCTGGTCCGCGGCGGCGGGCTCGTCCCGCGGGTTCTGCTCCTGTTCCAGTTCCGGTCGGCCGGCGCACTTCCGAGGGGGCGCGGGCGAGGACCGCGACGAGGACGCCGGCGCCGGCCGACCTGGTCGCCGGCCCGGTCCGGCACGGGTGTCACAGCCGCACCGCGAGCGGGAGCCCGGTGAGTACGCGGCCACTCCGACCTGGCTCGTGTGCACGTGCTCGCGCGGGGTGGCACGCGTCGAGCCAAGATTGGATGACATGGTCCAATCCTGGCTCGTCAAAAAAGGACTGTCAAGTCCATTCTTGGTGGGTGGCTACGCGGCACCCGCGCCGGTGAGCTGAAGCGGGCTGGTCGCCGTGGTCACCGCGGCTTCCAGGTAGTCCGTGCGCCCGGTCGCCTGGAGCATCACGACGCCGCCCTGGACCGCCGCCAGGATGCTCCGCGCGCGGTGCCGTGCCGCCGCCTCCCCGTCGGACGTCAGCGCTTCCACTCCGCGCACCAGGGCCGCCTCCCACTCGTCGTAGAGGGTGGAGACGATCGCGCGGGCCTGGGGGGACGACTTGCCCAGTTCGGCGGTGAGGCTGCCGAGGGGGCACTTCTGTCCCAGCTCCGTGTAGTGGTCGAGCACCGCCTGCTGCCACCCCTGCCAGGACTCCCACGTCGAAAGGTCGCTGAGGAACGGCTGCTGTGCCTCCAGCACCTGCCCGGCCTCGTACTCGGCCACGGCCGCGAGGATGTCCGACCTGCCCTCGGGGAAGTAGTGGAACAACTGGCTCTTGCTGGTCGCCGTGGCTGCCCGCACGTCGTCGAGCGTGGTCTCGGCGGCGCCCTTCTCCCTGGTCAGAAGCGCCGCGGCGACGATGATGCGCTGCCGTGTCGCCCTGCCCTTCGCTGTCATCCCTTTGTTCATGCTCCCATCATCGCACTCGTTTGGACTCACCGGTCCAGCAAAGCGCGGCAAAACGTGACGAGGGTGTTGAGTACGGGGGAGTGCGCCGGGGTGCCTGATGTCGCAGCGCGCACCGCGCACCGCCGCCGGAGCGGATCAGGACTGCCACGGGTCCCGGGCGATGGCGTCGGCCAGCGCCTTCGCGAGGCCGGAGAGCATCTTCTCCCCCTTCGCAGCGGTCGCCGCGTCGGCGTGGCCCGCCACTCCGGAGACCGTGATGCGTTCGAACGGCACGGCCAGGTACACCGGCGCGGTCGACTCGGCGGGCAGGGCGATGTCGGGACCGTGGGCTTCGGCGAGGTGCTCGGTGCGTACCAGCTCCGGCCGGGCGGCCAGCATCATGGACGTCTCACCCTCGCATGCGTGCATCAGGCCGTCCTGCACTTCCAGGGAGTCGCGGACCACGTCCCTCGCCACGGTGAAGTAGTTGGTGAAGGCGATCCGCGCCGGCAGTTCGGCGGTCAGTTCGGTGGTGAGGGCGTGCAGCGCGGTCATGTTCCCGCCGTGTCCGTTGACGATGAGGATGCGGGTGAACCCGGCACGCCAGACGGAGCGGCAGATGTCCCGCAGCAGCGCGTGCAGCGTGGCCAACGAGAGGGTGAAGGTGCCGCCGAAGGCCATGTGGTGTTCGGACAGGCCGGACCACACGGAGGGGGTGACCACCACGGGGGTGTGCGATGCGGCGAGCAGCGCCGCCCGGCGGCAGACCTCGGCGGCGAGGAAGTCGTCGACACCGGTGGGCAGATGCGGGCCGTGCTGCTCGGTGGCGCCCACGGGCAGCAGCACCACCGCGTCCTCGTCGGCGAGAGCGCGCAACTCGGCGGCGGTCAGGTGGTTCCACAGGACTTCGGTCATGACGGCGGGCTTTCTGTGAGCGGTTTCTGCTGCCGCGGACACGAGGCGATGCGATACGGCGCGATGCGGCGCGGTGCGGTGGTATGCGATGCGGTGGTATGCGATGCGGTGGGGTGCGGCGCGATGCGTGGGGTGCAGCGCGACGCGGTGCGACGTGGGGTGGGGCAGAGCGGGCGGGGGTCGGCCGTGAGTGGCCGGCCCCCGGCTCCGTCAGAAGTGGTCCACGTCGACGACGGCCTGGGCGAACGCCGTCGGCGCCTCCTGGGGCAGGTTGTGCCCGACGGCCACCGTACGGTGCTCGTACTTCCCGGTGAACTTGCCGCGGTACGAGGAACCGTTGCCGGGCGCCGTGAACGGATCGAACTCGGGGTCGATGGTGATGGTGGGCACCGCGATCGACGGTCCCAGGGCCAGCTTGTCCTCGTAACGGTCGTAGCGCCGTTCGCCCTCGGCCAGGTCCAGCCGCCAGCGGTAGTTGTGGATGACGATCGCGGCGTAGTCGGGGTTCTCGAAGGCGGCCTCGGTGCGCTCGAAGGTGGCGTCGTCGAAGTGCCAGGTGGGGGAGACGAGCTGCCACACGAGCTTGGTCAGGTCATGGCGGAGGTCCGGGTTCTCCATGGCCTTCTTGCCGCGCTCGGTGGCGAAGTAGTACTGGTACCACCAGGTGTGCTCGGCGACCGGCGCGATCGGTTCCAGCTGGGTCTTGCGGTTGGTGATGAGGTAGCCGCTCACCGAGACCAGGGCCCTGACCCGCTCGGGCCACAGGGCCGCGAGGATGTCGCCGGTCCGGGACCCCCAGTCGAAGCCGGCGATCACGGCCTTCTCGATCTTGAGGGCGTCCATCAGCGCGATGATGTCCAGGGCGACCACCGACTGCTGGGCGTTGCGGAACGTACGGGAGGACAGGAAGCGCGTCGTGCCGTGCCCGCGGAGGTAGGGGACGATCACGCGGTAGCCCTGGTCCGCCAGCAGGGGAGCGACGTCGACGTAGCTGTGGATGTCGTAGGGCCAGCCGTGCAGGCAGATGACCGCGGGGCCGTGGGCGGGGCCCAGTTCGGCGTAGCCGACGTTCAGCAGACCGGCCTTGACCTGCTTCAGCGCGGGGAAGGAGGTGTGCGTGCCCGGGGCGACGGACGGTACGACGGGAACCTTGCCGGAGTGGTTCGGCGTGGTGGTGGAGGCGTTCGACACGCCCTGTAGGCCGGCCAGTGAGACAGCGGCCGCTCCCGTGCCCAGGCCCATCGCCTTGTTGAAGGTACGCCTGTTGATCATGTGAAACCTTCCGTGCGTCTCCGGTGTGTTCCCCTGCGCGGCGCAGGGGTTCGGACGGGACATGTGCCTGGGTCGTCGTCACGGCCGGCGTCCGTGACGACTCTGACATGTCCGCTCGTCACCAGTCAAGGAGGTGACGGTGTGGTGGATGTGGCTCCGTCCTCACTGCCGGGCCGACCGGGCCGACCGGGCCGCTTCCGCAGTACGGAGTTCTGCCGATGCCCTCACTCTCGACCACACCTCGCGCCCGCACATCAGTCAGTTGACGGTCATACGCGCCCGGCCCGGTCCGGGACGGCCGAGGCAGGTCCACCGGCGCCGCGAGCCCCGCTCGGTGTGACGGTCCCACGGGGCGCATCCGGGCCTCCCGGGATGGCGGATCCGGGCCACCTGGGACGGCGGGCCCGGGTCGGCCGCACGGCCGGGGCCTGTGACATTAAGTCATTCGACTGTTCCGCGCGGACGTGCGGGTGAACGATTCTTGATCCATCACCCCCACTCTCGTACCCGGTGGCCAACTACCCCCACGGAGGGACCGTGCCGTGACCCGAACTCCCGTCATCCTCATCCACGGGCCCTGGCTGCACGCACTGTCCTGGCAGTCGTGGGCGGACCGGTTCACCAGCCACGGTTTCGACGTCATCGCGCCGGGCTGGCCGGGCGAGCCCGCCACCGTCGGCGAAGCACGCCGGCTGCCCGAGACGCTCCGGCCTCTCGGGCTCGACGCCCTCACGGACCACTACGCGCGGATCGTCCGCTCCTGCGCCACCCCGCCCGTGATCATCGGGCACTCGGTCGGTGGGCTCGTCGCGCAGCACCTCCTCGGTGCCGGGCTGGGCCGGGCCGCCGTCGCCATCGCCCCCGCGCCGATCGCGGGCACCCTGGTCGGCGCCCCGCTGACGACGGCGTCCACCGAGCGGCGCGGGCGCTCCTCCGCCCCTGGTTCCCCTGCGGCCGGTTCCCCTGTGCCGGGTTCCCCTGCGTACGACTCCTCCGGCTCCGGCTCTCCTGCGTACGACTCCTCCGCCTCCGGCTCTCCTGCGTCCGGCAACCGAGCGGGCGAAGCGGGAGAGGCGGGCGAGGCGGGCCCGGTGATGCTGAGTGCCGAACAGTTCCACGACACCTTCGCCAACGCCGTGCCCGAGGAGGAGTCGACCGAGCTGTTCAGGCACTACGTCATTCCCTCGTCGCGGCGGCTGTTGTCCGACCTGGGGGAGGTGGACGGGGTGCCGCACCCGCGGCGGGTCGTGGACACGGGCAACGCCGAACGCGGTCCGCTGCTGCTCGTCTCCGGACAGGAGGACCGCATGGTGCCCGACGACGTCACACGTGCCGTGTACAAGCTGTACGGCGACTCGACGGCCCCGAGCGACCTGAAGCAGTTCCCCGACCGGGCGCACTCGCTGACCATCGACAAGGGCTGGCGTGCGGTGGCCGACCACGTCCTCGCCTGGCTCGCCGGACACGGCATCCACGGGGACCGTTCGTAGCCGACGCGCCGGCGGGGCCGGACCCGGCTCCCTGACCGGCCGGTCGGCCGTACGGCCGTTGCCGCCAATTCGTTACCAGTCAAACAGGTGACATGCCTTGCGGACGCATCTCGTCACCTGTCAAAGTGGTTACGCGAACGGGGTGGTGCCGAACCGGTGGCCACACCGTCCGCGCACCCACACGACATATGACGCGGGCCGCGAAGAACCACGGCCCCGGACGGAACGCCATGCGCAGCAGCAATCCGGTCTTCTCCCGGCTGGGCTTCAACCGCGACGACGGCTCGCCCCGTCCCGCCGACCGGCGACTCCAGCCGGTGGGCGCGGGCCTCGCCACCGGCCCGGACCTGTCCGAACCGGCTCCGGCCAACCCCTACGCCCAGTCGGCGAACGCGTACCTCGTCAAGGACACCCGGGCCGACCGCGCCCCGATGACCATCGACGACGTCGTGGTCCGAACCGGCGCCACGCTCGGCACGGTCGTACTCACCGCCGTCCTGTCCTGGGTCCTGCTGCCCGTGGACAGCACCGGGATCGGCCGGTCCTACGGCATCGGCGTCGTCGCCGCCCTGGTCGCCTTCGTCCTCTCCATGATCCAGGCGTTCAAGCGCCGCCCCTCCCCGGCGCTGATCCTCGGATACGCGGCCTTCGAGGGTGTCTTCCTCGGAGTCGTCTCCAGCGCCACCTCGACCTGGATCGCTCCGGGTGTCGTCGTCCAGGCGGTCCTGGGCACCATGGCCGTCTCCGCGGGTGTGCTCGTCGCCTACAAGCGGCGCTGGATACGTGTGACCCGCCGGTTCTACGGATTCGTGCTGGCCGCGGCGACCGGCTTCCTGCTGCTCATGGTGGTCGACCTGATCTTCTCCGCCTTCGGCGCCGGCCACGGCCTGGGCTTCGACAGCGGGGCCACCGGCGTGCTGTTCGGTATCATCGGCATCGTGCTCGGCGCGGCCTTCCTGGCCCTGGACTTCAAGCAGGTGGAGGACGGCATCGCCTACGGCGCCCCGCGCCAGGAGTCCTGGCTCGCGGCCTTCGGTCTCACCACCACCCTGGTGTGGATCTACCTCGAAGCACTCCGGGTGCTGTCGATCCTCCAGAGTGACAACTGAGACCGGCACGCCCGGTCCCGTCACGAGGCCGGGCGACGGGCCCCGGCGGTGTCGGCTGACGCGCCGGGGCGAGGACAGGACGACATCGCTTCCTGATACGTATGTATGGCTGTACTGCTGTATGGCTGTACTGCTGTACCGCCTTCCGGGTGAGCGGGCGCGGGAGGGAACGGGCGGAGAAAGGGCAGGGCATGAGCACGGTGGCGATGGACGCCGGACGCGCAGAGGACGCGGCGCTGACACTGGCGGCACAGAACGGCGACGTGGGCGCGCTGGGACTGCTGCTGGAGCGCCACCGCCCCGGCATGCGAGCGGTCGCGCTGAGCCTGTTGGGACCGGGCCCCGATGTGGACGACGTGATGCAGGACGCCGCGCTGGCGGCGCTGCGGGGCGTGGGCGAGGTCCGCGACCCGGCCGCCGTGGGACCGTGGCTGCGGATGGTGGTGCGCAACCGGTGCCGGAAGGTGTTGCGCAGCGCACGGCGGACCGAGCCGGTGGAGGAGGTGCCCCTGCCGCCGCTGCTGACCACGCCCGAGCAGGTGCTGGACCGGCACGCCCTGCGGGACTGGATCTGGACGGCCGTCGAGGAACTGTCCCCGGCGCTGCGGCTGCCCGTCGTACTCCGCTACTTCACCACGGGCGTCAGCTCCTACCAGCAGATCGCCCAGGCGTGCGCCGTCCCGGTCGGTACGGTCCGCAGTCGGCTCAGCCAGGCGCGGACGGCGCTGGTCCGGAGCCTGGAGACCACCGCGGCCGGGGGACACGAGGACACGCGGCGGCGGACCGCCGCCAGTTGGCTGGAGGCGCGCGAGACCCTGGCCGCGGCGGAGCGCGGCGAGTTCGGCAAGGTGGTCGCGGACCGCTACTCGCCCGACCTGTCCCTGCTGAGCGGCCGGCAGCGGCTCGGCGGAACCGGGCTGCTCCTCGCGGGCATGGACCTCGACCTGTCCGCCGGGGTCCGCCAGCGTCCCGCGCACGTGGTCGCCGGACGGTCGCTGATCGTCTGGGAGATGGACCTCATCAACCCGCCGGACCAGCCGGACCACTGCCCGCCCGGCGTCGCCTGGATCATGACGCTGGACGGCGGCCGGATCGACCGGGTGTCCCTGTACCACACCCCGCGCCCCGACCCGGTGCGCGAAGACGTCGCGGCCTGAACCACCTGTCGGTCCCGGTCGGCGCCCCGATGGGAAAGCCCGGCCGGATCATCTCCGGCCGGGCCCCGCCGTCGGATCAGCCCCCGCGGGACGTCACCGTCGTGCGTGTCACGTCGTGCATCTCATGTCGTGCATCTCATGTCGTACGTGTCATGTCGTATGTGTCACGTCGTACGTGTCATGTCGTGCGTCTCACGCCGAATGCGTGACTCCCTACGTGCGACTCCGTACGTGTAACTCCGTACGTGTAACTCCGTACGTGCGACTCCGAATGCGTCACTCCGTGTGGCGTGACTGCCGTACGTGTCACTGTCGTTCGCGTCAGCGGTGGCGCGTCAGCGGTGGCGTGCCAGTGTCCGCTCGACGGCCGTCGCCATCGCGCTTTCGCCGTCGGCGTTGGGGTGCAGCGGCGCCGCCGGGGTCTGCGGGGCGAAGGTCTCGATCCACCGCTCGCCGACGGGCCGGCAGATGTCGTGCCCGATCGTCGGGTCGTAGGTGTTCACGAACTGCGCCCGGCCGAGCCGCGCCTGCCGTGCGAGCATCCCGTTCAGCTCCTTCTCCTTGTCCCGAAGGTAGGAGAAGTCGCCCGCGGCCAGCGGCACCGAGGCGCTGGTGCAGCCGACGCCGTCCTCGGGGAACAGGTCCGGGTAGCCGACCACGACGACCTTGGCGTACGGAGCGCGCTGGTGGATGCCGCGGAGCACCTTCGCGACCTTCGGCGCGGTGGCGGCGATCGACGCCGTCACCTGGTCGGTGCCCGCACCCGTGAGGTGGTCCCGGCAGGGTGCGCCGGCCGGGTCGGTGGCCGACAGCTTCGCGCAGGTGCCGAGCACGGTGCTGAAGCCGATGTCGTTGCCGCCGATGGTGACGGTGACCAGGTCGGTGTGCCGGTCGAGCGCGTCGAACTGGGCCGGTGCCGTGCCCTGGGCGGCGGTCATCTCCGCGGTGGTCGCCCCCGAGCAGGTGACGTCCGTCAGCGTCGCCCCCGACGACCGGGCCACCAGCGACGGGTAGTTGTGGCTGGAGCGCAGGCAGTTGGCGTCCACCTGGTCGGGGACGAGGGGCGCGGAGGCGTAGGAGTCGCCGAGCGCGACGTAGTCCGCGTGGTGCGAGTGATGTGCGGTCGTGCTCGCCAGCGCCGGGTGGGCCGTGGCCAGGGTGGCGACACCGCTGATCAGGGCGGCACCCACCGCCAGAGCGCGGGTCGCGCCGGAGGTGGGAAGGCGTCTTGTCAAAGTGGTTCCTTTCGAGGTCGGGGTTGTCCGGAGGGAGCCGGGGCGCGGGCCGGCACGGTTGCCGGCCCGGCACGGTATCCGGTGTCCGGAACCCGGTGGGGGACGGGCCTCGGCACCGCGCGTCGCCCGGTTGCCGGCGATGCGGCCAACCATCGGGCGGACGGGCGCAGTTGCGGCCCCCACTTAAGGGACGTATCCCGTGGCGCGGGAGATCGACGACTCCGGTAACGAATTGGTTGCCGTCCGCGTCTCGGCACGTGTGTGTCTGGGGGGGAGTGTGGATGCGTCGAATGGCTTACACGTGTGTGTGCCGCGGCCGGGTCCGGGATGTCCCGGCTGACCGTCATGTGACTGATGCGGTGTGGCGAAGGTGCGGGCGAGAGTGACGCCATAGCGGTCCCCGTGAGCGGGCCCCTGACGGACCCCACCAGGGAGAATCGTCGTCGATCGCGTCACCGTCTTGACTGGTGATTCGACGTCTGACAGATTAATAACCAAGCAAAGGGGTTACGGCCCTTCTTGCCGCAGGTGTCCCGCGTGCCCAGCGCGGCCTCGGCGACAGCCGGTCCACATCGTTTCGCTGTACTTCTGGAGAGGGTTTCTCGTGTTCAACATCAAGCGCGCAGGCAAGCGGCGGATACTCACCGGTGCCGGGGCGGCCGTCGTGGCCGGCGTCGCGATCGGGTCCTTCACCCTGGTCGGCACCGCGAACGCCGATGCCGACCAGCAGGCCGGCCCGTCCCGGCCGAAGCCCACCATCGTGCTGGAGCACGGCGCGTTCGCGGACGCCTCCAGCTGGAACGGTGTGATCGCCCGCCTGCGAGCCGACGGTTATCCCGTCGTCGCCGCCGCGAACCCGCTGCGCGGCCCGCACACCGACGCCACCGCCCTGCGCAGCGTCCTCGACCACGTCAAGGGCCCCAAGATCCTCGTCGGACACTCCTACGGCGGCTCCGTGATCAGTGAGGCCGCCGCGAACGACCCGGAGGTCAAGGGCCTCGTCTATGTGGCGGCGTTCCTGCCCGCGCCCGGTGAGTCCGCGCTGGAGCTGACCAACAAGTACCCGGGCTCCACGCTCCCCGACGCCCTCGACCCGGTCCAGGTGACCAACCCCGACGGCACCAAGGGCACCGACCTCTACATCCAGCAGGACAAGTTCCGCCACCAGTTCGCCGCGGACGTCCCCCGCGGCGAGGCCGCCCTCGCCGCCGCCACCCAGCGGCCCATCGCCCAGGCCGCGCTGGCGGAGCAGGCGACTGTCGCCGCCTGGAAGACGATCCCCAGCTGGGACATCGTCACCACCAAGGACCTGAACATCCCGGCGGCCGCGCAGCGCTTCATGGCCCAGCGGGCCCACGCCCACACCACCGAGGTCGCCGCCTCCCACTCCGTCGCCGTCTCCCGGCCCGGCGTCGTCACCCACGTCATCGAGGAAGCCGCGCGCGCCACCCGGTGACGAGCCCCGAACCCAGCCACCCACGAGCCCCGGAAAGCAAGCACACCGCCATGGAACTCAAACTCGAAGTCGTCGTCATCCCCGTCTCCGACATCGACAAGGCCAAGGACTTCTACGTCGACAAGCTCGGCTTCCGCCTCGACGCGGACTTCCCGATCGACGACGGTTACCGGATCGTGCAGGTGACCCCGCCCGGCTCGCCGTGCTCGGTCATCTTCGGCGAGGGCCTGACGACGGCCCCGGCGGGTTCGGTCCAGGGACTGCACCTGATCGTGTCCGACATCGAGCAGGCGCACGCGGAACTCACCGGCCGCGGCGTCGACGTCAGCGGTCCGTTCCACGACGCCACCGGCGCCTTCCACCACGCCGGACAGGCATACCGGGTCCCCGGGCCCCAGCCGGAACGCGCCAGCTACGGCTCCTTCGCCTCGTTCGCCGACCCGGACGGCAACGAGTGGTTCCTACAGGAGATCACCGAGCGACTGCCCGGCCGCTGACGGAGCCCGCGCGGACACCGGGGGGCGGCCGGCCGTCACAGCGGCCGCCCCGGCGTCCCTCGCTCCCGAGCCTCCGGCCGGCCGGCCGAACGCTGAACCGCATCCCCATCCCTTTCCCCACCCGCGCCCCGATTCACCCGCATCTCACCCACATCATTCATCTCACCCACATCACTGTTCCACTCACATCACTGTTCCACTCACATCACTCGTCTCACCCACATCTCGTCTCACCCACATCCCTCGTCTCACCCCCCTGGAGAAACCGTGACGACCGAAGACAGCCGTACCTACGACGTCGTCGTGATCGGCGCGGGACCGGTCGGTGAGAACGTCGCCGACCGTGCCGTCGCCGCGGGCCTGAGCACCGTCATCGTGGAGAGCGAACTCGTCGGCGGCGAATGCTCGTACTGGGCCTGCGAGCCCAGCAAGGCGCTGCTGCGTCCCGCGCTGCTGCGCGCCGAAGCGAGCCGGGTCCCCGGCCTGAACCCGGCGGTGGCCGGCCCGCTGGACACCGCGGCCGTGCTGGCGCACCGCGACCGGATGTCGGCGGACTGGGACGACGAGGGCCAGGTGCAGTGGCTCAAGTCGGCCGGCATCGACCTGCTGCGCGGACACGGCCGACTGGCCGGACCGCGCCGGGTCGCCGTGCGCACACCCGGCGGCGACACCGTCCTGCTCCAGGCCCGGCAGGCCGTGGCCGTGTGCACCGGCAGCCGCGCGGCACTGCCGGACCTGCCCGGACTCACCGGCCTGCGCCCCTGGACCAGCCGGGAGGCCACCAGCGCGAAGGAGCCGCCCGGCCGGCTCGTCATCGTGGGCGCGGGCGTGGTCGGCACCGAGATGGCCACCGCCTGGCAGGCCCTGGGGAGCCGGGTCACCCTCGTCGTCCGCGGCGGCGCACTGCTGCCCCGCATGGAACCCTTCGCGGGTGAACTGGTCGCCGAACGGCTGCGTGCGGCCGGTGTCGACCTGCGCTTCGACACCACCGTCTGCGCCGCGCTGCGGCGCGGCGGACCGGACGGCGCCATCGACGTCACCCTGTCCGACGGCTCCCGGTCCACGGCCGACGCCCTGCTCTACGCGACCGGCCGCGCCCCGCGCACCGACGACATCGGCCTGGAGACCGTCGGCCTCACACCCGGCGACTGGCTCACCGCGGACGACACCCTGACCGTCACCGCCGTACCGGGCGACTGGCTCTACGCGGTCGGCGACGTGAACAACCGCGCACTCTTCACCCACCAGGGCAAGTACCAGGCCCGCATCGCGGGCGCCGTCATCGCCGCCCGCGCGCACGGCACCCCCCTCGACACCCGGCGCTGGAGCGCGCACACCAGTACCGCCGACACCGCGGCCGTCCCGCAGGTCGTCTTCACCGACCCCGAGATCGCCGCGGTCGGCCTGACCACCGCCGAGGCCGCGCGGACCGGCCGCCGCGTCGACGTCGTCGACTACGAGATCGGCCAGGTGGCCGGTGCGGTCCAGTACGACCCCGGCTACCGCGGCACGGCCCGCGTCCTCATCGACCCCGACCGGCGATGCGTGGTCGGCGCCACCTTCGCCGGACCCGGTGTCGCCGAACTCCTGCACTCGGCGACCGTCGCCATCACCACCGAGGCCACCCTCGACCGGCTCTGGCACGCCGTCCCGCCGTTCCCCACCATCAGCGAGGTGTGGCTGCGGCTGCTGGAGACCTACCGGGGATGAGCCCACCGCACTCGCTCTGCCACCGGTACCACCCCGCCGCCACCTGCCGGGCGGGAGCGCCCGACCCGTGGGTGTGCGGCCGAGCCCGGAACACCCCACCCGGAAACGTCCCTCTAGAGTCAGCCCATGACCTACCACAAGGGCCTCGTCCTCGATTTCGGCGGTGTGCTCACCACACCCCTGTTCCCCGCCGCGCTCGCCTTCGAGAAACGTGCGGGGCTGCCCGAGGGCACCTTGCTCAACGCCCTGTACCTGGACCCGGAGATGGTCCGGCGGACCGAGGAACTGGAGCGGGGCACCCTCACCCAGACCCAGTGGAACACCGCCGCCGCCGAACGGCTCGGCATCGCGCCGGACAACCTGATGGGCCGCATCTTCGCCGATCTGCGCCCGGAGGTCTCGCTCATCGCCGCGGCCGCCGCCGCGCGCCGGGCCGGAGTGCGGGTCGGGATCCTCTCCAACTCGGTCGGAACCCGACCGTGGAACCTCTACGCCGGATACGACCTGGACTACGACGCCGTGGTGATATCGGAGGACCACGGCCTGCGCAAACCGGAACCGGAGATCTTCCGGCTGGTGCTCAAGTCGCTCGAACTGACCGCGGACCAGTGTGTGTTCGTCGACGACACCGAGCAGTACCTCGCGCCCGCCGCGGAACTGGGGTTCGCCACCGTGCACGCGACGGATCCGCGGCGGACGATCGCCGAGCTGGAGGAGTTGCTCGGGGTGCCCCTGGCCGCCGAGAGCTGATGGTCCGCCCCGGTCCGCGTTCCGGGCCTCAACCCGCCCGTACGCCCTCGACGAAGCGGCCTGCCATCTCGATGCGTTCGTCGAAGGTCGCGGGTGACTGCCCGAGGTCGATGAAGAGTTCGTGCACGCCCGACTCGGCGGCGGCCCGCGCGTAGTCGATGTACTGGTCGAGCGTGCCCGACCGGGGCACCTGCTCCGGCTCGGCCTCCACGTCCGTCAGCACCGGGTTCACCCGCAGCGCCATGTGCAGCTCAGCGGGGTTCCGGCCGGACTCCTCGGCCTCCTCCAGGACCGTCTTCCACATGCCCATGAGCCGGTGCAGCGGCATGGCCGTGGGCAGCCAGCCGGTGGCCCGCCGGGCGACCCGGCGCAGCCCGGCGGGGGTGAACGCGGCCAGCAGGACGGGGGGCCCGGGTCGCTGCTCGGGTTTCAGCCCGACCACGGTCCGCGGAACGGTGAACAACGCGCCCCGGTGCGCGAACTCGTCCGTCGCCCAGTACGTCTCCAGGATGTCCAGCGTCTCGTCGAGCCGTGCACCCCGGCCCTCCCAGGGCACACCCACCGCGGAGTACTCGTCGGGCATCCAGCCGAGACCGAAGCCGATGTCCAGCCGTCCGCGGCTGAGGACGTCGAGGGTGGTCAGCGACCGGGCGAGCATCAGCGGCGGCTGCCACAGGCCGTTCAGCGTGCTGGTGCCCAGCCGGACCCGGCTGGTGTGGGCGGCGGCGAAGGCCAGGCTGGTCAGCGGGTCCATGTGGTTCTCGTAGATCCGTGGCATCACCCCGTCCCGGCTCGGATAGGGCGCGCTGGGCGAGCGGGGCGCGAGAACCCGGTCACCCGTCCACAGGGAGTCGTATCCCAGGTGCTCCGCGGTGCGGCTGACCCTGATGACGCCGTCCGCGTGAGCATCGGGGCCGAAAGTGGGAAGTGCCAGACCCAGTCGCATGTTTCTTCCTCGTCGTACAGTACGGATGGTATGGACAGGTGCATATGAGGTATATGTGACACGTATGGTCCGCCGATGGTGTGCCGACGGAATCCGTGTATGTAGCAGTTGATTGTATGTGTGCGGGTGTCGACAGATATGTCCGGGCCGCACATGTGGTTGACGCCACGAACGCGGCAGGGGTCCCGGCGATGCACACGTGCAAGGCCGAGACCCCCCTTTACCGGGTGAACGGTACGGACCGCCGCCCAGGTTCACACCGACACCGGTGTGCTACTTCAGGCCGAAGGCCCGGGTGATGCTCTGCTCCACGGTGTTGCCGCGCGCGTCGCGGGCGGTGGTGCGCAGGGTGACGTACCGGGCGTCGCGCGGGGCGTCCAGCCGGGTGTGCCAGCCGGTGCCCCGGTGCTGGAGGGCCGCCCGGTGCCAGGTGGCTCCGTCGTCGTACGACACCTCCAGGCCGACCTCTCCGATGGCCGCGGCGTCCGCGGACCGGGAGAGGTGGGAGGCGGTGACGGTCAAGCCGGTGTGCCGCGGGGCCCGGCCCGCGGCGTCGGTGCCGATGCCGATGCCGTAGTCGAGCTGGATCAGCGGCAGTTGGACCTGGGCGCCCGCCACGCCCGCCCGGGAGCTGAAGCCCCAGGCGGTGTGCGTGCGCGTGGAGTAGGGGCCGGGCCAGGCGTCGCGGGCGTTGTCCGACACCAGACGGTAGGGGAGCGGCGCCGGGTCCAGCGCCTTGACCGTCATGCTGAGCTGGTAGCGGCTGGTCCGCGCCAGGAGCTTGTCGCCCTGGTACAGCCCGACGACGTTGTCGGCGCCGAAGTTGCCGTAGGTGCCGCCGAGGTGGGCGGTGCCGGAGTCACCCCAGCCGGGCACGGAGACGTACAGCGTGTCGTCCTGGCGGACCGGCGCGTCACCGTCGAGGAGGCGGGGCCGCTGGACGGGCCCGAACCACTGGACGCCGTGGACGGTCCCCGCGCGGTAGGTCTCCTCCGGCGCGTACTGCTGCTGCTCGTTGGAGATCAGGGCGTGGTCCGACCATGGTTCGCCCGCCGTCACCCAGTCCGTGCGGGTGCCCTGGGCGGGGGCGTCGGACGGGTTCAGGGCGCTGCCGCCGAACGTGGTGACGTCGTCGCGGGACTCCAGCGCCCGGCCCGATCGGAAGTTGCGGAAGGAGACGTCGACGCGAGCCAGGTCCCGCTGCTCGGCCCGGTGGGTGAGGTCCGCGGGAACGGCGCCCCGGTAGTCGTGCGTCAGGTCGTACACGTACTCGGTCGTCGGGTGGGAGGTGACGTCGAGCCGGACGCGCTCGTGGCCGGTCCGCGCGATCAGCTGTTCGCCCTCGTCCCGGGTCAGGGTGGCGACGGGCAGCGGTGCGGGGTCGGCGGGCGCCCAGGGGGAGTCGTTCCAGGGCTGTAGGCGGCCGTCGCCGTCGTGCACCACCAGCAGCAGGCGGGCGCCCGCGGCGTGCGCCGCGGCGGCCTGCTCCTCGACGGGCACGGCATCGGTGCGGCGGACCAGGGCCGCCTTGCCCCGGACGTCGAGCGAGGCGTACGCGGCGGTCGTACCGTCTCCGGCGAACACCGCGTCGAGGCGGTGCCGTCCGGCCGGCAGCGGCTGTGCGCCCCGGTGCGCACGGAGGTCGTCATAGGGGCGGTCGCCGGCGGTCACCGTCAGGGCGGGCTGCGCAAGCCGCCAGCGGGTGCCGAGCACGAACTCGCCCTCGGCGACCTTCGGTCCGGTGGGCACTGCCCAGAGGCTGTCGTCGTCCGGGTCCGACCAGCGGGAGGACGAGGACCAGTCGTCCTCGGCGAAGCCGCGGTAGGCGTCGAAGCGGAAGCTGTCGGGTGTGCTCGGCCGGGGAGTGACCGCCTCGACCTGCCGGGCCTTGGTCCCGTCGAGGACGGCCGTACGGTCCTGGCTCAGGTCGATGTCGGTGACCGCCAGCAGCCCCCGACCGACGGAGTGCGGACCGTGGGCACCTTCGAGGGGCGTGTCGAGCCAGGCGGTGTACGACCCCGGCGGCAGCCGCAGATCGATGGTGCCGGAGTCGTCGACCAGCACGGGCAGCCACATCTTCCGGCCGGTCAGGATGACGGTGCCACCGATCGGCCGCCCGCCGCGGTCCTTCGCCGTCAGCGTCAGCCGGTGCCGCTCGCCCTGCTTGCCGACGCTCAGGGAGGTGCGGGTGTGGACCGAGCCGGACGGGTCGGTCGCCGTCAGGAAGCCGCCCACCATGGGATCCATGGGCAGTTCGTCGTAGTGGGCGCGCACGGTGACCGCTGCGGTGCCGTGCGCGGGCACGGTCAGCCGCGGGGCCGACACGGTGAAGGCGCCGTCCGTCGCGTTCGCGGCACCGACCCGGAGGTCCAGGGTCACCGGGGCGTCGCCGTCGTTGGTGTAGGCCACCTCGCGGTCGGCGGTCGCACCGGGTGGTGTCGGCCAGCTGTGGTAGCCGAAGTCCGCGCTGCCGGTGGCGAACACCGTGGCGGCCGTCGTCGTGGCGCTGTCGACCCGCCCCGTGCCGCCCTCGAACGGGCTGCGACCCGAGGTCTCCTTGGCCGTGCTGACCAAGGCGTTCTTCAACTGCCTTGCCGTCCAGCCGGGGTGCGCGGCGGCCAGCAGTGCGGCGGCGCCCGCGACGTGCGGGGTGGCCATCGAGGTGCCGCTCAGCGTCTGGTACGCGCCCGAGCCCTTGGCGTAGTGCGAACGGGCCGCCAGGATGTCCACGCCCGGCGCGGTGAGGTCGGGCTTGACGGCGCCGTCACCGGCCCGGGGACCACGGCTGGAGAAGTCGGCGAGGGCGTCGGATCCGTCCACGGCGCCGACGGTCAGCGCCTCGTCCGCCACGCCCGGCGCGCCCACCGAGTAGGCGTCGGGACCCGCGTTGCCGGCGGCGATGGTGAACAGCGCACCGGTCTCCTCGCTGAGGTTGTTCACCGCGGTGCTCAACGGGTCGGTCCCGTCCGTGGGTTGGCCGCCCAGGCTCATGCTGATGATCTTCGCGTGCTGGTCGCGGGCCGCCCACTCCATGCCGGCGAGGATCCAGGAGTCCTGGCCGCCGCCGTCGTCGGAGAGCACCTTGCCGATGTGCAGGCGGGCTCCCGGGGCGACCCCCTTCTCCTTGCCGTCGGAGGCGGCACCGGTGCCGGCGATGGTGGAGGCCACGTGGGTGCCGTGGCCGTTGCCGTCCACGGCCGACTCGCCGGGGACGAAGTCCTCGACCGTGGCGATACGTCCGGCGAGGTCGGGGTGGTCCGCGTCCACACCGGTGTCGAGGACCGCGACGTCCACGCCCTCGCCGGTGTTCCCCGACGCCCACACCCGCGGTGCGCCGATCTGCGCGGTGCTCTCGGCGAGGTCCGCCTGCACCTTGCCGTCCAGCCAGACCTTGGCCATGCCGCCGGTGAGGCGGGGCCGTTCACCGGCCGACCGGCCTGCGGTGCCGGCACTGTCGGCACCGCCGGAGGTCGCCGTGATCGACGTCCAGAACGCGTCCGAGCGGTCCGCGCCCAGCGCGGCACCCTGGATGCTGTCCAGCGCCCGCACCTTGCGCGCTCCCCGGGGCACGGGCAGGCTCCGGCCCCGGGCCGCCGCGTCGGTGTAGGTGACGATCAGTGGCAGCCGGTCGGTGTGCTCGTCGTCGTAACCGTCCGCCAGCAGCCGGGTGACGTTGAAGAGTTCGCGGTCCAGGAGTCCGGCCGCCACATACGGCAGGGCACTGTCCGGGTAGACATAGGTGTCCTTGCCGGACCGGTGTGTCTCAAAGCCGGTGTACCGGCCGTCCGGCCCCTGGACGAGTCGTCCCGGTGTGCCGTCCGCGCCCCGGGTGGTGACGACCTTGTCCCCGGTCACCAAGGTGACGGTAGGGGCCGGAGCGGCGGTCGGCGGGACGGTGGCCGAGGCGACCGTGGGGTCGGGTGGGGACGAGGCCGTGGCGGCCGGGGCGGGTGACACGGCGGCCAGGGCGACAGTGACGCACACGACCGACAGCACACGTCTGCGAAATGGCGGACGCGACAAGGCAAACCTCCGTCAACAGCTGGGTCACAGGTTTGCCGAGCATTGTGTGCCCTGTTCCGGCCACCGCGGTGACATGCGGGGATGGCGGGGGTGCGCCATGACGCACAACGGCCACCGGCCACGAGGAGCCGCCATGGTGGACAACAGGTTCCGGACAAGGGTCAGTTCACGGGTGCCGGTCAGCGGGGGCCCGGCAGTGGGTGTCGGGCAATGGGGTTGGTTCGTGGATGCCGGTGAGCGGGTGTCAGGCAGCGGGTGTCGGTTCGTGGATGCCGGTCAGCAGGTGTCAGCTCGCGGGGTGCGGTCAGCGGGGGCCCGTCAGTGGGGGCCCGTCAGTGGGGGGCCGGTCGGCGGGGCCCGTCGGTGGGGGCCCGGCCGGCGGGATGTCAGGTCGCGGGTGTGGCGAGCAGGGCCGCCGACACCTGTTCCGTCAGCCAGGTCTCGGCGTCGTCCCAGGACCAGCCGCGCTCCGCCACGAACAGCCGCCAGGAGCTGAAACCGAGGAGGAACCAGAGCATGTCGGTCGCGCGCGGGAGATCCACGTCCGGCCGCAACGCCCCCAGTTCCGCCAGCCGCTCGGCGAGGACCCCGAGCGACTGCCGGTAGGCCCGGACGATGTGGGCGAGGGTCTCCGCCGCCGCCCGGTCCACCTCGGCGGCCGTGATGATCACCAGGGCGATGTCGAGGTGCTTCTCGTTGTCGAGCCGCACCCCGTGTGCCACGGTGCTGATCGCCTCTCGGGGATCCGTGGTCGCGCGCAGCGCCGCGAGGGTGCGTTCGACGACCGGGTCGTCGACGCCCCGCTCGATGAGGGTCGTCAGGATCGTCGACTTGCCGCCGGTGCTCGCGTACACCGTGGGCACGGCCACCCCGGACTCCTGCGCGATGTCACCGATGGTGACCTTCCCGTAGCCGTGTTCCACGAACAGCCGCAGGGCGGCGTCGAGGATCGCCGCCCTGGTCTCCGCCGCCGTCTCGGCGCGTCGGCCGGCTCGGTACGGTCTTCGCTGGCCACCGGGGAGCGGGCGCATGCTTTCCTCTTCGTGCGACGACTGGCCCCTCAATATATGCCGCTCGTCGCGCGCGGCCGCTCCGGTCTCCGCGGGGGTTCCGGGCGGCGAGGCTATTACGCCGTAATACTCCGGTTGGGGGATGCCGCGTCCCCCGGCCGTGCGCCCGCGCCCCGGGAGCCTCCTCAGCGGCGCTCGGTGGCCGGGGCGTGAGCCGGGGGACAGGGATCAGGCGGCGACGGCGGTGGCGTTGATGGTGACGGGGATGTTGCCGCGGGTGGCCTTGGAGTAGGGGCAGAGCTGGTGGGCGGCGTGGCCGAGTGCGGCGGCGGTGGGCTGGTCGACGCCACCGAGTTCGAGGTTGAGGACGGCGCTGAGGCCGAACTCGCCGTCGTCGCCGTGGGTGAGGGTCGCTTCGACCGTGACGGCGGTGCTCTTGAGGGTGATCCTGCGCTGGGCGGCGGCGCGGCGGACGGCGCCGAGGAAGCAGGCGCCCCAGCCGGCGGCGAAGAGTTGCTCCGGGTTGGTGGCGCCGCCCGCGCCGCCGAACTCCTTGGGAATGGCGAGCGTGGTCCGCAGTTGCCCGTCGCCGGACTCGACGCGGCCTCCGTTGCGTCCTTCGCCGGTCACCGTGACGACACCGGTGTAGCTGACTGCCATGGCTGTTGTCTCCTCGTGGTGCTGGGTGCCCGGTGCCCGCATCTGCCGTCACCGGTTTGATTGGTGATGAGTATGGTCACACGTGTCATCACCTGTCAAGCTGGTTAGCGACAGGGGGCGTGGCACATGTGTGTGAGCAGACAGAAGGCCCGGCCGGGGACGCCATCCGGCGTGCTCCCGTCCGGGCCGTCAGGTACCCTCGCGCCGGTGCGCGCGGTGCTCAGACCGGCACGCGATCGGTGTCCGCCAGCCCGGACCCGCCGAACAACTCGGCGTACGCGGCGCGAACTCAGGCAGGCCCGCGTCGCTGCCCGGCTGCCCGGCCGGCGGCACGGCGCGGCGCGGCACAAGCCTGCCAGGTATGTGTGCGGGGGGCGGTAGGGGGCGTGGGCCGCGCCGGCACGGCCCTGACGGTGACCTGCGGCTCCGGCGGGCGCACGGCCGCTTCCGGGCACCGTCCGGATGACGGCACCCGGAGCGACGGCGGGCCGCCCCAGGGGTGCTGTCACTCACACGGTCACTCGCACAACGGGCCGCGTACCGGCCGGGTTCACCCCTGTCCCGAGGCGACCGGTCCGGTACGCGGCCCGCACGGCTCAGGCCCGCACGGCTCAGGCCCGCGCCGTGACCGCCTGCGTGTTGTACCCCTCCGCCCGCAGGAGGGGCCGCCCCGAGGGCAGGGCACGGTCCGGCCAGGACACGGTGACCGTGCGGCTCTCGCCGGGCAGCAGCCACAGGTAGTTGTCCTCGTACAACGTCGGCAGGACCCGGTCACCGCCGTGCTCGTCCAGCAGCGAGAGACGCACCATGGCGGCGACCACGGACCCGCGGTTGCGGACGGTCGCGGTCAGCTGCCGGCCGTCGTCCGTGCGGGTGACACGGCCGGCGGACACCGACAGCGCGGCCCGCCCGGCGGTACCGAGCGCCCGCATCGCCTCCGGCGTGCGGTGGCGCCAGTAGGTGTTGCGGGACAGCAGCCCGCCCCGGCCGTCCCGCAGCGTCAGCCGCAGCAGGTGAAGGTCGGGGAGGTCGTCGGTGAACGCCGCGGTGAACGCCGCCGCGGTGGCCGCGGACCTGACGTCCACCCGGGCGCTCCTCGACGGCGCCGCCGGGCGGCCCGAGAGGTCGTACACCTCGGCGGTGACCAGCGCGCCCGTCAACTCCGTACGCGTGTGATTGACCGCGATGACCTGCCAGTTCACCGGGTCGGCCTGGACGTGCAGGGGTTCGCAGCCGGAGCGCGCCCCGTAGTACATGCCGTTGACGTCGAAGTCGTAGTCGTAGGTCTGCCACACCGTGCTGTGCCAGGCGGGGTGGGACATCCACAGCATGAGGCCGCTGGCGTCGTCCCACAGGTGGGCGTTCCACGCCTCGAACATGGCACGGGCGTTCTCGTAGTTGACGAACTGCGCCTTCCGCGCGAAGTCGTCGAGGTCCTGGGCGGCGCCGAGGCGGGTCTCGATCGCCGCCTTGTAGTTCTGCGGTGCCTGGTTCCCGTGCTCGCTCCAGTCGTGGTAGTACCAGGCCCCGCGGATCGGCCACTCCGGCTCGTCACCCGTCATGCCGCGGACGCTCTCCGCGGTGGAGACGACCGGCATGCCGATCTCGGTGTGGAAGCCGAAGTCCTTGCTGCCGTAGGTCGCCGGGTCGAAGTACCGCTCCGGTTCCACCCAGCCGTAGGGCCCGCCACCGGTGGCGATGCCGCCCGCGGAGTTGCTCTGGTAGAGGACGCCGGGCGCCTGCCGCTGCACGGCCTCCCGCATGCCCTGGTCGATCGCCGCGGGCGGGTTGCCCTCGTTGGCGCCGCACCACACCGCCACCGAGGGATGGATGCGGTAGCGCAGCACGGTGTCCCGGGCGATGGCGTTGTACGCGTCGTGGTCCGGCACGTCCATGCCCCAGGCGTTGGGGAAGTCGTTCCACACCAGGATGCCGTAGCGGTCGCAGGCCGCGAAGAACTCCTCGCGGTCGCAGCTGCCCACCCAGTTGCGGATCATCGTGAAGTTCATGTCGCGGTGCATGCGCACCGCCGTGTCCATCCGCTCGGCGGGCATCCGGCGCAGCAGTTCGTCCCAGCCCCAGTTGCCGCCGCGCACCAGCACCCGGACACCGTTGACACTGATCTTGAGCGGGTCGGGTGTGTTGGACACGGTCGTCACGTCGGTCCAGGTGTCGCCGTCGGCGGAGACCCGGACGGTGTACGTCTTCGGGTACGCCTGCTCCCACAGGACGGCCACCCGGTCGAACCGCCGTGCGGCGCCGAGGTCGACCTGGAGCCACTGGTGGTCCTCGTAGGCGGAGGACCAGCGGGTGCCGGGGTCGCCGTCGGTGGCGTGCGCCGCCAGGTGGCCGTCCGCCTCGCTGGAGGCGGTGGCCGCCCGGTGCAGGGCGAGGTCGGTGCCTGCCTCGGCGCTGTCGATGACGGCGAGGGACCACAGCGAGTTGCCCCAACTGGTGTTGCGCACCCCGCACTCGATCCGTACGAAGCGGGCGGTCACGGCGTCGAAGTCCGACACCCGCAGGCTCGCGTCACCGCTGTTGAAGGGCAGCGGCACCGCGGAGTTGTCCACGGACTTCACGTCCGTCCACGTGGAACCGTCCGAGGACACCTGCACCACGAAGGTCCGCGCGTACGCCTGCTCCCACACCAGGTCGACGCGGTCGAAGGACTGCTCGGAGCCGAGGTCCACCCGGAGCCACTGGTCGTCCTCGAAGGCCGAGGACCAGCGGGTGGCCGGGTCGCCGTCGGTGACGTTGCCCGCGCCGTGGTCGTCCTCGTCCGCGCTGGACGCCTCGGCCGCCGCGTGCAGGGCGAGGTCGGTGCCCGGCCGCGCGCTGTCGAGGACCGACAGCGTCCACAGCGAACTGCCCCAGCCGGTCGCCCTGGTCAGGCATCTCACCCGGACGTGACGGGCCCGTTGCGCGCCCACGTCCACGGACTGGGTGTAGGCGTCGGCCGAGGCTGTGAAGGGCAGCGGGATGTCGTACTCGTAGCCGAACTGCCGGATGCCGAAGCGGGTGGTGCGCCGGTCGCTCTGAGCGCCGTCGGCCTCGGCGACCAGGGTCAGCTCGTGCAGGCGGGCGTCGCCCAGGCCGTTGGGCCACCACAGCTCGGGGTCGCGCACGCGCAGCGCGCCGTAGGCGTCGGGGGTGAAGACCACCTCGACGGTCTCACCCGCGGGGACGGTGACGGCCCGGGAGACCCGTACGTCGCCGAACGACGCGGAGACGACGGTCCGGTGGTCGGCGGAGTCGGCGTTGCGGACCGGGACGGTCACCGTCAGCTCGGCGACCGACAGGTCGGGGAGTCCCGGCAGCACGGTGTCCACCCGCGCGTCGCCGATCACGACGTGCCCGGTGGACCGCAGCCGCACATGGTTCCAGATGCCCGCGCCGCGGTCGCGGACCGCCGGCATCCAGTCCCAGCCCGAGGAGGCGAGATACGTGGGCGAGTTGCGGTTCATCTGATCGGCGCCCGCGTCCACCCACGCCTCGCCCGCCGGACCCTTGTCGCCGGGGCTGCCGGGCACCGGCATCGGCGTGATCCGCACGGCCAGGGCGTGCCGGTTCGTGGACGCACCGGCCAGGTGCTCGGTGACGTCGTGGGCGAAGCGGGCGAACGGGAAGGTCACGCTGCCCACGTCGTGGCCGTCGAGCCAGATCTCGGCCCGGTGGTTGACCCCGTCGAACTCCAGCCACACATGCCGGCCGGCGCCGGTGCGCAGGCCGCGCGGCAGCTCGAAGTCCCGCCGGTACCACCAGGAGTGGCGGGACAGCGCCTCGGGGACGTGCAGGTTGTTCAGGCCCGCGACCGGGTCGGGCAGCTTGCCCTGGTCGACGAGCGAACCGAGGACGGTGCCGGGGACCGTCGCGGGCAGCCACCGGCTGGTGTCCACGCCCGCCTTCGACAGGTCGCCGCCGGTGGCGTCGGTCCAGTCGTCCATGGTCAGCGCCCAGCCGGACTCCAGCGGTACCGTGCCGTCGGCGGCGACGGCCAGCTTCGGGGGAGTGGTGTGCCGGGTGCCCCAGTCCGTCCAGCCGGTGGCGTCCGGCCGGTGTCCGGCCACCGTGCCGTACACCTCGAAGCCGTTGAGGCCCAGCGGGTTGGCGCTGGAGCGCTTGCGGGCCGTCATCCGCACCCAGCGGGCGGTCACCGGGCGGGCCAGCGGGATGTCGACGACGCCGCCGGTACCGGCGGTGGTGCGGTACACACTCGTCCAGGACTTCCGGTCCCGGGACGTCTCGACGACGAACTCCCGCGCGTAGCTCGACAGGATCTCCTTGCCCGTGGTGCCCTGCGCCGGGTTGCCGGTCGTCGGGGGCGTGAACACCGGGTCGCTCGCGTCCGCCTCGAACGTCAGCCGGACCCGGCTGACCCGGCAGTCCGACTGGAGGTCGACCGATATCCACTGCGGGTCGCCGTCCCCGGCCCGCCAGCCGGTGCCGCGGACCCCCTGCGCCGGGACCCCGTCCACCGCGAACTCGGCCGCGGCCGGCGCGTACGCCTGCGAGGAGACCTCCACGGGGCGGAAGGCGGCGATCTCACCCGGTGTGGGTGCCGGGGTTCCGGGCTGCGGGGTCGCGGCGGCGGCCTCCGCGGCCGGGAACACCACACCCAGTCCGAAGCCCGCCAGCAGGGTCGTGCCGGTGGTGACGACGGCACGCCGGGAGGGACGGCGCGACGGACTCTGCTGCTCGTCCATGAGCAAAACGTCCAATCAAGGAGACCATGCCGACGGGACGACCGGTTCGGGTGCGACCGTGCCGTCCAGGCGGCTTTGACAACGTTGCCATAGGCTGTGGCGAGAGGGGCCGCCGTGTCAAGACTTATGCACACGCGGGGCACCCGGCACGGCACCCGCCGCGCGGTCGGCGCGCGGCCGGCGCGGGCCAAGTGGGGCCGGTCCGGGGGCGGGTGACCAGGAGCCGCGCCTCACACGTGTTATCCACGACACCCGCCGGGCAGGGGACCGGTGGCCGGTGGCCGGTGACCGGACGCGGACGTGTGTCCGGCCTCGGTGTGTCATCCGCTCCCGGTATGTCATCCGGCCCCGGTGTATGTCCGGTCCCGGTGTGGCCGGTGCCGGACACACGTCGCCTGTTCAGCGCAGGCCGTACGCCCGGGTGAGGGTCATCCGTACCTGGTTGCCGGCCCCGTCGACGGCGCTCGCCCGGAGGGTGGCCCGGTCGCCCGCCCGGCCGCCCGCGGGGATCACCAGCGACCAACTGCCGTCCCCGGCCGCCTGGACGGCGGCGGGACGCCAGCTCCTGCCGTCGTCGTAGGACACGTCGACGCCGACCGCGCGGACCGGCGAGGTTCCCGTTGTGCCCGGCTGGTGCCGCACCGTCACGGTGCCGGTGACCTTCGTACCGGCGACCGCCGCGTTGTGCCCGTCGAGCGGCAGCGCGAACCCGAGGTCCAGCAGATCCAGCGGGGCCGGCGTGCCGTCCGCGGTGTGGCCGGTGGTGAAGGTCCACTCCGAGCGCACCTCCGTGGAGAGCGCGGCCGGCCGCGTGCCGGTGACGACCAGCCGGTAGGTGTCCGTCGCCGCGGGCAGCGCGAAGTCGGCCACGCCCGGCGTGTCGTTCGCGGCCACCTCCGTCGCACCGCGGAACAGCCCGGTCGTACCGCGCTCCAGGACCTCCCCGCTGTCGAAGTCGGTGCCGGGCGACATCACCCGGCCCGGGTCGGCGCTGCTGAACACCGGGAAGTCGGTGACCAGCCGGTCCCCGTCCCGGTAGGCGGCGGGCAGCGGTTCGCCCCCCGCGCCGTCCGGTACCGCCCGCGACAGCCGGGGCCCGAAGGGCGCCGCCCCCCACACGCCGGCCGTACGGCGCCCGGCGCGGTACGTGACCGGTGCCGTCGACTCGGTCGTCAGATACCGCCAGTCGGGATTCAGCCCTTCGAGCAACTGCGGGCTCCAGGACACCTCCGGCGAGAAGTACTCCACGCGGGTCTGCGGGAGCAGGACCCGCGGCTCGATCCCGCCGGACGCGCCGGTCAGCGGGTCCGAGAAGGTGAGCACCTGGCTGAGGGCACGTCGGCCGTCGCCGGCCGGGGTGCGGTAGGTGGCGTCCAGGCGGGCGAGCGCGGCCCTGGCGAAGTGCCAGGACTGCCCGTCGGGCAGCTTGGAGCCCACCGCGCCGAACAGGGCGTACATCGTCGGACTGGCCGGCCGGCCGACCACGTGCACCTGGGTCTGGCCGGCCGTCAGCCGGTCGCGCAGGCGCTGGATGTCCTTGGGCGCGAACAGGTTCAGCACCGGCAGGGTGCTGGTGTCGGCGAGGTAGTCGTAACTGAGCACCAGCCGGGCGCCCTTGGCCTTGAGGGCGGTCAGCAGGGCGGTGAACTGCTCCTGCGTCGGTGGCTCCGCCGGATCGGACACGTCGTCCGGCGCGATGAGGACGATCCTGCCGGCGACATCGCCGACCCGGTCCGGATCCGTCTCCTCCCCGATGTCCGCCACCTCCGCGGTGACGTCGCCCGCATAGCCCTCGGCCTGGGGGTCGTCCACGAACGTGGCCTCGAAGGGGTCGTCGCCGACCGAGACCACCCGGTTCTGCGGCGGAGCCCAGGTGGCGCCGTAGGAGAGGGTCACCCCCGGGACGGCCTCCGTGGACAGCACGTACTGTTCCTCGAAGTTGCCGGCCACGAGGGCCCTGGACGTGTCGTCCGGCCCGCCGACGTCCGACTGGAGCGTGGTGTACGCGGTGTACATGTCGGGCCGGGCCGCCGGGTCGTCGAGATCGACCGTGACGGGCTTGGCCGCACGGGTGTCCAAGGTGATCGTGCGGTCCCCGTCGACGCGCAGTCCGGCCCGCGCGACATAGGTCGCCGACCAGTCGTACGACGAGGGCGAGAGCCCCATGCCCAGGACGCGGTACGTGCCGTCGGGCACCTCCACCTGGACGGTGGCCGACGTGCCCACGGGGAAGTGGACGGCACCGGTGGTCTCGCTCTGCAGCAGGACCGGTGCGTCACCGCCGGACAGCGGCTGCCCGGACCGGCCGAGCATCCGCACCGTGACGGTGCGGACCTGCTCCAGTACCCGTGCGCTGACCGGGGTCACCAGGCGGGTGTCCCCGGCGGTGGCCGTCAGCCGGCCCTCGTAGGAGCCGACGGATTCGGCACCGGCCGCGACCCGCACGGTGGCGCTCGCGGTGCCGTGTGCCGGGACGGTGACGGACGGCTCGGCCGAGAACAGGCCGGCCGGCACGGGCGCCCCGCCCTCGTCGGTGACGGACAGGCTCAGGTCGAGGGTGACCGGACTGTCGCCGTCGTTGGCGTAGTCGACCTGCGCGGTGGTGGGCTTCGCCGGGTCGTGGGGCCACGGGATACGGCCCAGTCCCAGGGACGGGGTGACCGTGCGCACGGACTGGCCGGTGGCACGGGCCACGTCGAGACGGCCCGCGCCGTTGCCGAACACGTCGACGCCGTCCAGCACGCTCGCCGAACCCGTCAGCGCGGCCTTGACCTGCTGCCCCGTCCAGTCGGGGTGCGCACCCGCGAGCAGGGCGGCGGCACCCGCGACGTGCGGGGTGGCCATCGACGTACCGGACAGCGTCACGTAGTCGGCGCCGCCCGGCCGGTCGGGGAACGCACCGGGGGCGCGGGCGGCCGTGATGTTCTCCCCGGGCGCGGAGATCTCCGGCTTCAGGCCGAAGTCGCCGGCCCGGGGGCCACGGCTGGAGAACGAGCTGAGGGTGTCCTGCTTGGTGGTGCTCGCCACGGTCAGCGCGGCGTCCGCCGCGCCCGGGGAGGTCACCGTCTCGGGCCGCCCGGAGTTGCCCGCGGCCACCACGAACAAGGCGCCCGACGCGGCGGACAGTTCGTTGACCTCGGTGGACATCAGGTCCGTGCCGTCGCTCGGGTCGTTGCCGCCCAGGCTCATGTTGATCACTTTGGCGCCCTGCTGGACGGCCCACTCCATGCCGGCGAGGATCGAGGAGTCGCTGCCCCTGCCGGAGTCGTCCAGGACCTTGCCGTTCAGCAACCGGACGCCGGGCGCCACGCCCCGGTAGCGGCCGTCCGACGCCGCGCCGCTGCCGGTGATGGTGGACGCCACGTGCGTCCCGTGCCCGGCGTGGTCCTCGGCGTCGTCCGTGCCGGTGAAGTTCTTCGCGGCGTCGATCTTCCCGGCCAGGTCGGGGTGGCCGGAGGCGATGCCCGTGTCGAGCACCGCGACCTTCACCCCGTCGCCGGTGCAGCCGCGTTCCCAGGCGGTGGGGGCGCCGACCAGCGGCACGCTCACGTCCAGCGTCGCGTGCACGACGCCGTCCAGCCAGATCTTCGTGCCGCGGGCGGGGGCGGCCCGGCGCGCGCCCGCCGGGCCGCCCGCCTCGCCGGTCAGGGCCGCCCACAGGGAGGTGGCGTCGGACTTCGCGGTGGACAGCGCCCGGACGCCCAGCCGGGGCAGGGTCCTGGTGACCGAGGCGGTGGCCGGCGTCGCCGTCTTCGGGGCGGTGCCCGGCGTGCCGGTGACGATCACTCCGATGCGGTCGGTGTGCCGGTCGTCGAGCTTCTGCGCCGCGAGTCCGGTGATGTCGAACAGCGCCTTGTCGACCTGTCCGCCGGTTAGCGCGTCCCAGGCGTCGCTCGGTACGACGTACGCGTGGCCGTGCTCGGTGAACTGGACGAAGGCCGTCTCGGGCCGCCGCGCGGCCGGTGTGCCGGCGATCACCCGTACGGTGTCGCCCGCGCGCCGGTAGCGGACGGTGTCACCGGTGATCAGGGTGACCGTTTCGACGGGCCCGGCGGCCGTCCCGCCCGAGTGTCCGGCGACGGGCTTCGGGGGTGACGCGTCGGCGGGCACGACGACCAGCCCCGCCAGCGTGCCGACTCCCAGCAGCAGCGCCGCCGTTCTGAGTCCTCTCATGGAAACCTTCCTGTCACTGCCCCGGTGCGGGGCGGGGGACGAGGTGTCCCGACAGGTCAACAGGGCGGCGTGCCCGTTGGGTTGCCTGGATCCGTGCGCGATTCGACTGGGGACACGTGTGCCGACGGATCCGGTGGCGCGGACCGCTTCCGTACCCCTTCCGGGCGGCGAGACGGGCCGGAGCGACGTCGGTTTCGGCGCGCGGGTCGGGTCGGTGCCGGGGGCGACCCGGGTTTGGTGCAGAGGGCGGAACAGAGGCCGGATCAGGGGGTGGAGCAGAGACCGGATCAGGGGGTGGAGCAGAGACCGGATCTGTCAGGGCTGGCTCAGGTAGCCCTCTGTGTTGCGGTGTCGGGATCGATCTCTCGGTGCCGTAGCCGCACGCGGACCCTCTCCGACCGCTCAGCGGGCAGTCTCGATGTGGACGGCGAGCCGGACGAGTCGACGGGCGAGCTGGGCGCAGAGAAGGATCAGGGCAGCTGCGATCCGTTCCAGGAGAGGGAGACCGTCACTGGTCATGATCTTGCGTGCGACCCGCTCGGCTGGATCCAGCTCGGCGGCGCGGAGGAAGTCGGTGCCGGACTCCTGTCGCAGCCCTTCGGTCAGCACCTTCACCGCCGTCCTGGTGGCCGCGTAGACGACCTGGGGGGACTTCACGACATAGGCCGCGGTGGAGGCGACGTTGACGGACTGCCCGGAGCGCTGCTGCCGGAAGATGGGCAGCGCGGCCCCGATGCCGTTCAACAGGCCCGTGATGTGGGTGGCGACCATGGCGTCCCAGTCGTCCTGGCGCAGTTCGTCGAACGGCGAGACCGCCATCGTGCCGGCGTTGGGGACCAGGACGTCGAGCCGGCCGAAGCGGTCGAGTGCCGCGTCGGTCAGGCGCTTCAGGTCTTCGCGGCGCGTGACATCGGCGACGAGCCCGACGGCCGAGCCGCCCCGCGCTGTGATGCGATCCACCACTGCGTTCAGCCGGTCCTCCCGCCGGGCTCCGAGTACCAGGTGGGCCCCTGGCTCCGCGAGGGCGTACCTGGCCGGCTCCCCGCCCCCATGGACGAGCACATATGGCCATCCGTCGCCGCCGCCAGGGCGGGCCGGGCCGTCCGCGGGCAACTGACCTCGGCGGGAGAGCGCTGAGTCCGGGACGGTTACCGCTCCCGGACGGTGTAGGTCAGGTGCGTCACCCTTGGGGAGGGCTCCGCGCGGACCGGCTCCAGGGCCACGCGGCCCGCGTCCACGCCCTCGAACAGGCGGATTCCGGAGCCGAACAGCACGGGTGCCAGCGCGATCGAGAACTCGTCGACCAGGCCCGCGTTCACGTACTCCAGGATGGTCGCGCCGCCGCCCGCGATGCGGACGTCGCGGTCGCCGGCGGCCTCGCGGGCCTGGTCGAGCGCGGCCTCGATGCCGTCGTTGACGAAGTGGAAGGTGGTCCCGCCGGGCCGCTCCCAGGGGTCACGCTTCTCGTGCGTCACGACGAACACCGGCGTGTGGAACGGCGCCTCCTTCGGCCACATCTTCTCGCCGGCGTCGAACATGCGCTTACCCATCACGCTCGCGCCGGTGCGCTCGAACGTCTCCCGCGCGATGTCGTTGTCGCGCCCTTCCTCGCCGCCCTCGCCGAGCTTCAGGTTCTCCCGGAAGAACCGCAGCGGGAAGATCCACTGTTGCAGTTCCATCCACTGCTGCCCCATCAAGTCCTCGGAGGACTCGGGCGCGATGAACCCGTCCAACGACATCGACACGCTGAAGAACACCTTCCCGGCCATCAGCGCTCCGCTCCCTTCCGAAAGATCTCGGTGACGTATGCGGCAAGGTTGCCCAGGGTCTGCCGGCCGCCCTCGATCGCGTGGTACTTCTCGACGGCCTCGTCGCGCAGCTCCTTGGTGGGGAACAGCGTGCGCATCTCGATCCGGGTCGCCGTGCCGTCGGGCTCGAACGTCAGGACCGACTCGAAGGCGTTCGGGTCGCCGTGGGACTCACCGTGGAGCAACTCGATCCGCTCCGGCGGGGTGAGCTCGGTCCAGGTGATCCATTCCTGGTAGTCCGTCCCGTCCGGTCCGTGCATCACGAAGTCCCACTCCCCACCGACGCGGAACTCGAACGCCCGCGTGGTGGTGGTGAACCCTTCCGGTCCCCACCATCGCGACAGGTGCCGGACGTCGGTGAACGCCTCGAACACCAGCTCCCGTGGGGCGTCGATGATCCGGGAGATGACGATCTCGCGGTCGGCTGTCGCCGACTGCTCCGGCGTTCCTTGTTCTGTCGTGCTCATCAGCTACTCCGCTTTCCTTGTCTGCTTCAGGTCCTGCACGTAGGCGTCCAGTCGGTCGAAGCTCTCGTTCCAGAACTGCTCGAAACCGCCGGTCCACTGGTGGACGGGCCGCAACCCGCCGGCGTCGAGGGCGTACAGGCGCTGCTTGCCTGCCTTGCGGTCGCGCACCAGCCCGACCTCCCGGAGCACCCGCAGGTGTTTGGACGCCCCCGGCTGGGTCATCCCCAACTCCTGGGCCAAATCGGTCACCGACCGCTCACCCGCCCGCAGCAGTACCAGGATCTCCCGGCGCTGCGGCTCGGCGATCGCGTTGAAGACGTCCGACGTCGTCGCTGCTCGTGCCATGAGGCCATCGTATTCCGATATGGGCATGCGTCAAGTTGGAAGGAATCAGGCGGGTCATGTCAGATGGCGATCGTGACCCTTGTCTACGGTCGCGGAAACTGAGCGACGGCAGATGCCTGTGACCGGCGCGACTGGCCTGCTCCAGGCGGAAACCGTCAAGCCAAGCCTGTGCCGGGTTTCTGGCGTATTCGGGTCGCGCCCCATCCCATATGTGTTCAGGGCGCGGGCCAGTCCGAGGTCGATCCCATGCGCCGATCCCTTCGCGTTACCGTCTTGACAGGTTACGCAGGTGAGGGCAAGCTGACTGTCGTCAGGGTGACGAACAGGACGTGAAGCACCCACCGATGAAGTGGAGACCTGCCATGAACGAGGCACTGACGACGGACGCCGCCGCCGCGGCGGTACGCCACGCGCGGTACGGCAAGCTCCCCGAGCGCATCCGCTTCGAGGAGATGGTCCAGGAAGTGGAGGCCGAGCCGACTGGTGGAACGAAGGCTTCCTACAACCCCGAAGGCGCCTGGAACTACTACTCGTGCCTCGCCCTTGACCTGGGGCTGTAGGTCTGAGGGCGATAGCGGTAGCGGTAGTGGCAGCGATAGCGATAGCGATAGCGGCAGCGGAGGGGCGTGCGGCGGCCGACCCGCGCCGGCCCTCGGCTCGTCCTTCAGTGACGGTGACTGGACCGCACGGTCCGAAGTATGATCGGCCTCACTCCTTCTGGACTTGCGGGTCCATTCGATCGGACTCCATAATGAATGGACCAGACGGTCCAGATGGGAGTTCTCCGGGATCTCGGTTCCCCGGGTCCTTGGGCTTTCCAAGTCCTCGGGTACCTCGGGTACCTCGGGAACCTCGGGTTTTCCGGTGATCTCTCATCGCCGAGCGGGCCGACCGACGGCCCGCCACCGGGACACATGTCGACACCGGGATACGTGTCGACTCCCGGTCACATGTCCGCCCCGGGACGGTCCGGCCGCGTCAGGAATCCGGCTGGACCGCCCGATCGGCGGGGCGACCGTCTGCCTCACTGGAGCAAGGACGACGGACGATTGATGATGGATACCACTGAGCGCCTGAGCACCACCGAGGATCTCCGCCGCCTGATGGCGCGCTATGTCCGCTACGCGGATCACCAACGCTGGCAGGACCTGGCGGACCTGTTCACACCCGACGGCACCTTCACGCCGCACAAGCCCGACGGTTCGGTGTGGCTCCGGATGGCGGGCCGGGAAAAGATCGCCGCCACGGTCGGCGCCGGCGGCGGCCCCGGTGTCACCCTGGTCCACCACCTGTTCTCCGACGAGATCGACGTCGACTCGGCGACCACCGCCCACGGCGTATGGGCGATGGAGGACATCGTCACCCGGCCCGCGGACGCCGAACTCTCCGAGTCCATTCACTTCCGGGGCATGCACGGCTTCGGCCACTACCACGCACGTTTCGTCAAGACCGATGGTTCCTGGTACATCGCCGAACTCAAGCAGACCCGGCTCCGCCTGGACTTCACCGACTGACCGGTCGCCGTCTGCGGCCATGCGTCCGCGACCCGCCCCATGCCTCGCTCGACGCCTCGCCCGACACTTCGCCTGACGCCTCGACCGACGACGCCGGCCGTGGCCACGCCACGCCACGCCGCGTCCCGCCTTCGGCAGCCCGGCAGCCCGGCAGCCTGGCAAATCTGGCAGTCCGGCAAATCTGGCAGGTCCAGCAGTCCGGCAGGCGATGACACCTGCCCGGGGCGGCAGTTCCTCTCTCAGCCCTCATCGCACCCCTACCCGAAAGCAGCCTCGCCGTGAGCGACGACAGCAAGACCAGCGCGCTGGAACCGTACAAGATCAATGTGTCCCAGGACGTCCTGGACGATCTCAAGGACCGCCTGAAGCGGACCCGTTTCTTCGACGACCTGGACAACGAGGAGGAGTACTACGGGATCAGCACCGCCTACCTCAAGCCGCTCGTGGAGTACTGGGCGGACGGCTTCGACTGGCGTGCGCAGGAGCAGCGGCTCAACTCCTTCGACCAGTACAAGGTCGAGATCGACGGCGCTCCCGTGCACTTCGTCCACGAGCGCGGCGCGGGCCCGAACCCGATCCCGCTCATCGTCCTCCCCGGCTGGCCGTGGCCGGGCGAGTTCAGCTACTCGCTCATCGGCCCGCTGACCGACCCCGCCGCCCACGGTGGCGACCCGGCCGACTCGTTCGACGTCATCATCCCGGACCTGCCCGGCTTCGCCTGGTCGACCCCCGTCGGCAGGGGCGACCTGAACTACTGGAAGATCGCCGACATCATGCACAGCCTCATGACCGAGGTCCTGGGGCATGAGAAGTACGCGGTGGCGGGCTCCGACTACGGCGCGCTCGTCACCAGCGCGCTCGGCCACAAGTACGGCGACAGCATCATCGGTCTGCACTACGGTCACGACTTGCCCCCGGGCCAGTTCGCCAACGAGCGGTTCTGGGATCTGACCGACGGGGCCCGGATTCCCGAGGACGCCTCGCCGGAGCTGCGGGCGGGCCTGGCGAATTTCGTCAGGACGTACGCCTCACACGTCGCCGTCCACATGCTGGACGCGTCCACCCTCAGCCACGGTCTGAACGACTCGCCCGTCGGCATGCTCGCCTGGCTGTTGCAGCGGTGGAAGAAGTGGAGCGACAAGCGGGGCGACTTCGACGCGAACTTCCCCCGTGACTTCATCCTCACCCAGGCCACCACCTTCTGGGTGACCCAGTCCATCGGCTCGTCCATCCGCATGTATCGCAACGCCGCGCGCTACCCGTGGGTGCCCTCGCACGACCGCCAGCCCGTCGTCGAGCCCCCGGCCGGCTTCACCTTCCTGCTCGGCGACGCCTACCCGCCCGGCGTCACCACCGTCGAAGACCGCATCGCCCACTTCGAGAACGGCCCCACGCGCGGTTCCTTCAACGTGGTCAACGTCAACGCCCATATGAAGGGCGGCCACTTCGTCCACTACGAGAACCCCGAGGCGTTCACCTCGGACCTCCGGACGACGTTCCGCAAGCTCCGCTGACCCGGCAGCCGGCGGGCCTCCTGCTCCGGGACCGGACCGGGGCGGGAGGCCCGCCGCAGCGGTGAACCGCAGGAAGCCTCAACCCGTAGTGTCTGTGCGCAAGCCGATACGAGAGGAAGCGACCGTGAGGACTCCGGAAGAGATGGACGTCATGCAAAGACGTCTGGACGCTGACCGTGACACACTTCCGGCTACTCGCGACTATGTCGCGCAACAGCAACGGAACCTCGGCTACGACGAATCCCAGATCGCCTCTTTCACCGACGCCGCCGGCAGACTTGTCGAATTGAACGAATACCGGGGCAGGGGGATCGGGTGGACCGAACGGGACCCGGCGGGCAACGAGAGATTCAAGCAGCTGCGTGCATACGAGCAGCAGGACCGTGCAGCGGTGGTCTCAACGCTCTCGGGAGTCATTGCGTACGCGGAGAGCACCGGACGCCCGGACGCCCCGGCTGCCGCCAGCGGCCTGCGCGATCACCTCGCTCGTTTCGAGTCGATCCCCAGGCAGCAGGACGAGCTGCACCAGGCACGCCGGGAATACGGTGAGCAGATTCCCGCAGTACCGTTGATGCGATCCCCTACAGAAGCAACCAGATCGTCGACTACGCCAGGAGCGGTGGCCAGAGTTACGACCTTTACGCGGATTACGTAACGGACGACAGTTATATGCTGCCCGTCGAGTCGGAGGAGATGGAGGCCGCCCAATCCGCCGTCATCGGCGCTCACTTCGGGACCGGCACCTGCAACGAGCACAGCGCCTATGCCTTCACGGAGGCGATGAGGACCATGCCGGGCACCCACGTGACGATGGCGAACGTCCCGGGGGAGCACGGAATGGTAATCATCGGGCCACCGAACCGCCCGGAGTCGGCGCATGTGGACACCCACCTGGCCCCTGAACCCGACCGTCACGTCCCCGGAAACCTACGGGATCGACAACATCCAGGAGGGCTTTGCCGTCGTTGAGGCCGTGGCCGACGGGCGGGACCTCCGTGCGGAGGCACAGCACCATCTTGAACCGCTCCCAGAGCGCCCGGCACCCATACCGCCCATCACGCTGAACCAGGCTGCCGCTCGCATGCTGGCCATGGACGGTATCGCCGAGTTGACGCACTTCATCACCCGCACGACCGACCACGGTGACAGCAACAGTCGCGAGCAAGGTCGGCAGCACGGCCTCACGCTGAGTCGGGAGGCGTTCACCGCTACTCTCGCCAACAACTTTCAGATTCAGTCACCGCCCGGATCTCTGTCGCCTGCCGCATCACAGCAGCGGATCGCCTCGGCCATCGCCGCGTACAGCCCGAGTGGCGTCCCGGGCCGGGACGCCACGTACGTTCAGGGATCCGCGGCCGGACCACAGCACGGGCGAGGTCGGGGAGGAGGGGTCGGATCGCCTCCCCAACCCGGCCCTTCCGCCAGGCGCGGGCGCTGAGAACTCCTGACCTGCGCACTCGCCCGAATCCGCTCGGTAGGCCGCCGTTCCACACCGGCCTACCGAGCGGTTCGCCGACCCGTCACGAGCATCATCGCGTCATGTCCGCATCGGACATGGGTACTTCAGCGGAACGCGGCGACGTTGCGGGCGGCCCAGTCGGCGAAGGGGCGCGGGGCGCGGCCGAGGACCTGCTGGACGTCCGGGCTGACGCGCTGCTCGGCCGGGGTCGGGGAGCTGAGGATGTCCAGGGTGTCGTCGGCGAGTTCCGCCGGCATGCTCCGGGTCATGGCGGCCTTGGCCTCGTCGCGGGTGAGTTCGTGGAACCTCACCGGCGAGCCCAGCGCGGCGGCGATGGCCTGCGCCTGCTGACGCGGAGTGATCACCTCCGGGCCGGTCAGCTCGTACACGCCGCTGGTGTGCCGGTCCTCCAGCAGGCAGGCCGCCGCGACCGCGGCGATGTCCGCCGGGTCGATGATCGGCACCCCGACGTCACCGAAGGGCGCGGCGACGACCTGGTGGGTGCGGACGGACTCGGCCCACCACAGGGCGTTGGAGGCGAAGCCGCCCGGCCGCAGGATGGCCCACTCCAGGCCGGACTCCCGCAACGTGTCCTCCAGCGCGCGCATCGCGACCCGCGTCGGGCCGAAGGGCCTGGTCACCACGCCCAGTGTGGAGAGCAGGACGACCCGGCGGACGCCGCTGCCCGCAGCCTCGGCGATGATGTCGGCGGGGCTGGCTCCGGTGGCGTGCAAGTCGCCGGAGAGCAGCAGGAACAACGCCTTCGCCCCGGCCAGCGCGGGCTTGAGGCTGTCCGGCTCGGACAGGTCGGCCACCACGTGGCGGACGCCGTTCGGCACCGCCGCCGTGTGCCGTGACACCGCCGTCACCTGCCGGCCCGCCTCGGCCAGCGCCTGCGTCAACGGTCGGCCGATGTTCCCGGTAGCCCCGGTCACCGTGATCATGATCAGCTCCTTGTCGGACGTTCTCTGTGGCCGTCACGCTAGGAGAAGGGGCTAACTCTTGGTAAGGACATACCTTGAGGTAAGCTCATGGCATGGTGGGAGGCGTGCAGCGCAGACAGGCCGGGACGGCGGAGCGGTATGACGTGTTTCACACTGACTGCCCCGCACGCGATGTGGTCGACCACGTGACCAGCAGGTGGGGCATCTGGGTACTGATCTCCTTGCGGAGCAACGACCTCCGGTTCTATGAGCTGCGCGAGAGCATCCAGGGCATCAGCGAGAAGATGCTCGCCCAGACCCTGCGCGCGCTGGTCCAGGACGGCCTGGTCTGGCGGGAGGTCGAGCCGACGACGCCTCCTCAGGTCACCTACGGGCTGACCGAGTTCGGCCGGGAGGTCGGCGAGCCGCTGACGGACCTGTTCGACCGGATCACACGGTGGCTGCCGCCGCGCAGCGCGGGCTAGCACGGTGGCAGTGGCTGTCGCCCCGTGACGCGATGGACGACCCGCCGTGCCGTCGGACGGGAAGCCCCGGTGGCGATCGGGCGGGCCGTCGGACGGGAAGCCCCGATGGCGATCCGGCGGGTCGTCAGACGGGAAGCAACGGTGGTGAACCGGCAGGTTGTCAGTGGCTGGTCCGGCCGCACAGACCGTCCATCACGACGTCCAGGAGGCCGGCACCGGGCCCTCCCGGCCGGTCGGCCCCGCCCTCGGCGGCCCAGACGTACGACATGAGGAGCAGGACCTCGTGCGCGGTGACCCCGTCCCGCAGCCGGTGCGCCCTTCTGCACGCGGTGAGCAACTCGTCGAGCACGGCACTGATCTGCTGGTAGGCGGGTCCGTCCGGGTCCGCGCGGGTGGCTGCCGCCATGGCCCGGGACACCGCCGTGCCGAGACCGCCGTAGCCGGCCAGCCGCTGGAGCCACAGCCGCAGCGCCAGGACGGGCTCGTGCCGCTCCAGTAGACGCGGGGCCGCGTCGACCAGTTCGTCGATCTCGGCCCAGTAGACGGCCAGCAGCAGATGGTCGGAGGTGGGGAAGTGGCGGTACATCGTCCCCTGGCCGACTCCGGCGCCCCGGGCGATCGCCTTCAGCGTCGCGCCGGGCGTCGCCGCGAAGGTCTCGCGCGCGAACTCGATGATGCGGGTGCGGTTCAATTGCGCGTCGCACCGCATCGCGCGAGGTGCGCTCTGCGTCATCGACGGCCTCCGATCGGGGCGCGGGGAGGTATCTGGAAGAGACATGTGTTCACCAGTCTAAGCGGTGGCCAGGGCACGAGATCTCGGGGATGTGTTTGATGGGCCCGGCGCGGGGGCCGCGTAATGGACACATGTGTTACGGCAGGGGCGGGCTGGTACGGCAGGCGGGACGCCGGACGGGACAGGACAGTAGTCCGACGCAGTGACCGGTGGTGTCGGGACCGCGCGACGCAGTCATTCGACGGATGTGCGCGGCGGCAGGCCCGTTGACACTGGTCAGGGCCCGGTCCGCAGAGAGCCCCCGGCGCCCGCGCCATCCGCACCGCTCGTGTCCGGCCCGTCGGACGCGGCCACGACCGACGAAGGGCGGTCCCGATGTCCGGCGTCGTTCGACCACGTCACATGTGCGCCGGTATGTGTTTTCTGGCACATGTCTCCCGAGGAGATAGGTGTCTTGGTGAGAATACGTCCTCAGGCACCGGACAGCTTGCCTGCGGCACTCACATGAATGGTTGCTTGAAGCAATGACATTGGAGGCGGACATGGCCGATACGGCGCGATACGAGGAGTTGATCCGCCAGTTCAGCGCCTTCGGCGCGGTGCGGCGGGAGCTGGGCCGCATCCTGCCGGACGGCTGCTCCAACGGCTCCGTCGCCGTGCTGGCGCTGCTCAGCCGCTGCGGCGACCTGCGCATCGGCGAGCTGGCGGACCTGCTCGCGGTGGACATGTCGGTCGCCAGCCGGCAAGTCGGGCAGCTCGTCGGACAGGGCCTGATCGACCGTTTTCCCGACCCGGCGGACGGGCGGTCGCGCATCCTGCGTCTGACGCCCGAGGGCCGGTACCGGCTCGGCGAGCTGCACGGACGGACCGCTCGACTGCTCGCCCGCCGGCTGAGCGACTGGACCGACGACGAGGTCGGCGAGCTGGCGCGGCTCATGCACCGGCTCCGGGCGAGTTTCGACGACTCCTGGAGCGAGCCGGCCCCGTCCGCCGCACCCTCCGCGGACGGCCGGACCACCCGCCCGTCCGCGATCACCACTTGAGCGAACCAAGCGAAGGAAGCCCATGGCTACGACCACACCAGGCGGTGTGCGGGCGCACGAGGAGCACGAAGGGGACTCCTCCGCCGCGAACATGACGCACCGGCAGATCATGGAGGCGCTGTCCGGGCTGCTGCTCGGCCTGTTCGCCGCGATCCTGTCCTCGACCGTCGTCACCAACGCCCTGCCCGAGATCATCAGCGACCTCGGCGGCGGCCAGAGCGCCTACACCTGGGTCGTGACCGCCGCCCTGCTGGCGGTGACGGCGTCGACTCCCCTGTGGGGCAAACTCGCCGACCTGTTCAGCAAGAAGACGCTGGTCCAGACGAGCCTGATCATCTACGTCCTCGGCTCCGTGGCGGCCGGTCTGGCACAGAACCCGGCCACGCTGATCGGCGCCCGGGTCATCCAGGGCCTCGGCGGTGGCGGCCTGTCCGCGCTGTCCCAGATCGTCCTGGCGGCGATGATCTCCCCGCGGGAGCGGGGCCGTTACTCCGGTTACCTGGGCGCCACCTTCGCCGTCGCCACCGTCGGCGGTCCACTGCTCGGCGGCGTCATCACCGACACCAGCTGGCTCGGCTGGCGCTGGTGTCTCTTCATCGGCGTGCCCTTCGCCCTGATCGCGCTGGTCGTGCTACAGAAGACGCTGAACCTGCCGGTCCTCAGGCGGGAGGCCAAGGTCGACTGGGCCGGTGCCTTCTTCGTCACCGCGTCCGTCTGCCTGCTGCTGGTCTGGGTCACCTTCGCCGACGACAAGTACGCGTGGCTGTCCTGGCAGACGTACACGATGGTCGGCGGCGCGATCGTGCTGGCGCTGGTCTTCCTGTTCGTCGAGACCAAGGCCCGCGAGCCGATCATTCCGCTGCGCCTGTTCCACAACCGCACCATTCTCCTCGCGTCGATCGCCTCGCTGTTCGTCGGTGTCGCGCTGTTCGCGGGCACCGTCTTCTTCAGCCAGTACTTCCAGCTGGCGCGCGGCGACTCCCCGACGCGATCGGGTGTCATGACCTTCCCGTTCATCGGCGGGCTGTTCATCTCGTCGACGGTCTCCGGCCAGGTCATCACGAGGACCGGCAGGTGGAAGGGGTGGCTGCTGGCGGGTGGTGCGCTGCTGACGGCGGGCGTCGGCCTGCTGGGCATGCTCCGCCACGACACCCCGTACTGGCAGATCGCGCTCTGCATGGCGCTGATGGGCCTCGGCGTCGGCATGACGTTGCAGAACCTCGTGCTCTGCACGCAGAACCAGGTCGCCCCGACCGACCTGGGCGCCGCGTCCTCCGTGGTGACCTTCTTCCGGTCGCTCGGCGGCGCGGTGGGCGTCTCGGTGCTCGGCTCCGTCATGTCGGCCCGGATCAGCCACTACGCGCGGGAGACGATCGGGCGGCTCGCACCGCCGGACCGGGCGACGGCGGCGAGTGCCCAGGGCGCCGGTGACCTGCCCGATCTGCGTCTGCTGCCCGGTCCGGTCCGCGTCTGGCTGGAGAGCGCCTACGGGCACGGGATCGGCGACATTTTCTTGTACGTCGCCCCGGTCGCCTTCGTGGCCTTCCTCGTGACCCTGTTCATCAAGGAGGTCCCGCTGCGAACCGGCCGCACCGGCGAGTAGCCGGATCCCCGGTCCGTGGCGGGCATGCTCCGAGCGGGAGCGTGTCCACCACGGACCGGTCTTCGCCGACGTGTTCCGCCGGCTGGACGGCCTGCGGCAGAGCGGCACCGAGGCCGGGTCCGGTTTCCGCGGCTGCCGGGTGGTCGTCACCATCCCGTAGCCCCACGCCCCACGCCCCACGCCCCACGCCCGACGCTTCACGCTTCACGCTTCACGACGCACCGGTCCGAGCCGAGCCGACCGCTTGGGCCGGCTCGGACCGGAGTTCAGTGGGAGGCGCTGCCGTCCGGAGCGTTCAGCACCTGCTCGTCGCCGTAGACCTTGGTCACCTCGACGTCCAGCACCGTGGAGATCCGGCCGAACGACCAGTAGTAGCCGATCACCTGAAGCACCTCGACCAGCTCGCGGTCGGTGAGGAACGTGCGGGCCCGCTCGAACACCTCGTCGTGGACGCGGGGCCACTGGACCACCTCGGCCGTGAACCGGAGCAGGGCGCGGTCGGCGGGCGAGAGGTCGGGGCTGTCGAGCTGTCCGTCGCGGATGAGCCGCCGGGTCCGCTCGTCGACCCCGGCGGCCTCTGCCATGGGGGTGTGCTGGGCCTCGACGAAGGTGCTGTCGGTGTACCGGGCCACGGCGAGGATCACCAGTTCGCGTGCGCGGTCCGCCAGTTCCAGCGAGGTGAACAGCGTTCTGGCGAAGCCGACGAACGGCCGCACGGTGCCCGCCGAGTGGGACATCATCCTGACCATCGGGTCGGGCGGCAGGGAGTCGAGGAGTTCGCGGACCTCCGCCGGGAACGAGGCGGTGTCCGGGTCGGTCAGACGGGGCATGTCGTACTCCGATCGTCGGGGGATCAGCGGGTCTCGTCGGGGGCGGTGTCGAAGCCGGTCTCGCTCAGGTGGCGGAAGCGGCCGTCCTCGGCGAGGGTGCCGAAGACGGCGATCTCCCGGTGCTGGGCCGAGCCGTCCCGCAGGGTGATCCGGAAGACGTGGCGCTCGGCGTAGGCGGAGCCGTCGCGCAGTTCGTCGAGCACGGTCACCGTGCCCGCCGTGACCTGGGTCCTGATGCGCGCGACCAGCTGTGTGAACTCGGCGCGTTCCATCGTCCTGCCGTCGCTGCGGTGGGTGTAGTCCGGGGCGTAGTAGCGGTCCAGGACCTCGTGCAGCGGCACGTCGGGGTCCGGTTCGAAGACCAGGGCCCGGAGGGCTTCGCTGATACGCGCGTGATTCATCGTGGGGTGTCCCTTCGGTGCGGGGGAGGGGGCGCAGAAGTACCGGACTCCAAGGTCCGGTAGCGCGATAGTACCGGACCTTCGGGTCCGGTTTCAGGTGTGTGTCTCGCCTCGGGCACATCGGCCGACGCCACCCGTCACGGAAAGGCGACACATGTGTCGAGCGGGCGGGGAACTCGCGCGGCGCCGGAGCCGGCCGGGCCGGCCCGGACCACGCCCCGGACCACGCCCCGGACCACGCCCCGGACCACGCCCGGAATACGTAGAGACCTGGCCGCACACGGTGTCTGTTCGGGCAAGCCGCCGAGACCAAAAGGACATGTTCACACGGATGTTCTCCGGCTAGCCTCGAAGACACTGACGGCAACGGTCCGAGGACGAACATGCAGCTGCATCTGAACTACCCCCTGGAGCCTGACAGCGCGCCTCGCCGTGCGGCTGCCATCGTCGAGGCCGCAGCCGACATCAGTTACGCCCGGCTGGACTACAGCCCCGACAGCATCGGTCTGGTGGAGGACATCGTCGACGGCTTCCGGACCGACGGCGCCACGGGGCAGGAAATGGCCGACTCCCTCGTCGGCTTCGGCTGCTACGTCGGCGAGATACTGACCCGGCACGCGGGCGGAGCCTGGCGCCGGGCGCCCGACGGCGAACACACCGTCCCGCTCGTCGTGGAACTGCCCGACACCCGGGAGTGCCACCCCATCGACTGGGTCTTCCGCCGTCTGGAACAGGGGGCCGACGTCAGCATCCGCGACCTCTACGCCGGAGCCGACCCGGGACACACTCCCACCGCGGACCGCCCTCGCGGCTGAGGTCACACCAGGACGCGGACGCACCTCGGAGCGTCCCGGCGGCGAAGAACACCGTGGCCTGCCGCACCCGCCGCGGTGCGGGTACCGGGCCCCTCGTCACGCCCGCCGATGGGCGGCCGGATGTTAAAATCGCAGCCATATCTCAGGACGGAGCGCATCGCTGTCGTACGACGGCGCGCGGGACGGACACGTCAGTCCCGGGGCAACCCTCCGTGCCGCCCGGATCGGGTCTTCGCGTGTCCACCTCGTCAGGTGGTGACACACCCGCTGCCGGTCCGAGGACGGCCAGGGAAGAGCACGAGGTGAGCACACACATGTGGTCGGGCGACAGGTCCCTGGTCGGCCGCGGGTCCGCACAGGAACTGGTGGCCGCGTTGCTGGCGGCGCTGCCCGCCGGCGGCCGGGTGCTCCACCTGAGCGGACACGCCGGCACGGGGAAGACGGCCCTCCTGCGGTTCGCCGGGACGGAGGCGGAGCGGCGGGGAGTGCCCGTACTGTCGACCGCCTGGGCCCCGGCCGAACGCGGACTGCGGCACGCCGCGCTGCACGGCCTCCTCCATCCCCTTCTGGACCGGCTCACCGACCTGCCGGACCAGGACCGCTCGGTGCTGGAGGAGGCGTTCGGCGGCGCCGCCGGCCCCGCGCCCCACCGACTGGCGGAGGCCGCGCTGCGCCTGCTGGCGACGGCACCGGGGCCGGTCCTCGTCCGCGTGGACGACCTCGACCGGCTCGATGCCGCGAGCCGGGACACCGTGGTCGAGATGGCCCGGCGCTGCGGCGGGACACAGATGGGGATGATCGTCGCGCAGCGGACGCAACCCGCCGCCCCGCTCGCACCGGACGCGCTCACCGTCACACTGGGGCCGCTCTCGCCTGAACAGGCCCGCGAACTCGTCGAACGGTCCGGGCGGGTCACCTCGTACGCCGAACAGGAACTCGTCCTCGCCGTGGCCGCGGGAAACCCGCTCGCGCTCACCGAACTGTCGCTCGACGGCACCGGTCTCATGGACGCGGCGGGCCTCGGCATGCTGCCGGCCACGCCGCGCCTGGCCGAGGCGTACGCGGACGACCTCGCCGCGATGTCGGCACCGGCCCGTGACGTGCTGCTCGTCGCGGCCCTGAGCATGTCGCCGCTGACCCAGGACGTGCTCGGCGCCGGCACCCGACTGCTGGACGGCGCCGCCGCGGCCCGGAGCGGCCTGGCCGAGGCCGTGCGGCGCGGGCTGGTCACCGAGCACGGCGACCGCCTGCGCTTCACCCAGCCGCTGCTGCGGGTCGCCGTCCTCCACCTGGAGTCCGCGGCGCGCCGGATGACCGCCCACGCGGCGCTCGGGCGGAGCGTCACGAGCGCGCTCCACGCGGCCTGGCACACGGCCCAGTGCACGGCCGGCGCGGAGGAAGAACTCGCCGGCCGCCTGGACGCCCTGGCGGACGGGGCCTGCCAGGGCACGGCGGTGCTCACCTTCCTGGCCGCGCTGGAGTGCGCGGCCCGGCTCTCGGCGGATACGCAGCGGGCCGCGCGCCGGTTGCAGCGCGCCGCCGAACTGGCGGCGTACCACGGTCTGGAGGAGCAGGCCCGCCGGTACGCCCGGGGGATCGACGTCCCGGGGCTCGGGGAATACGGTCGTGCCGTGCAACTGTGGCTGCACGATCTGATGCCGAGCACCTCCTCCGTCGGCCGGGACCGGATACCCGAACTCTGCTCCGCGGCGCGCGCCGTCGCCGCCTCGCATCCCGACCTGGCGCAGAAACTGCTGCACGCCGCGGCGGGCAGGTGCTGGTGGCAACAGGCCGGGCCCGCCGAACGGCACACGGTCGTAGAGGCGGTCGAGGACCTGCGCCCGCGCCCGTGGAACGCACGAGATCTCGCCCTCATGGCGTTGGTCGATCCGCTGTCGGTGAGCCGGGTCCCCCCGCACCCCGCCCCGGGACCGGCCGACCGGTTCCTGCTCGGCCAGACGGCACACCTCACGGGCGACCTCCGCCGGGCGGCGCTGCTGCTGAAGGAGGCGGAGGCGGACGTCCGTGCCGCCGGCCGGCACCTGCGACTGCCGCAGATCCTCGTCGCGCGGGCCCTGGTGGAGGTCTGGCTGGCCACCCGGTGGCAGCGCACGGAGGCGATGACCGAGGAGGCCCGGACGGTCGCAGCGCGGACCGGACAGACGCGGTGGGCGGCGAGGGCGACCGGAGCCCAGGGCGTCATCGAGGCACTGATGGGCCGGCACGACAAGGCGCTGGAGTGCGCCGCGGAGGTCGAGGAGGCGTCCCTGCACCTCGGTCACGGCAAACAGCTGCGCCTGGCCGCACTCACCCGCGCGCTGACGGCGTCCGGCACCGGACGGTACGCCGAGGGCTACGCCCACCTGCGTTCCATGTTCACCGAGCTGACGACGCCGTACTCCTTCGAGCAGTTGTGGGGACTCGCCTTCCTGGTGGAGGCGGCGCGGCCCGCGGGGCGGCTCGCCGACGCCAGGTCCGTCGTCGCCCAGGTCGAGAGCCTGACCAGGACCGGGCGGGGGCCGCTGCTCGCACGGGTCCTGACCTATGCCGAGGCGGCCCTCGCCCCGGACGAGGAAGCGGAGGCCCGCTACCGCGAGGCGCTCGGCGACGCGGCCGAGGAATGGCCCCTGCTGTACGGCATGACCCAGTTCGGCTATGGCGCGTGGCTCAGGCGCGGGCGCCGCGTCGTCGAGTCGCGGGGGCCGCTCGCCACGGCCGAGAACGTCTTCCGGACACTCGGTGCCCGTACCCGCGCCGATCTGGCGGCCCTGGAACTGAGGGCGACCGGCGGGGCGGAAGCGGAATCCGAACCCACCGGCGACGAGGTCTCCCGCGTGCTGTCGCCGCAGCAACTCACCATCGCCCGCCTCGCCGCCCGCGGTCTGTCCAACCGGGCCATCGGGGAACAACTCCGCCTGTCCCCCCGTACCGTGGCCTCGCACCTGTACCAGATCTTCCCGAAGCTGGGCGTCACCTCACGTACCCAACTGGCCGAGACACTGAAGGTGTGACGAGGGCTACGCCCAGCAGCGCCTGGGCGATCTCGACGCCGCGTTCGCCGGCCACCGCCGGGCGTTGCGGATCTTCGAGGCGGTCGACGACCCGTACAGCCAGGCGGAGGCGCTGGACTACCTCGCCGCCGCGCACCTGGAGCGCGGCGACACCGAGCAGGCCAGGGCGAGCTGGACCCGGGCCGCCGAACTCTTCAGCGCCCTCCGCATCGCACGCGCCGCGGAGATGCGCTCCAAGGCGGCGGCTCCGCCGCTGCCCCGTCCCGAGACGCATCCGGCCGCCGGTTGAGCCGGCCCGCCGACCGACGTCCGCGCGGCGAGCGGTCGTTGCTACGGGCGCGGACGACCGACGTCCGCGCGGCGAGCGGTCGTTGCTACGGGCGCGGACGACCGACGTCCGCGCGGCGAGCGGTCGTCGCTACGGGTGCGGACGTTCGCGGACGGGTACCTGCGGCGGTGGCGGTCGCGGGCGGGTACGTGCGGCGGGTGGCGGTCGCGGGCGGGTACGTGCGGCGGGTGGCGGTCGCGGGCGGGTACGTGCGGCGGCGGCGATTGCGGGCGGGTACGTTCGGCGTGCGGCGGGTTCGGGCGGTGACGGACGACGGCGAGGGCGCGGACGGTGAGCGGTCCTCACCCCACCTCGCCGCCGACCGCCTGCGGCACCGGGACCGCCGCCGCCCGTACACCCGGGCCGAGCGCCGCGAGCACACCGACGGCTCCCGCCCCGGCGAAGACCGCCAGCAGAGACGCCCACGGCACGGAGATCACCGCGCCCCCTTGGCCGGCCACCGCCGCCGCCCCCGCCGCACCGCCCGCCAGGATGCCCAGCCCGGAACCCAGCGACGCCACCACCACCGGCTCCAGCCGCAGCAGGGAGCGCACGCCCGCGCGGTCGAGACCGACCGCGCGCAGCAGACCGATCTCGCGCGCCCGCTCGAACACCGCCATGCCCATGGTGTTCGCCACGCCCAGGGCCGCGATCACGGCCGTGACGCTGAGCATCGCGTACAGGACGGACAGCAGCGGGCCGTACTGCGCGGACGCGTCGCGACCCGCGTCCGCCCGGTCCTGCACCAGCAGCACCGGATTGTGCAGCGTCCGGCGGATCTCCTGCTTCAGGTCCGGCGTGTGTCCCGGTGCGGAGCGCACCAGTACCGAGGTCACCTGACCGCCGCCCGCCGGACCGGCTCCGGTCACGGCGTCCTCCGGGAGCAGGGCGGGCCCGAGGACTTCGGGACCGTCGTAGATCGCGACGACCTTGCGGCGCAGCTTCCGGCCGTCCGGCTCTCCCTCGTCGGTCAGTTCCTCGCCGGTGACCAGGTCGCCCAGCCGCCAGCCGTGTTCCGCGGCCAGGTCCCGGGTGACCGCGATGCCCCGGGACAGGTCGTCCAGGCTGCCGGCGTGCACGGTCAGGTCGGCGAGACGCCCCTTGCCCACCGCGTCGGGGTCGACGACCGCGGTCCACAGCGCGGAATCGCCGGGGAGGCGGAACCCGGCCTCGCGCACCGAGCTGACCGCGGCCACGTGCGGCAGCCGCGCCACCTTCGCGGCCGTGTCCGCGCCGATCTCCGCGAAGTCGACCGCGGTGATCCTGAGGTCCGTCGGCATGGCCGCCTCGGCGTCCCGTCCCGCCGTGGCGCCCAGCGAGGACAGTGCCACGGCGACCGCGCTGACGAGCGCCGCGCACACCGTGAGCGCCCCGGCGGTCGCGGCGGTACGCCGCGGATTGCGGCACACGTTGGCCAGCGCCAGCGTTCCGCGCACCCCCGCCAGGCGCCGCAGCGGGCCCCGCAGCGCGCCGCCGAGGATCTGCGCGATCCGCGGGGTGAGCAGGATCAGCCCGGCCAGGAGCACCGGCAGGGCGAGGGCCAGGACCGCGAGATCACCTCCGGCGGCGAGCAGCAGCGCGCCCGCGCCGGTGGCGCCGAGCCCGGCCAGGTCGCGGCGCGTCGACTTCACGGCCGCGGCGGGGGGATCGGTGCGCAGCGCCGCGATCGGGGCGACGGCGGAGGCCCGCAGGGCCGGGACGTATGCGGCGGCGGCGGCCAGGCCCACGCCGACGCCGAGGGCCGTCAGTATCGGCAGGGGGGAGAACACGTCCGGTGCCGCCGGGACCGCGGCACCGGCGGACGGTGCGAACAGCCGGGTCAGCACGGCGGCCACGCCCACGCCGACCGCGTAACCGGCGGTGGCCGCCAAGGCGCCCAGGAGGACCGCCTCGCCGAGCACCGTCCGCAGCACCCGGCCACGGCTCGCCCCCACCACGCGCAGCAGCGCGTGCTCGCGGGCGCGTACGGCGCTCAGCATGGTGAAGGTGTTGCCCACCAGGAACGCGGAGACGAACAGGGCGATGCCCGCGAAGAGCAGCAGGAGCGTGCCGAGCTTCTTGCGGTCGGGCGCCGCCGCGGCCTCCGCGTCCAACTGGGCCCGGGTGACCGCCTCCAGACCGTGCGGCAGGACCCGCGCGACCCGCTCGGCGAGCGCCGCGGGGGAGGTGCCGGTGTCGGCGGTGAGGGTCACCGACCGGTACTGGCCCGGCGCCGGCGCGAAGAGGTCCAGCGCGGTGGGCCGGTCGAAGGCGACGAGCGTGCCGCCGGCCGCGACCCGCGGGTCGTGCACGGTGAAGACACCGGTCAGCCGGGCCGAGCGGACCTCGCCGGCGACGACGATCCGCACCCGGTCACCGGCGCGGTACCCGCCGCGCCGGGCGGACGACTCGTCGACGGCCACCTCCGCGGGGCCGTGCGGGCCGTGACCGCTCGTCAGGGGGTAGCGGGGATCGGCTCCGCGCCGGTCCGGTACGAAGTCCACGCCCGCCGCGGCGGACGCCGGCCCCACCAAGGTGCCGTCGCGTCCCACGAGGAAGGCGGTGCCCTGCGAGGTGCCCCGCGCGGCGGCCACCCCGGGCAGTGCGGAGAGCCGCCTCCGCAGCGCCTCGTCCGGCGCGGCTGCCGCTTCGCCGGGCCCGGGGCCGCCCGGGTCCACCGGGCGTACCTCCACCGAGACGTCCGGGCGGGAGGCCCGCTGGAGGAGCGCGGCGGCCCGGGACTGGGCCTGGGTGTACAGCAGGGAGCCGCTGACACAGGCGACCCCGATCAGCACGGCCAGCGCGGGCAGCACGAAACGGTGCCGGTCGCGGTGGAGGGAACGGACGACGGTACGGAGCATGGGGCCTTCCAGCTCTGCGGGCGCCGGGGGACGACGCCGTGCGGACGACGGACGCCCCGATCCTGGGCCGAGCCCGGACCGCGGCGGATCAGCCGGACGACCGAATGCCGTCACCGGTGACCGCTCCGCCTCGGCCGAACGGCCGAGGCGGAGGACGGCGGAACCTCCGTAACCTGCATCGTCATGAGCCAGTTCTTCGACGTCCCGGCGGGCGGCACGCGGCGGATCGCGGCGGTGTGCGTGGCGGTGCTGCTGTTGGCCGCGGTGGCGACCGAGGGCGCGGACACCGGTTCCGTACCGCTGGCCGCGGCCTGGACGCTGTCCGGCGGTCTCGTCCTGGCGGCCGTCGCCGTGCGCCGGGACCGCTTCGGGACGGTGGCCGCCGCGGGGATCTGCGCGTCCTGCCTGGTGACCCTGGTGAACAGCCGGGTGGCCGCCCGGCCCGAGGTGACCTTCGGCACGGTCGAGTCGGGCGCTCTCCTGCTGGTCGTCGTCCGTACCGTGCGGCTGCGTCCGCCGTTGCGGGCCGCGGCCCTGGCCGGGGGAGCGCTGGTCGCCCTGACGGTGATGGTCCTGCGACTGCCGTCGGCCGAGTACGGTCCGACGGGGTCGCTGGTGGTCCCGGCCCTCTGGTTCGCCGCCACCCTGGCCGCGGTGCTGGGCCTGTACCTGCGGCTGCTCGACCGGTACCGGGCCCAGCAGCACGAGGCCGGACTCCAGGCGCAACGCCTCGACTACGCACGGGAGTTGCACGATTTCGTCGGCCACCACGTGACGGCGATCATCGCCCAGACCAAAGCCGTGCGCTTCGCGACGGCGGCCGGCCGCCCACCGGGCCCCGAGGAACTGGACGGCATGCTCGCGGCCATCGAGGAGGCCGGCTCGCAGGCCATGCAGTCGATGCGGGGCATGGTGGCGGTCCTGCGCAGTCCGGACGGGACGGCGTCCACGGCGGGACCGGGCGGCGACCTCGGGGACCTGCGCGCCCTGACGGCACGGTTCGCGGCGGCGGGTCCGGCCACCACGCTCACCCTCGATCCGCGCCTCGCCGCCGGCGGCCTGCCGCCCGGCATCGCCACCACCGTGCACCACGTCGTACGCGAGTCGCTGACGAACGTCCGCAAGCACGCGGGCCGTGCGAAGGCGGTCACCGTCGACGTGCGGGTGGACGGCGACACCGCCCACCCGGTCGTACGGGTGTCGGTGACCGACGACGGACCGGATGCCGCCGGACCCGCCGCCCGCTCCACGACCGGGAGCGACGGTCCGGCCCGCCGGCCGCGTGCGGCGCGCTCCGGTTACGGCCTGGTCGGACTGTCCGAACGCGCCGCCATGGTCGGCGGGACCGTCACCGCGCAGGCGCGACCGGGTGTCGGGTGGACCGTCGAGGCCCGCATCCCGTTGCCCGGCCCGCTCCCCGCCCACACGGACGAGTCCGCGACTGCCACCCTGGACGCATGACGATCAGCATCCTCATCGCCGACGACCAGCAGATGATCCGCTCGGCCTACGGAATGATTCTCGGCTCGCAGCCCGACATGGAGATCGTCGCCTCGGTGGCCGACGGGACCACCGCGGTCCGGGAGGCCCGGCGCCTGCGCCCCGACGTGTGCCTGCTCGACATCAGGATGCCGGGCCTCGACGGCCTGGAGGCGACCCGGCTGCTCGCCGGGCCGGAGGCGGACGATCCGCTGCGGGTGCTCATCGCCACCACCTTCGACCTGGACGAGTACGTGTACCGGGCGCTGCGCAACGGGGCCTGCGGCTTCCTGCTCAAGGACGGTTCCCCCGCGCTGCTCGTCGAGGCGGTCCGGGCCGTGGCCGCCGACAACGCCCTCATCTCGCCGTCGGTCACGGTCCGGCTGCTGCGGCACATGGCGGACGCGGCGGCGGATGCCGGGTCGCCGGCGGCGCCCGGCGCGGCGGGGGCGCCCGGCGCGGCGGGGGCGCGGGTCCGCGCGCCCGGCCGGGGCGGGCGGCCGAGCAGCCGTGCGACGGTGCGCCGACTTCCGCTGACGGCACGTGAGTTGGACGTGGTACGGCTCGTGGCCCGCGGTCACACCAATGAGGAACTGACGTCCTTGCTCCACGTCAGCCTGTCCACCGTCAAGACGCACCTGGGCAGCGTGCAGCGCAAGCTCGCGGCCCGCAACCGGGTGGAGATCGCCGCCTGGGCCTGGGAGAACGGCGTCTGCGCGGCCCGGGACGAGCAGGACACGTCACCGAGCTGACCATCGCGGTCGTCATCGACGATCTCTCCGTGCCCGCGGCACACCTTCCCTGTGCCACACGTCAGGTGCCACACGTCAGGTGCCATGCGTCACGCAGCACACACCACGCACGCGATACGCCACGCACGCGATGCGCCACGCAAGCACACGCCACGCAGCACACGCCACGCGTCACACGTCAGGTGCCAGGAACATCCCTCAGCGCCTCGGCCAGCTGCACCCGTGCCGTCACGCCCAGCAGGGGGAAGATGCGGTAGAGGTAGGAGCCGATGGTCCGGGGCGACAGGTTGAGTTCCGCGCCGATCTGCCGGTTCGAGAGTCCCCGGCCGGCCAGTTGGGCGATCCGCAGCTCCTGCGGGCTGAGCAGGTCCTCGGGCCGGGCGGAGGGGGATGCGCCCGGCGCGGTCTGCTCGGCCCGCTCGCCGGAGGCCCGCAGCTCCGCGGTGATCCGTGCGACACGTGCCTCGGCGCCCATCGTGGTGAAGATGGCCGCGGCCTGGCGCAGGGTGACCCGGGAGTCGGTGAACTCGTGCCGGCGCCGCAGCAGCCGTCCGTGGGCCAGCCGCAGGGACGCCTCCAGGAAGGGCCGGTGCGACAGGTCCAGGGCGAAGGCACGGGCGTACCGGCACTCCGCGCCCGCGTCGTCCGCGAGGACGGCTCGGGCCACCGTGAGCCCGACCGAGACGAGCGGCGTGTGCTCCGCGCCCAGCTCGCGTTCGAGGCCGGCCAGCGTCGCCCGCGCCTCCTCGGCCGCGTTGACGGCGTCGGCGGCCTCCGCGAAGGGGACCAGGGCGTACCGGGCCGCGGCGCAGCGGCCCGGATCGGCGAGGAGGGAGGAGAGCGCCGCGAAACCGGCGGCGAAGTCGCCGCTCTCCACCTGGGCCCACGCGGTGCCGACCGCGACGATCTCGTCGATCGAGCGCACCGAGCGCCGGGCGGCCGTCAGATCCCGGGCGGCGACCGCGGGCACCGTACCGGTCCGCAGACCCCCTACGACGTCCCCGAGGAGTCGCGCGGCGCTCGCGTGGTGACCGCGGAAGTTCTCCTCGGCCAGCTCACCGCAGCGCCGGAAGGACAGTTCGGCCTGGGCCCAGTCGCCCGTGATCAGGTGTGCCATGCCCTGCCGGAGCACGACCCGGGGCAGTTGGTCCGTCAGCTCACGGAAGCGGTAGCGGTGCTCCGTCCGCCGGTACAGGTCCAGCGCCCGCAGCGGGTCCCCGGCCAGCAGGGCGGCCTCGGCGAGGTGCTCGACGTCCCGTTGTGACATGTGCGCGAGCCGGGGGAGGGCGGACAGCCGCGCGATGACGGCCGCGGCCCGGCGGACCGGGCCCACCGCCGCCATGGTGTGCAGCAGCCGCGGGTCGTCGGCGTGCTCCGGCAGTCCGTCGAGAAAGACCAGCAGGGCGTCCGCGCGTGCTTCGTCGCCCGCGACCTCGGGTGCCGTCAGCTGGGCCAGTTCCAGCGCGTTCGTCTGCTCGTCGGCACCGACCGGCACGGGCCAGGCGGCGGGGTCCGCGGGTGGCCGCCGCGGGTCCTCGTCGTCCCGGTTTACGCCGTCCCCGTCCTCATCATCCCGGTTTGCGTCGCCCAGGCGGGTCAGGGCCTCGGCACAGAGCGTGCCCAGCGGGCCCAGCGGATGGCGCAGCGCGTACTGGGCCGTCGTCCGTGCCAATCCCTCCCAGCCGAGGTCGTGGGCGAGCTGGGCGGCCAGCAGCGCGCAGCGGCCCCGGTCCTCGGGCGCGCGGTGCAGGTCGGCCGCGCGGCGCAGCAGACGTACACCCATGACCGGTTCGCTCCGGTGCAGGGCATGGCGGTGCACGGCTTCGAGCCGGCCGGCGAGTTCCGGGTCGGCCTCCTCCGCGGCCTGCGAGAGGTGCCACAGCTTCTGCACCGGGTCCTGCTCCAGTACCGCCGCCAGGGCCGCGTGTGCGGCGCGGAGGTGGCGCGGGGCGAGGCCGTGGACCACGGCTCCCGCCGTGGCGGGGTGGCTGAAACGCAGCCACGTGCCGTCGAACGTCACGAGACCGTCGCGCTCCGCCGCCTCCACCACCGCGAAGCCCGCCGCGGCGCCGGTGATCCTGGACGCGGCCGACAGCAGCAGGGGCAGGTCGCCCGCCGGGTGGAGCGCCGCCACCAGCAGCAGGTCACGCGTGGCCGGGGGGAGCTGCGCGACACCGGGTGCCAGCGCGGCGGCCAGCCGGTCGGACGAGGCGGGCGCGTAGGGCACCGGGTCCTCGGTCCGCACGGGCAGTTCGAGCAGCGCGAGCGGGTTGCCCGCCGCGGTCACCAGCAGTTCGTGCGCGCCCTGCGGGTCGTGGTCCGGCCGTTTCGCCGCCAGCAGGGCGGCGGACTGGGCGGGGGTCAGCGGGGCGAGGTCCCATTCCGTGAGCCCGGCCAGGGGCGCCAGGTGCGTACGGTGCGGGCGCGAGGTCACCAGGAGGGCCGGGGCACGGCCTCCGGGGCGCCGCGCGACGAAGGAGAGCACCTCCCTGCTGGGCTCGTCCAGCGCGTCCCAGTCGTCGACGGCGATCAGCAGGGGCTGCCGGGCGCCGGCCGATTCCAGGGCGCCGAGCACGGCGAAGGACAGCCGGCCCCGGTCAGTGTGCGCGGGAACGACGTCGACCAGCAGCCTCTCCAGGAGCTGGCACTGCCGGGCCTCCGGTGACGAGCGCAGCCCCTTCAGGACCGGCCAGACGATCTGGAGCAGGCCGGAGTACTCCGGCGGGTTGCCGCCCCGGACGCCGGTGCAGCGCAGCACGTGCAGACCGGCGGCGGTCGCCAGGCCGACGGCCGTCTCCAGCAGTTCCGACTTCCCCGAACCCGCGTCGCCGCGGATGACACAGGCCCCTCCGTGCGTCACGGCCGTACGCAGGAACCCCTGAAGTTCGCGCAGCTCGTGATCGCGTCCGACGAGCCCGGGGGCGGTCGACGGCCGCCGGGGGAAGGAGGGGACGGGCGACGGCGTGCGACGGTCCTGCTCTTCGGCCGCGGGGGAGAAGACCTCGCGCCGAGCGTTCATGGGTGACCCCCGTTCCGGGACATCGAACGGTCCCACCGGATACCGGGGAGCGCGCTCTTGCCTGGTCCCCATCCCAGCGGACAGGTGTCCGCGGAACCAGGCAGTTCACATGCAGCTTGTCCGTCACCGGCCGACATCGCCAGCCGGCGGGCGCGCAGCCACGCCTTCTTCGCAGGGGGAGGCGGCTTCCGGCGGGCGTCGGCGAAGGGCCGGCGGGCCGGTCCCGGCAGCAGCCCCTCCCACCCGGAACAACGGGGCAAGTCGCGCCGAAGGTTCACAGCGGCGGTCGGCGCGGCGGTCAGGCCCGGCCGACACCGGTCGTCGTCGTCCGCTCCCACGGAGGGGGCGCGGGTGACCATGCCGTCTGCGGGCCGGGGCGGTCAGCCGGTGGGCGCCCGGGACGCGCCGAGGGGAGAGCGGTGCCGGTCGACGATCCCCTCGACGATGCGCAGCAGCCGGTCGCCGGCCCGGTCGATGCTTCCGTTCTGCGTGCTGACCTGCGCGCCTTCGAGTACGAAGGTGATCTCGGCGGTGACCTGTTCTGGGTCGGGCAGCCCGGCCTCGGCGCACATGGCGACCAGCCTGCGGGTCTGCCGGGCCTTGTGCGCCTCGATCACCTGCCGTGCGGGATGGGAGCGGTCGGGCAGTTCGGCGAGGGAGTTGATGAACGGGCAGCCGCGGTGCGAGATCGCCGGCAGCCCCTCGGCGATGAACCGCGCCAGGCCCAGGATCTGCTCCCTGGGCCGGCCGGGGTGTTCGGCCTCGACCCGGTCGAAGGCCGCCTGGTACTCGGCGGCGACGATCCGCAGCCACTCCGCGACCAGCGCGTCCTTGGTCTCGAAGTGCCGGTAGATCGCCATTTTGGTGGTCCCGGCCCGATCGGCGATGGCCTGTACGCCCACCCGCCGGATCCCCTCGCGCTGGAAGAGTTCTTCCGCCGCGTCGAGGATGCGCTCACGGGGCGGCAGTTTGGCCACCCTGCTCGGCCTTCCGGCGGTCGATGCCATGCCTGCTCCGACTCCTGTGCGACGTCCGGTCCGTTGCGGGCACTCGCCCTCGGCTACGGTACCAGTCCGTTCCATTCGATACCGTTGGGTATCGTCAGGTACTCAGCAGTATCGTCCAGTCCCCTGGGAGTGACAGTGAGAGTTGCGGAGTACGCGGGTTTCGACGCGGTCGGGCTCGCGGAGCTGGTGGCGAAGGGCGAGGTGGCCCCCGCCGAACTGGAAGCAGCCGCACGCGAGGCCGCGCAGGCGGTCGATCCGCGGATCAACGCGGTCGTGGAGACCTGGCCGACCGACGACGCGCCCACCCCCGGCAGCACACCGCTGGCCGGGGTCCCCTTCCTGATCAAGGACATCGGCGTCACGATGGCCGGGAGGCGTACCGAGCTGGGCAGCCGTCTCGCGGCCGGCTTCGTCGCCGACGCCGATTCCGCCCTGATGCGGCGCTTCCGGCAGGCCGGCCTCGTGACGTTCGGGCGCACCGCGACACCGGAGTTGGCCTACGGCACCACGACCGAAGGGGTGCTCTACGGCGCGACCCGCAACCCGTGGGACCCGCGCCGGAGCGCGGGCGGATCCAGCGGCGGCGCGGGCGCGGCGGTCGCCGCCGGGGTGGTCCCGATCGCGCACGCCACCGACGCCGCCGGCTCGCTCCGCATCCCCGCCGCCTGCAACGGCCTCTTCGGCCTGAAGCCCACCCGCGGCCGGGTCTCCATGGGGCCGGGCGCCGACGAGGTCTTCAACGGCCTGGCCGTGCAGGGCAGTGTCAGCCGCACCGTACGCGACAGCGCGGCCCTGCTCGACCTGATCAGCGGCCCGGAACCGGGCGACCCCTACTTCGCCGAGCGGCCGTCGGGGCCGTACGCGCAGGACGTCACCCGCGACCCGGGCCCGCTGCGGATCGGTGTCCTCACCCAGGCGTGGGGCGGACGCCGCACCACGCCGGCCGTCGCCGACGCCCTCTCCCGCACCGTGGCCCTGCTCGAATCCCTCGGCCACCGGGTGACGGAGGCAGAGGTCGGCCTCGGCGCCGACTGGGAGGAGTTCGTCCTGGCCAACGCCCGTCTGTGGACGGCGAACCTCACGGCCTCGGTGGACGGGCTGGCCGCCGCCTCCGGCCGTCCCGTCGACTCCTCGACCCTCGAACCGGTGACCCTCGCCGGCTACCGCTACGGGCAGCGGGTCAGCGGCGCCCAGTTCGTTGACGCGCTCGGCATCCGCAACCGGGTGGCCCGAAGCCTGGCCCGGTACTTCGACGCCCACGACCTGCTGCTCACCCCGACCCTGCCGGAGCTTGCGGTGCCCTTGGGCACCTATGCCGAGGGCGCCGCGGCGCTCGACGGCCTCGGCTGGATCGACCGCGTCCTCGACCGCTCGCCGTTCACCACCGTGTTCAACGTGGCGGGCACGCCCGCCATGTCCGTGCCCGTGACGGCCGACACCGGCACGGGCCTCCCGATCGGGATGCAGTTCGCCGCCGGTTACGGACTCGAAGACCGCCTCTTCCGCCTCGCCGGCCAACTCGAACGGGCCGCCCCGTGGGCGGAGCGGACCCCCGTGGTGTGGGCGGGGCACCCCACGCGCCGCTGAGCGGCGGGCCCGGTGCGGCGGACGCCTTCAGGCGCCTCTCTTCACACCTCGCGGGACCAGGTATGACCCCAGGTGTTCAGCTCGGGCTGCCGGTCGGCCCGGCGGAGTGTGTGTGTCCGTCCCCCAGGGGGTCGCGCCGGGTTCGGTGGCCGCCGGGTCCGGCGGGGCGTCCCGCGGGTGTCCGACGGCGGGCACCTGGTGACGTACTCCCACACGTGTGCTGCCGGTCGACCGGGCTCCGTGGTGCCGGTGCCGGTACCGGTGCCGGCCGGCGACGGCGGAGTGCACGCCTGACCTGGCGGTACCCGCCTTGGCTCAGGGCGGGGCGGGCAACCGCCACCGGGCGGGCGGCGGTTGCCCGGTGGCGGGGCGTGGCGTCGGGCCGGTCAGCTCTCGTCCGGCCGTCGGTCCGGCGGCAGATGGAGCTTGGCCCACGCGGCCAGTTCGTCGAGGGCCGGTTCCAGTGCCCCGCCCGCCTCCGTCAGCCGGTACGAGACCCGCAGCGGCGGTCCCTCGTCCACTTCGCGCAGGACCAGCCCGGCGGAGCCGAGTTCGGTGAGCCGGTCGGAGAGCATCCGCTCGCTGAGCCCGGGGATCGCCCGGCGCAGATCGGTGAAGTACGCGGGACCGTCGGTGAGGACGGCCACGATCGGGCCGGTCCAGCGCTTCCCGAGCAGTTGGAAGACTCGTGCGATACCGGAGTCGACCTGCTTGCACGCCTCCGCGTCGTGGCTCCGCTCGACTGTCACGCCCCCAGGGTACTTGTCCCGCCGCACGGTGGCTGAAAACGTGTGTCATCCAGCCGCGTGTATCCAACCGGTCGTGCCTCCCGGGAGCCGCCGCGGGCCCGCAACACGGCCCGCAACACTGCCTGCGGCACGGCCTGCGATTTTCGGCCCGCCGGACGACTACTGGGACGGACCGCGGCCCGCCTTCGTACTGACCGGGGCGGACCGCGGCCCGCCCCCGTCCGGGACCCGGTACCACCTACCGGATCTGGTACCACCTACCGGACCTGGTGCCACCGGACCCGAGCGAAGGGCGCCGCCCCCGACGCCGTCCCTCCGGCCGCGTCCGGGTCCGCGTCCGGTGCCAACGCCCGGTAACGGCCCCGGTGGAAGACCAGCGGCTGCCGCGCCGGGTCCGCCCTGAGCGCGGTGACCCGGCCGAGGACCAGGTGGTGGTCGCCGCCGTCGTACTCCTGCCACAGTGCGCAGGAGACCCAGGCGCAGGCGCCGTCCAGCAGCGGTGCCCCGCCGGGACCGGGCGACCACCCCACTCCTCGGAACTTGTCGGTGCCCGACCGGGCGAACGCCGCGCTGACGTCGGCCTGGTCCTGCGCCAGGACGCTGATGCCGAAGACGCCGGCCTCCCGGATGAGCGGCCAGGTCCGTGACGACCTGGCCGGGGCGAAGGAGACGAGCAGCGGATCGAGGGACAGGGAGACGAAGGACTGGCAGGTCAGGCCGAGCGGCCCGGCGGGGCCGGCGGCCGTGACGACGGTGACGCCCGACGCGAAATGGCCGAGCGCCTCGCGCGCCTCGCGCGCCTCGCGCGCCTCGCGCGCCTCGCGCGCGGAGCCGTCGGCGACCGCCGGGGCGCTGGGTCGGGTCATGGCTTCCCTCCTCCTTCTCGTCCGGCCCCTCGTTCTCGTCCCGGCCCCTCGTTCTCGTCCGGGCCTTTGTTTTCGTCCCGGCCCTCGTTCTCGTCCGGGCCTTTGTTCTCGTCCCGGCCCTTGCTCTCGTTCGGGCCTTTGTTCTCGTTCGGCCACGTCAGACCATCGGGCTGACCGGGCGCTGGTCGCCGACCAGGGCCCGTCCGTACATCTCGCGGGCGAGACCGGGGTTGAGCGTCGGGTGCCGGCAACCGGTCTCCAGATCACGCCAGTACCGCTGGACGGCCTTCGCACTGGAGAAGCTGCCCGCCCCGCTCACCGTGAGCAGCGACTGCACCGCCGCGCGCAGGCATTCGGAGGCGTGCCCCATGTCCATGCGCACCCGTGCGCGTTCGATCAGGGTGGGAGTGGCGCCCGTGGCCGCCGCCGCGCCGATGAACTCGGCGGAGCGCGCGAGGTGGAGGTGGGCGGAGTCGATCAGCGTGGCCGCGTCGGCCAGCGCTGCCTGCACGCTGGGGGAGTCGGCGAGCCGGGCGTGCAGGGACATCGCCATCGGCTTGCCGCCGTCGACGGCTTCCAGGGTCAGCCGGAAGACCTCGCGCGCGATGCCGAGCAGGGGCCCCATACAGGTCAGCGTCATCGATCCCGGCGCGATCCGGTAAAGCGGTTCCGGCGGCAGCCCGTTGCCCTGCACCACGTCGGCGAAGCGCCTGAGCCGGTGGAACGGGACGAACACGTCTTCAGCCACGAGCGTGTCGCTGCCGGTGCCGCGCATGCCCGCCATGTCCCAGGTGCGCTCGACGGTGAGGGCGCTCCTGGGTACGAGGGCGAGCCCGCGCTCCGCCTCCGCGCCCTCGGATCCGGCCAACGGAACACCGAGCAGCGCCCATTCGGCCTGGTGGCAGCCGGACGCCCACGACCACGAACCGGAGACGAGCAGCCCGCCCTCCACCGGGACGGCACCGACACCCACGCTGCCGAACACCCCGCACATGGGCACGTCCGCGCCGTCGCCCCACAGGTCCTGCCGGGCCTGCTCACCGAAGGTGGCGGCGATCTGTTGTGCGACGTACGAGACCATCACGACCCAGCCGCTGGACGGGCAGGCGAGTGCCACCTCGGAGGTGACGTGCAGGCTGGCGGCGGGGGAGACCTCGTGGCCACCCCACCGCTCGGGTACGCCGAGCCGGAAGAGGCCGGCCTCCCGCAGGGCCCGGGTCGCCTCGGGGGTGAGCCGGCTGTCGCGCTCCGCCTCGTCGGCCTCTCGGCGCAGGACGGGGGCGATGGCGCGGACGGCCTCGACGAGGGGGCGGATCGGGTCGGCGAGGTCGGCACGTTCGGTGCCGGTCCAACTGTTCATGGCGGTCTCCAGGACGTGGGTCCGTGCGGGAAACGAAGTTTATCCGGACCCTTGGGTCCGTTTGGCGGTTCCACTATAACCGGACCCGAGGGTTCGGTTAATCGGGCAGTGCGGGTGCGGTCCGGTGACGGTGCCTTCCGGCCTTCGCGGGCGACGCTGTGGGCCCGTGACCGCGGGACGGCCGGGCGGGCACAATGGACGGATGACTCCCGTGCAGACCAACCCGCGGCCGACCGGGCAGGACACGCCCCTGAAGCGGGCCGACGCCCGGCGCAACCACGAGCGCATCTTCGCGGCGGCACTGGAGATCTTCGACGAGTTCGGCCTCCAGGGCACCGTGCCGCAGGTCGCCGAGCGGGCCGAGGTGGGGAAGGCGACCGTCTATCGCAGCTACCCCGCCAAGGAAGACCTGGTGGACGCGGTCGTCCGGCATCGCCTCGCCGAGCTGGACCGGGTGACGGAGCCGGCGCTGGCCGAGGCCGATCCGGCGCGGGCGTTCGAGGCGTACGTGCGCCTGCTGTTCGAGACCCTCGCCGGGGACCGGCTGCTGTCGGAAGTGCTCGCCGAGGGACGTTCGGCGCACACCGGCCCGCTCCTGGACCGGCTGGTGGGCCTGATGACGGAAGCCAAGGCCGCCGGCCTGGTCCGCGCCGACGTGACGCTGCTCGATCTGCGCGTGGTGCTGTGCGGCATGACCCTGCAACTGCTCGCGCTCGCCGAGCGCGACCCGGCGCTGTGGCGCAGGTACGGGGACATGACCCTGCGGTCGCTGCGACCCTGACCCGGTCGGCGGTCGGCGCGCGTCCTTGTCCCGACCGCGCCTTACCGTCCGCCGCCGTCCCAGGCTGCCCCGAGCGGCATACGTGTGACGGAGACCACCCAGGGCCCGCCGCGTCGCGGCGATCCGAGCGGGCGAGGGGCGGACAGGTACCTCGGCGGCGCGGTGAACGCACCTGCGCACAGCAGGAGTTCGCGCAGCAATCCCCGTGCTGACCGGGGACTACACCGCGTCGGCCGATGTGCCGGGATCACACCGGCGTACCACCGGAACCGAACTGATTGTATCCTCAACGAATATGTAGGGCGGTCCTCGGCCGGGCGGCCCGGCGGGGGAGGGAGCCGCCGGGTGTCTCCAGCTGACGACACGTCACCCGTGGGCCGGCGGAGTGTGCTGCCGTCGGAGCGCACCTGCGCGGCTTGCCACGGCACAGCGGACCATGGCCACGAAGTGGGGGGCGTCTCAGACATGGCTTCATCCGACATACGCGCGCACAGCGGCCGGCACCGCGCGCCCTCCACCGCCGACCGGCTGCTCGCACCGCTCACCGGCTCGGGCTCGCGGCTGCCGTTCGCTGGCTCGGGCTCGCGACTGTCGTTCACCGCCGTCGCGCTGCTCACCGCGGCCTCCGTCTGCGGCTGCGGAGTGGTCGGCGGGACCGGTGCCGAATCCGCCGGTGCCCGGCCGGCCGTCCGGGCCGCCTGGACGCCGGAGGACACGCCCCGTGCCCAGCCGTCCGAACGGACGTCCGCACGGCCGTCCGCGCCGGGCGCCCCCCAGGCCGCCCCGGACGCCGGCCCGCTCCACGGCGATCCCGCGCACCTGCCCGGTCTCGGCCGCCGGACGGCGGCCCGGATACCCGCGGACGCCCGGCAGGTCGTCCTGGTCACCGGCGCGGGCCGGAACTCCTCCCGCGCCCACGTGGTGCTCTACCGGCGGACCGCCTCCGGCTGGCAGGGCGGCGCGACCTGGCCCGCGCACAACGCCCTCAAGGGCTGGACGGCCGACCACCGCCTCGGCGATCTCCGCTCGCCCATCGGCGTGTTCACCCTCAGCGACGCAGGGGGCCTGCTGGCGGACCCCGGCGCCAAGCTCCCGTACGACCGGTCCGGCGGATTCTCCGTCAGCGGGACCGGCTTCGACGGCGAATCCCTCGCCGGGTCGTTCGACTACGTCATCGCCATCGACTACAACCACGTCAAGGGCACCTCCCCGCTCGACTGGGGCCGCCCGCAGGGTGCGGACAAGGGCGGGGGCATCTGGCTGCACGTCGACCACGGCGGCCCCACGCACGCCTGTGTGAGCCTCGCGAAGTCACACATGAAGGAACTGCTGCGCACGCTCGACCCCACGCTGCACCCGGTGATCGTGATGGGGGACGCCGCCGCGCTGGCGGAGTGACCGCCGTGGCGGGCACCGCTCACGCGGCCGGCCGGCGAAACAGGTGTCCACAGTTGTCCCGTACTCACACATATCCGTGTGGGCAAGGACGTGTCACGATGGTGCTGCGGGCGCCGGGCCGGTGCGCCAGAGGGACACGTTTCTGTTTACACTCGGCTGTGACAGCGGCGCCGAGACGACCGCTGTCACACCTGTGCGGCCGGGACGGCCACGTGGCCGGTGGACACCCCCCGGCACATGTGTCGTACCGCGTTCACCATGTCCTCGACGGCCTGTGAGACGTCGGTCGTGGCGAGACCCGGTCGTTCTCCGGTAGGCGACAGAGCGAGGGGTTCTCGTGCACATCCATCAGGTGGGCCCGGTGGCAGGCTGGATACCGGTGGCGCAGGCCGACCGTACGATCGCCCTGTCCTGGAACTCGGGCACGAGCGTACTGATCCTGGCGCTGGCCGAACTCCTGCTCCTGGTATGGCTGTTGCTGCGCCGACTCGCGCGCAGACAGGGAGGCTGGCGGCGCACCTGGCGCCGGCTGCGCCGCCAGGTGCGCCTCACCCGCAGGGCCTTCTCCGAACCGGTGCGGGAGTTCCTGCGCTTCCGCGCGGCCATACGGCGGCTGACCCGCCTGCTGGCCGCCCAGGGCACCGGAGCCGTCGCCCACCACGCGCTCGACGGCGTCGACGGCGCCGTGCGTCCCACCGCCGCCGAGGCATTCGGCTTCGCGGTCACGGTCCGGCCCGCCACCCGGCGCAACGCCGGCGAGGTCGCCGTACGCGTCGCGGGCCGGGACGTGCCGCCGCCACCACAGCCGTGGCGGACCGACGGCGACCCGCTGGTCTGGTACGCCTCCGCCGTCGACGCGGCGAACCTCGCGCCCCGGCAGGCAGCCGCGTCCGACGCGGACGGGACGGCACGACCGCCCGCCGTGCCCAGGGTGCTGGTGCCGCTCGGTCTGAGCGCCGACGGCGTGGTCCTCCTCGACCTGCTGCGCGGGTCCCGCATCCTGAGCACCTACGGCGAGCACCGGGCCGTCCGCGCGTTCGTGCAGGCGGTGGCGGCCTATCTCGACCTGCCCGGCGGGTCGGCGCAGGTGTTGGTCACCCGTGGTGTGCAGCCGGGGTTCGACGGCCCCGACCTGGACTCGCTGCTGGACTCGCTGGCCGTGCCGGAACCCGGGCGGACCCGGCCGGTGGTCGTGGTGTGCGCGGCCCCGGACGACGAGCAGGCGGCGCGGCTGTCCGAGTTGGCGGGCGCCGGACTGCTGTGCGCCGTCGTCGTCGGCCCGATGTCCGCCCACCGGTGGGAGATCCGGGTCGACTCGCGCGGCCGGACCGAGACACCCGGCCTGGGCATCGAGACCGACGCCGGTCCGCTCGGCCCCGCCGTGGCCCGCGCCGCGCGCAGGAGCGGCGCGCGCAGGAGCGGCGCGCGCAAGCGGCGCGGCGGACAGCCGACGGCCGTACCCGCGGCCGTACCCGCGGGCGGACCGGCGGGCGGACCGACAGGGCCGTGGCCGCCCGCCGGACCGGACCCGCGCCACCCCGGGCCGCGGCCCGCCGTACCCGCGCCCCGCCCCTCCCTGACCGCCGTGCCCACCGTCCCCGCACCCGCGGCCCGGCCCACCCCGCAGGCCGGAACCGCGGTGCCCGGCGCCCGCCGTACCGACCGGGCCGGTACGGCGGCCCCGCACCCCTCCCTCCCGGCCGACGCGCCGCCCGTACCCGCCCCGGAACCCTTGGCTCCGGCCGTCCGTGACCTGTTCGCCGAACCGGAGACCACCGGCGTCCCGGCCGCCGGCACCCCTGACGCCGAATCCTTCGACATCCCCCGAGCCGAAAGGCGGAACGAGTCGTGAAGCTCCTCGTCACCACCGTCGACGCAGAGCGGCGGGAGCAGCGCGACGTACTCGTCAACGCCGCCGCCGCGACCTCCGTACGCCGACTGGCCCCGCACCTGCTCGCCGCGCACCGGGGGACCGCCCCCGAGGAGGCGGACGTTGCCCACGGGACCGAGGACGTCCCGCTCTACCTGGGCGACCGGCTGCTCGACCCCGACACCGTCCTGGCCTCCTCCGGCATCCGGGACGGCAGCACCCTGGGCCTCGGCCGGCCCGTGACCGGCAGCGCATCGGTCTACGGCCCCGCCCGTGACGAGATGCCCACGCCCCGGGCACCCGGCTCAGCCCCCGTGGTCGAGATCCAGGTGATCGGCGGCCCGGCGGCCGGCCAGGTCCATCACCTCGGCATCGGCACCCACTTGATCGGACCCCGGGCGGGCAGCTCCGTACGGCTGGCGGGCAAGGGCGTCCCCGCGGAGGGACTGCGCCTGACCGTACGCGCGGACGGCACGGTGCTCACCGTGCTGCCCGACGGCGACGGACAGGTCCGGCTCTCCCTCCCCGAGGCGCCGCCGCCCCGCCCGCGCGCCGACGTGGCGGCCCTGCCGCCGGAGCCCGACCCGAACCCCGAGGACCAGGAGCCCGACGACCTTCCCCGCGGCTGGACGCCCTGGGAACTCGACGGTGAACTCGTCGTCGGCGAGCACCTGTTGCGCGCGGCCCGGCCCACCCCGGCCGACGCCGCGGTGGTCGCGTCGCCGACGGCCGGCCTGGACTTCAACCGGCCGCCCCGGCTGCTGCCCCCGCTCCAGCCGGAGACCTTCCGGCTGCCCGGCCCGCCCGGACCCCCCAAACGCCGGCCCCTCCCCTTCCTGGTGATCATCGCGCCGATGTTCATGGGCGTGGCCATGGTCTGGATCTTCCATTCCTTCCTCTACATGGCGTTCATGGTGCTCAGCCCGGTCCTGGGCATCGGCAACTGGATCAGCGGACGGCGCGGCGGCCGCAAGGAGTACCTGGAGGGCGTCGCCAACTACCGGCTGCGCCGCGCCTCCCTGGAGACGGACGTCCGGGCCAAGGTCGACCACGAGCGGCGCGTGCGGATCGCCTCCGCCCCGGACCCGGCGGTCGTCGGACTGATGGCCGTCGGCCCCGGCGCCCGGCTGTGGGAACGCCGCCCGTCCGACCCCGACAACCTCGTCCTGCGCATCGGCACCACCCAGCAGCAGTCGCTGCTCCAGATCGACGACGGCGCCCGCGAGGACAACCACCGCAACGTCTGCTGGCAGATCCCCGACATGCCCATCGGCGTGGACCTCGCCGGCAGCCGGGTCGTCGGCGTCGCCGGCCCCGAGGAACCCGCCCGCGCGCTCGCCCGCTGGGCGGTGGCCCAGGCCGCCGTGCTGCACAGCCCGCGCGATCTGAAGATCTGTGTGCTCACCGACACCCAGACCGCCGACGCGTGGGAATGGGCCCGCTGGCTGCCGCACGCCCGGTCCGGGCTGTCCGCCTCCCAGGACAACGCACCCGTCATCCTGCTCGGCAACGACCCCGAGACCGTCGCCAACCGGGTCACCGAACTGATCAACGTCATCCGCCACCGCAACCAGGCCCAGCAGGCCACGCTGCGCGGCGCGCTGCTCAGCGAGCCCGACGTCCTGGTCGTCCTGGACGGAGCGCGCGAACTGCGCGACGTCCCCGGCATGGTCCAGGTCCTCAAGGAGGGTCCGACGCGCGGCATCCACCTGCTGTGCCTGGACCGCGAGGAGCGGATGCTGCCCGAAGAGGCCAGCGCGGTCGTGTCCATCGCCAAGGACACCCTGACGCTGCGCCGCACCGGGCTGCCCGACATCACCGGCATCCGCCCGGACTACGTCACCTCCGAGTGGGCCGAACGCCTGGCCCGCGGCATCGCCCCGGTGCACGACGTCACCCCGGACACCGGCGGCGGACTGCCCGACAACGTCTCGCTGCTGGACCTCCTGAACCTGGAGCCCCCGACCGCCGAAGAGGTGGTCCGGCGCTGGCACCGCCGTCCGGCCTCCACCTCCGCGCTGGTCGGCCAGGGCTTCGACCGTCCGGTCGCCTTCGACCTGGTCAAGGACGGCCCGCACGCGCTGATCGCGGGCACCACCGGCTCCGGCAAGTCCGAACTGCTGCAGACCTTCGTCGCCTCGCTCGCCGCGGTCAACCGCCCCGACGAACTGACCTTCGTGCTCGTCGACTACAAGGGCGGCAGCGCCTTCAAGGACTGCGTGCGGCTGCCGCACACCCTGGGCATGGTCACCGACCTCGACAGCCACCTCGTCCAGCGCGCGCTGGCCTCGCTGACCGCCGAACTGATCCGCCGCGAGCACATGCTCGCCACGGCGGGCGCGAAGGACCACCCCGAGTACCGGGCACTGCGCCGTCGCGACCCGAGCCTGCCGCCGATGCCCCGCCTGCTGCTGGTCATCGACGAGTTCGCCACCCTCGCCCGGGAGATCCCCGACTTCATCCCCGGCCTGGTCGGCATCGCCCAGCGCGGTCGCTCCCTCGGGCTGCACATGGTGCTGGCCACCCAGCGGCCCGCAGGCGTGGTCACCAGCGACATCCGGGCCAACACCAACCTGCGGATCTCGTTGCGCGTCACCGACGCCAACGAGAGCACCGACGTGCTGGACGTACCGGACGCGGCGAGCATCTCCGCGGCCACCCCGGGGCGGGCCCTCGTGCGGCTCGGGCACCGCTCGGCGATGAGTTTCCAGACCGCCTACGTGGGCGCCCCGCGCCCGCAGAGCGGGACCGCGCCCACCGCCGGCCCGGCGGACGGATCCGGTCGGGAGCCGGCCGAGCGGACCGGACCGCGGCCCGAACCCTCCGGACTCTCCGGACTCTCGGAACTCTCCGGACTCTCCGGACTCTCCGGACTCTCCGGACTCTCGGAACTCTCCGACGAGGACACGGGACTGTGGATGACCCCGCTGTCCTGGCAGGGCCTCGGCCGCCATGTGCAGGCACCCGAGGAGGCCGAGGACGAGTTCGCCTTCCTCAAGGACGAAGAGGGGCCGACCGACCTGATGGCGCTCGTCGACGCGCTCCTGGAGGCGGCGCGGGCGTCCGGCCACCAGCCGCAGCCCAGCCCCTGGCTGCCGCCGCTGACCGACAGCCTCACCCTGTCCGACCTGCCGGAACCGGCGGCCCCCAGCGGTGACGGACGGCTCGTCCCGGCCGCCTGGGCACGCGAGGACCTGCCGCGGCACCAGGCGCAGCCGCCGGTGTTCCTCGACCTGAACACCTTCCCGCACCTGTTCGTCCTGGGCATGCCGCGCTCGGGCCGGTCGCAGACGCTGCGCACCATGGCCAGCGCGCTCGCCCGCGCCAACTCCTGCGCGGACCTGCACTACTACGCGATCGACGCGGGCGGCGGCGCGCTGGCGGCGCTCTCCGCGCTGCCGCACACCGGCGCCGTGGTGCCGCGGGCCGACCTGGAACGCATGGGCCGGCTCCTCAACCGGCTCACCGCCGAACTCGTACGCCGTCAGGAGCTGATGACCGCACACTCGGCCGGCAACATCACCGAGCTGCGCGCGGCGCTGCCCCCGAACCGGCGCCCGGCCCACCTCGTGCTGTTCATCGACGGCTGGGACACGCTGAGCGCGCTGGTCGGCGAGATCGAGGAAGGCCGCATGGTCAGCCAGGTCGCGATGCTGCTGCGGGAGGGCGCGGCGGTCGGCGTGCACGTCGTAGCCACCTCCGAACGGGCCCTGATGGCCGGACGGATCGCCGCGCTGAACGACAACAAGCTGCTGCTGCGGATGAACGACGTCAGCGACTACACCATGAGCGGCATCCCGCGCGAGCAGATCCCCTCCGTGATCCCGGCCGGGCGCGGCTTCCGCACCGACACCGGCAGCGAGTTGCAGATCGCCGTGCTGCCGGGCGGTCTCGGCGGTCCCGAACAGGCCGAGGCGCTCCAGCGGATCGGCAAGGAGGCCGCCGCCCGGGACCTGGGCGTGCCCGCCTCGGCGCGGCCCTTCCGCGTCGAGACACTGCCGATGACGATCAGCTTCAAGGAGGCGTACGAGCGTGTCGGCACGACGCCGCGCGGCCCGCTGACCGCGATGCTGGGACTCGGCGGCGACGACGTGGCTCCCGTGTGGGTGGACTTCGCCGGTGTCGCCTCGACGTACACGATCGTCGGGCCGCCCGGGTCCGGCCGCAGCACCGCGTTGCTCTCCCTGGCGGCGTCCCTGGTGCGCTCCGGGACCGGCGTGGTGGCCCTCACCCCCCGTGAGTCGCCGCTGCGCGGCCTGGAAGGCCACCGCAAGGCGGTCGTGCTGCCCTCGCCCACCCCGAGCGAGCAGGACCTGCGGGCGGCACTGGAGAGGGTCGGCGGCGTCGCTGTCGTCATGGTGGACGACGCCGACCTGCTGTCCATGTCACCGGTGGACGGCATGCTGCGGGACATCGCCTCCTCCGGCCGCGACCGGTCCCTCGGCCTGGCCGTCGCCGGTCCCGCCGAGGCGCTGGTGTCGCCGCTCAGCACCTGGATCGGCCAGGTGCGGCGCTCGCGCAAGGGGCTGCTGCTGTCGCCGCAGACCATCGGTGAGGGCGACGTGCTCGGTGTGCGGCTGCCGCACAACCTGATCCGGGCGAACCGGGTTCCGGGCCGGGCCCTCACCGTCGACGACGCGGGGGCCCTGATGACCGTCCTGGTGCCGGAGACCGAGGCCGGCGACGCGCGCTGAGGCGCGGCGGGAACGCAGGACAGGACGGGAACTCAGGGCAGGACGGGAACGCGGGACGGGAAGGCGGGACGGGAAAGGGGCGCCGCGTCGAGCGGCGCCCCTTCTGCGTGCCTTCTGTGTGTCTTCCGTGTGCCCCGGCGGGCGAGCCGGTGCTACTTGCCGTCGCCCCTGATCTGCGCGGCCATCGTGTTGTCCATGTCGTCGATCTGGGTCTTGATCGCCTTGAACTGCTTGGCGAAGTCCTCGATCTTGGCGACGATCTGGGTCAGCTGGCCGGTGAACTGCTCGTAGGCGTGCTGCATGGCCGGGCTGGTCTGCTGCAACCACAGACCGTCGGTGAGGAGGGTGTCGACCGACGACTTCAGGTCCATCAGCTGCGGGTTGATGGTCGTCACCGCGTGTTGCAGCCGGGTGGAGACGGATTCGATCTGGCCGTACTGGAGCTGCACGTTGTTGCTGGGCATGAGGGTTCCTCGGTCCGTGTCGCCGACCAGGGCGGCCGGGGGTGTCTGGGGGTGTCGGGTGAGTGTGCTGGGGGTGTGTCAGACGGTGCTGCCGACGGAGGTGTTCGAGTGCTGGGAACCTCCGGGGTCGTTCTTGTCGTCCTTGCCGTCACCGTCGGTGTCGGTGGCCTCCGGGTCGTTGTTCGTCCACTGCGGGTCGTCGGACTTGAGGCCGGAACCGGTGTAGCTCGACGTGTCGACGGTCTTGCCGTCCTTGTCGGTGTTGGTCACGATCTTGCTGCCGTTGCCGTCCTTGTCGCCGTGCACCTCGATGACCGTCTTCGACCCGTCGGTGTGGGTGACCGTCGTCGTGTAGTTGTTCTCGTCCCAGTGGTCGGTGTGCTCGTGGTACGAGAGGCCACCGCCCATGTCGTCGATGGTGGTGTCGGTCGACTTCAGATTGCCGTGGGAGTCGAAGGTCGTCTGGGTCGAGTTGTGGACCTTGTTCGTGCCGTCACCGTCGTGGAGGTACTCGTAGCCGCCGGGTTCGAGACCCGGAGGTTTCGGGGCGTTCGGGTCATTGGGGTCGGCCAGCTTCTGCTTCTTCAGGTACGGGTTGCCGTTCTCGTCCCAGGCGTGGACGAGGATTTCCTGCTCCGTCATCCACTTCCAGCTGTCGTATGCCTTCTTCTTCATGTCCCACGCGCTGTGATACCAGGCCGCGGCCTGGATGTTCGCCTGGGTGGCGAAGCTCGCGTCCAGCTCGAACCACTTCTGGGACGCACCCTTGTAGGTGCCGCTCAGGCTCTCCAGCAGCTTCCTGGCATTCTCCCAGGGGCCCAGCCACTGGAAGAGGAAGTGGTTCGCGGCGCCGAACGCCCCGCCGAGTTCGGCCCGGCTGTAGAAGGATTCATGGCCCATCAGCCGCGAGTCCGCGAGCTGGTCCTTGAGTTTCTCCGTGTCGGCGGCCAGCACCCTCAGCAACTCGTAGTCGATCGCTACGTCGAAGTCCGGCATGTCCTCTCCCTCCGGTCACCTGACCGACACCCGGCCGCCCATTGACACGTGCGTTGGCGGCATATGTGTCCCGCCCTCTGCGAGGGCACGGCGGTACCCACACTACGATGGAGTGATACGTGTGAACCAACCACCCCCGCGCACCCTGCGCCATGGGGCGGTTCGAGTGTACGGAGAGTGCGCATGCCACGGCCGGAGGACTGGAGTGCGCTGGGGATGCACGGCGACCCCACACCTGGCGATCCGACCGTCCTGGCGAGCTTCCAGTCGGCTCTGCACGACACCGAGGCGCTGGGCAACGAGGTCACCAGCGGTCTGAACCGCATCCTCGACAAGACGGGATCGGGCAACGGTTTCGTCGGCAAGGCCGCGGAGGCGCTGCGCGAGAAGATCGACGGACACCTCAAGCAGTTCATCGACGCCATCGGCCAGTCCTTCGGCCTCGCGGCGGACGCGACCTCGGCCTACCGGACCGCGGTCGAGGACGCCCAGGCGAGGACCGAGCAGGCGCTGAACGCCGCTCAGGGACTGTCGAAGGAAGATCCGCAGCTGGCCGGCCTCAAGGACCAGGCACACGCCGCCCAGGGCGACTACAACGACGCCGTCAGGACCTACCAGCACAGGCTCACGGAAGCCGAGCACCTGATCCGCCAGCCGCTCAGTGGCTGGCAGCTGTTCCTCCAGGCCATAGGCATCCTGGAGATCATCCTGGCCATCGTGGGCGCGATCTTCGGCGGCTGGATCGGCCTGCTCGCCTTCGGCCTCGGCATGGTCGTCTTCATCGGCACACTCGTCGAGTTCGCCGAGGGCAAGGCGAGCATCCTGGACGTGGTGCTCGCCTTCGTCGGCATCCTCTTCCCCTCCACCAAGGGCATCAACGTCGGCGCGCTGGCCAAGGGCGTGTTCAACGCGCTGAAGAACCTGCCCAAGTCGCTCTCCGCAGGTGTGACCAAGCTGGGCGGCACCCTGGGCCACCTCCTCACCAGCGGCATCACCATCAAGAACATCTACAACGGGGTGACGGCGCTGCCCGGTCTCGTCCTGCGCGGACTGAGCGGAATGGCCGACCTGGCCATGAAGGGCGTCAAGATCACCGCCGCCGGCCTGAAGCTGCTCGCCAACACCTTCCGTACCGACTTCCAGGTCGCCACCGCCGGCATCAGCACCACGATCGGCAAGGTGGCCGTCTATCCCGTCAGCTTCGGCGGACGCTTCCTGCTCGGCGCCGTGCTGCCGGTGGACTTCTTCGAACTCGGCGCCGGCTTCAGGGGCGCCTTCAAGATGGGCTTCGGCACCCGTCTGCTGACCCCGACCGCCCACCTGCCGCAGTCGGCCCTCGGCGGCGCCCTGCACGTCGGCGCGTTGACCGGCGGACACGGCGGCCTCACCGGGCTACCGACCGGTGCCTCCTTCAACGGCCTCGGCCACGGTGCCTTGCAGGGCTTCGACCCCGGTGGTCTCCGCGGCCTCAACACCGGGATCGACTCCCGACTGGGCGGCCTGCACGGCATCAACCTCGGGACCGACATCGGCGGCATGAACACCAGCCTGACGTCCCTGCACTCGCTGAACGGGGGCACTCATCTCGACTCCGTCGGCAACGTGATGGCGAACGCCGGAGGTCTGGACGCCGTCGACCACCTGGCCGCCTTCGACCACGCCACCGGATTCCAGCGCACCGCCGCCGGACTGCTGGAGCCGCTGCCCACCCACCTGGGCGGGACGAACCTCGCCGCCGGGCACGGCTTCTCGGACCTCGGCTCCAGCGGCCTGCACGCCCTGCGGGGCGACCTGACGCCCTCCGCCTCCGGCCTGTCGGCATCGCTCAGCGACGCCATGTCCTCGGTGCGGGTCGCCACCGGCCACGTCGAGGACTTCCACGAGCTGGGCATCCCCGAGCTGCGCAGCATCGTGGACGGTGACATCTCCGGCATCCGGATGACACACGACGGCATCAGCATGCAGGTCGGCGCCCAGAACGGCATGCCGACCACGCTGCACGTGGACTACCGCGGCTCGGGCCTCACCAACGGCGAGGGCAAGCAGATCGTCGTCGCCCCCGAGGTGCACCAGGCCCTGGGCACGGCCGACCTCGTGGCGGCCCACGGGACCGCCCACGGCCTCCAGACGCCGCCTCCCGCGGCCACGGCCGGCCACGTCACGACGGACGTCAAGACGGGTTCGGCCGCCTCGACCCCGGTGACGGCCGACGTCAAGGCGGGGTCGGTGGGCACGACGTCCGCGACCGCGGACATCAAGGCCGGCACCCTTGGCGCCCATGCCCCGGCGACGGACATCAAGGCGACGGCGGTCGATGTCAATGCCGGTGCGGCGGTCGACGCCAAGGCGGGTGCGACCGGTACGGCTCCGGTCACCGTCGAGGCCAAGGCGGGCGCGGCGGTCTCGTCGCCCGCCGTCGAGATCAAGACCGGTTCCGTCGGCATGTCTTCGGTCACCACTGAGGTGAAGGCGGGTTCCGTCGGCACGTCCTCGGTCACCGGCGACATGAAGGCGGGTTCCGTGGGTACGTCCGCGGTCACCGCCGACGTCAAGACCGGCTCGGCGGGCGCCGCGGCCACCGGCGGGGTCAAGACCGGCAGCACGACCGGACAGTCCGTCGGCGGCGGCGTCAGGAAGGCCGCACACGACCTCGACGACCTCTCCGGCGGCACCAGGAGCCTGAACTCCCCGGAGCGGCTGGCCGAAGAACCCGAGTCTCCCTCGGTCACCGCGCAGGGCGACCACCTCGGGGTGTCGGCCCGCGAGAACCTCGATCTGCTCGGCGAACGGGAAGGCACCGGCGACACCGCCGGCGCGGCCGCCACGACCCACGTCAGGACCGGCCCCGACGCACACCTGGCCGGCGTCGGACGCTCGCTGGACGACGGCTCGGGCGCGGTGCTGGTCGGTGAGCACGTCGCCCTGCGCCCGAATCCCACCCCGGCCCCGAGACCGCGTCCGACCGCAGGTGGCAAGCCTGGGCCGCTGAGCAGGTTCGAGGCGGTCACCGGCGGTGCCACCGGCAAGACCGGCAAGGAGCGACTGGCCGCCTGGGACGAGTTCGAGGCGGCGAGCGCCAAGCTCGCCGGCGCCAGGCGTGAACTCGACCTCACGGGCGGGAAGCTCGGCCGGCCCTCCGAGAACGTCGACCAGGCCGCCGCCAAACTCGACGTACAGCAGGCAGAGGTCGCCCTGGACATCGCCGAGGGCAAGCTGTCCCGGCTCGGCATGGACGCCGAGACCATCGAGGGACACCTCGACGCCCTGGGCATCCCCGGACCGCGACCGAGTCGTGTGTCCGGCGCTGCCGCCGAACACGGGGCCGCGTCGGCAGGGCAGGCGGGCGGCGACGCGGGGCCGGTGCGTGTCACGCGTTCCGAGGCCCTGGCCGGGCACGGACTCCCCGCCGAGGGTACGGCGGTCGGTACGAAGACCGGCACCACCGGCGTTCCCGCAGCGGTGGGCAGGTCCCTGCCGTTCTCGCCGGGCGAGATCGAACGGTTCTGGAAGCTGGACGGAGAACGCATCGACGTGCTGTTCGGCGGCTCACAAGATCCGCTGACCGGTGATCGCCGGGAGGTGTGGCGGAAGTTCACGCAGGCGCGTTATGACCTGGGCCGGCTGGAAGGGCAGGTGCGGGACGATCAGCCGCACGCCGGGGGATCGAGTGGGCCGAGCGCGCATGAGCTGAAGCTGGAGCAGGACCTGTCCGCGGCGAAGAACAACCTCGACGAGTTGGCACACCAACTCGACGAGCTGGGCGTCGACGCCACGGACCTGGACCGGCGGCTCTGGGATCTGCACGCCCAGAGCCTGAAGGAGCATCCGCGTCTGGACGGGGCCGGTGTGCAGCGGCCGGTGACGAATCCCGCGGGAGGGCCGGCGAGGCTCGACGACTTGATGGCGCAGCTTCAGACCGCCGAGAAGGCCGTGCCGAGCGCCGAGTCGAAGGCTGCCCTGGCCGGGAAGTCGTACGAGGCGAAGGCCGCCAAACTCCGACCGCTGAGGGAAAAGCTCGCCCAGTTGGAGCAGGGCACCAACAAGGGTGCGATCGCGAAAGCGGAGAAGGACTACACCAAGGCAAAAGAAGCCGAGGAAAAGGCCCTGGCGGACAAGATCAGGGAGGAGTCCGGCTTGCAGACGGTCCGGGATGCCCTGAAGAAGGCCAATGACGATCTTGCTGCCGGTGTGGATCTCCACGTGGCCACTCGTGATCTTGCGCAGCGGGACGTGCATCGGTATGTGGAGAAGTTCGCTGCGTCCGGGCACCTGGATGTCGCGGAAAAACTGCGGGCGCATGCGGGCGATCTGCACCTCGCGATGAAGGAGGCACTGGATTCCGGTCGTCCGGTCCGTTGGGATCAGATGTCGCTGTCCGGCAAGGATGTGCGACAGCAGGCGGAGCAGGTCCTGGCGCAGTCCGCGAAGCTGGAGGAGCTGCTTGTCGGTCCCGTGACGAAGTCGGGCCGCACGACTTCGGTCGATGTGAAGGTGACCCAGGAACTCAAGAGTTCCGCAACGGCCCTGGGCGAGTCGGCGGAGCATCTCGGGTCGATGCTGGAGAAGGGGTTCCTCAAGGACGCGGCCGAGGTGGGTGGCGCTTACGCGCTGCGTGCGGAGCACGGCCCGTTGTCCTTCACCGCGGGCAAGCTCGCGCAGCGGGTGAATCATGCGGTCAAGGACGCGTCGCCGGGTGAGGTGGTGCGTGTCAAGGATGTCTTCAGCACGAAGAAGGCCGTTGCCGACTTCCATGAGCTGGCCCAGGTGGTGCGGAAGTTCCGTTCGGACAAGGCGTATGGCGAGGTTCCGACGGGAACCCAGTGGAAGGCCGTACTGCCGGGTAAAAGGACGGACTTGGCGCATTTCGGTGATCTGAGCAAGCTGACGCCCGAGCAGCAGAACAACTTTGTTCGTGATCTGTCACAGAAGAATCTGGAGAGGCTGAAGTCCGATTTCGAGGACCTGCTGAAGAAATATCCTGGCCGGGAGCAGGATTTCCGTAGGCTGTTGACGGACCTACAGGGTCTTCCGTACCGGATCAAGCATGCGACGTCTGCGTACCATGCGATAGCCAACAGCGGGCTGATGTCCTCCCAGGGAGATCTGGCACGGCGGGATGTCAAGTTCCTGGCGTCCGGGAAGAGTTCGGTGAAGAACACGTCGAGCCTGGGCAATGACGATTTCGTTTTCTTCCGCATGGATGTTGGCGACGAGAAGATGGTCACCCGCTATGGTTCGACCACGCTGGTGTTCGATGCGAACGTGCTGAAGGAGCACGGGGGCTGGGTCTCCCTGCACGACCAGTTGCATCCGTTGGACCGTCCCGCGATGCAGAAGCTTGAGGTGAAGGGAGAGTCGGCGCCCGGGGGCGAACCGACGACGAAGGTCTTCCGCACCGCGCAGTACGACGAGGGCTTTACCGGCATCGGCAAGCACGCACAGTGGACTTACACGTATCCGCACAGTGCCGAGCCTGATTTCACCCGGACGGTCACCTTCGAGGAGGAGGTGTTCCATGGTGGTGATGTGACCGATGCTCTCGCGCTGTCGGTGGTGCGCGAGGTGATTCACATGGGTTCCGAGTACGCGGATCTCGTGCTGAAGATGTCGGCTGATGATCTCGGCCGTCTGGTGTCGAAGCTGTTCCGTCCGGAGGCGAAGTTCGGCTCCGGCCTGCCGATCATGCCGAGGGCATTGGATGAGCTTTCGGCGGGTGAGACGAAGGTTCTGGGCGTCGGTCCGCAGCCATTGCATGTTCATGATCCTGATGGTGACGGCCGGTACTTCCCCGACGGGACGATGGACCCGATCGGGCGGTGGGCCGGCAAGCACTTCGATGCGGGAGACGACGCGTTCCGGTCGGCCGAGCACGGTGTGCAGGAGAACAGCACCAAGAACGTCGCACAGAACCTCAAGGACGCGAAGGTCTCCGTGCAGAGGTCCATCGACCTGACGAAGGAGTGGAAGGCCGGGAGCCCCCCGGCCCGCCAGCAACTGGTCGACGGTCTCCTGAAGAAGCGGGAGGACTTCCTCAAGGAGGTCACACACCTGGAGCAGAACTGGGAGACGGAGGTCAGGAGGCTCCACGGCGACGGGTCCGTGAAGGGGGAGGCAACGGGGTCCAAGGAGGGGCAGCCGGCCAAGGGCGGCAAACCGAAGGGCGGGAACGCCAAGGGTGCCGCCATCAAGAGCGACGCCATCAAGACCGCTGATGCGAAGACGGTTGACGTCAAGGGCGCTGACGTCAAGACCGCTGACGCGAAGACGGTTGACGTCAAGGACGATGACGTAAAGGTTGCGGGAGACGCCAAGGCTGTCGGCGCGAAGGGGTCGAGAGCGGAGACGTCCGCGCCGGACGGGCCGGCCCCGGGCTCCGGCTCGTCCTCGGGTGCCCATGCCGACGGCAGTACGTCCGACCACGGCGTGGGGGATTCCGGACGGCTGACGCCGGGTGAGATTCAGCGTCTTCAGGATGCGGATGCGAAGCGGATCGACGATCTGTTCGGCGGTTCGCGGCATCCGTTGTACGACGCTCGTGTGGAGGCGTGGGGCAAACTCACACAGGCGCGCAACGACATCGGCCGGCTTCAGGAGCAACGGGGAGGCGAGCGACCGCACGTCGGCGGGTCGAGCGGACCGAGCGCACATGAGCTGAAGCTCCGGCAGGACCTGTCCACTGCGGAGGCCGACCTTCACTCGGCGAAGCGGGATCTGGCGAGGCTCGGTCTTGATCCTAACCGTCTGGACCGGGACCTGTCGGCCCTTTACACGCAGAGCCTGAAGGAGCGTCCGCGAGCGGTTGCCGGTGCGCATCAGGCGTCCCCGCACGGCGCGGGCGAGCCGCACCATCTGGACGAGCTGCTGTCCGAGCACACCAAGAAGGCGGGCCAGGTGCCCTCGGCGAAGGTGCGTCTGGACGATGCCACCGCCGCACGCGACAACGTGAAGGCCAAGGTCCAGGCCGCCAAGGAGAAGCTGGCCGCGGAACAGGCCAAGTACGCAAGCCTGTCTGAGCTGGACAAGGCGGGGCAGCGGCGGCTTGACAGCGCGGCCACCGCTGTCAAGTCGGAGGAGAAGAACCTGACCGCGGCCGAGGGCAAGCTGGCGGTGAAGGGGGCCGAGTTCGACACGGCAACCGCCAAGACGGCGACCGCCTGGCACGCGCTGGACAGCGCGGTGAGCGATCTGGTGTCTGCCGGTACGCACTCCCAGCAGGAGCTGAGCCGTCTCGTCGACACGTTCGCCGCCGCAGCCGACCTCGATCACGCCGTTCGCCTCCAGCAGCACGCCCGCGAACTCGACATCAGGGCCCGTGACGGGCTCGGTGGCCCCAATCCCCGCCCGGATCAGGTCATCTGGCGCGGCCAGGACGTCCAGCAGCAGGTCGATCAGATACGTGTCCAGGCCGCGGAGCTGGAAAAGATCCTGGCGCCCGAGAGCACCGTGACGGGGGAGGGCAAGGGCAGGGCGACGGACTCCGGCGGGCTGACATCCGCAGAGGTCCAGAGCCATGTGGACCGGTTGCGCTCGTCCGTCAGCATGCTGGACGGGGTGCTCGGCGGGTTCATCACGGATGCCTCGCGGCTGGGGGGCGGCTACGCCCTGCGCAACGCGCACGGACCTCTGGTCCTGGCGGCCGGCCACCTCGTCGAGCTGGCGGAGGACGCCATCCGGAAGGCCGGACCGGACGACGCGGTACGGCTGGAGAAGGACTTCAGCACCTACCGGGCGGCCAAGGGCCTGCGGAGCGGTGCCCCGCGGTGGCTCCGTGAGTTCCGCACGGGCAAGGCGTACGCCGACGTCCCGACGGGAACGCAGTGGCAGGCGGTGCTCCCCGGCACCGAGGGCCGGTGGCAGACGGTCCTCGGCGACATCGAGACGCTGACGTCCAAGCCGAAGACGCCCGCACACGATCTCTCCCGGACCGAGCTGGAGCACCTGCGCCAGGAGAGCATGGAGAAGGAGAAGTTCGTCGAGAACCTCTCGAAGGAGAACATCAGGAATCTGCGCCAGGAGATCGACCGTCTCATCGCAGGAAAGCCGCCCGCGCAACAGCAGGCCCTCCTCGCCCTGAAACAAAGGCTGCTGGACCTTCCGTACCGCATCAAACATGCCACACCGGCCTACCACGCCATCGCGAACAGCGGTGTGATGTCGTCCCAGGGCGACCTGGCCCGTCGGAACGTGAAGCACCTGGCCTCCGGCAAGAGCTCGGCCAACAACACGAGCAATCTGGGCAACGACGACTTCGTCTTCTTCCGCATGGAGGTCTCAGACGGAGCCATGGACAGCCGGTACGGACCGACCACCGTCGTCTTCGACGCCGAGGTGCTCAAGGACCAGGGCGGCTGGGTGTCGCTGCACGACCAACTGCATCCGCTGGACCGCAAGACGATGCAGGAACTGTCGCTGGACAAGAAGACGATGCCGGAACTGGGAGACGGTACGAAGGTCTTCCGGACCGCACAGTACGACGAGGGCTTCACCGACATCGGCAAGCGGGCCCAGTGGACCCAGACCTATCCGCAGAACAACGGCATCACCCGCACGGTCACCTTCGAGCAGGAGGTGTTCCACGGGGAGCACGTGGTGGAGGCCCTCGCCCTGTCGGTCATCCGTGAGGTGGACAGCATCGGCGGCGCCTTCCCGGCCCACGTCCTCGGGCTCGACGTGGACGGACTGGGCAAGGTCGTCTCCCAACTCTTCCGACCCGAGGCCAAGTTCGGCTCCGGGCTGCCCATCACCCCGATGAACGCCGTGGTCCACCAGGGGATGCCGCGGCCCTTGCACGTCGTCAACGAACACGGTGACGGGCGCTACTTCGCCGACGGCACCATCGACCCTGTCGCCCGCGCCGCCGGCAAGCAGCACGACATGGCGTCGGACGCGCTGCGCCAGGCCGACAACAGCAAGGCGACCGGCCACGTCGGCAAGGGCAAGGACCACCTGAAGGACGCGAAGGCATACGCTCAGCAGTCGATCGATCTGACGAAGAAGTTCCAAGAAGGTTCCACGGGTGAGCGCCATGACCTGGCCGTCGAACTGCTCCGGAAGAGGCAGGAACTCTTCGATCAGATCGATGCGAAGCTGACGAACTGGCAGAGCGGCTCCGTTCCCAAGGGCTCCACGCCCAAGGGCCCCGCCGGCAAGGGCCCCGGCGCCAAGGCTCCGGTCCCCGAGGCCGCCGTACCCAAGGCGTCCGGGTCCACGACGTCCGCCGCCGAGAGCTCCGTATCCGCGCTGTTCGAGGCCGAGGGCACACGTGTGCACACTGCGCTCTCCCCGATCTTCGGGGACAAGGCCGCGCAGGAGATGGTGCCGGTGGCCCGGGGCCTGGTCGAGCACGGCGATCTCAGCACACCGACCGAGTCGGGGAGGACCTTCGGCCTCACCAAGAGGGCCTTCGACAAACACTCCAAGGCCCTGGAGGGGAAGGGCCTGGTCAAGAGGGTGAACGGCGGACTGCTGCTGACCGAGCACGGCAGCCAGGTCCTCCTGCCGCACGGAGCACGGCCGGAACTGCCCGCACCGGCGCAGTCGGCGAGCGCCCACGACGCCGCGTCCGCATCGGCCCACACCGACTCGCCCGTGGCCCGCGACACGGGGGCGCCGCACCCGCAGCCGTCCGCGCACACCGGCCGTCCCGAGGAGAGCGACAGCGGCAGGCCGGCGCCTGGCAAGGCGCCGAAGGGCAAGGCCCCCAAGGTCAAGGAGGCGCAGGGGACGCAGGGGACGCAGGAGGACAAGGCGGCGAAGGCGGCACAGCACGCGAAGTCCGTCGACCCGCGGCTGCGGACGGTGCTGGTCCAGAACGGGTACGCCACCGGCGACCAGTTCGGCGTCGCCGCGGCCCTGCACGCCGACCCCGAGCTCCGCCTGCTGCTGATACGCGACGCCAAGGACTTCCGGGACCGCAGCACGGACATCCACGACTTCTATCTGGCCAGTGGCATCGATCCGAGCCGTGTTCTGGTCAAGGAACTGGGGGAAGGGCAGCAGACCAAGGATCTGAAGATGGAGCAGTGGCACGAGATCAATGCCGATGTGCTGCCGACGGTCGATGCGGGCAAGATGCCTCGGCGGAAGGACTTCGACGACCATCTGATCCTTCCGGTGGGTGCGGCGACGACGCTGGTCGGAAAGCGCTTCAGTCCCGAACTGCGCGAGACCCTGCGCACGGCGTGGAAACTGGACGACGGTCATTTCACGCCTGAGGTGCAGCAAGCGGTCGGCTCCTGGCTGACCGACCGGGGCGTGCCCGACGCGGCCGGACGCGACGTCGTCGTCCTGTGGACCCGGTTCAGCGGCAAGCGCGGGGAGATCCACATCGAGCACGACACCAGCCACACCGGCATGACGCAGATCCTGGACAGCCTGCACCACCGCACCACGGACCGTCCGCGGGGCCCCCTCGTCCTCCTCGCCGGAGACGCCTCCGCCCACTCCGGCCGTCCGAGCAAGTTCCCCGCCATGGCGCAGCAGTTCCGGGACTCCGGCCTTGAGGTGCACGACCTCACCGCGTTCTGGAAGCAGCCCAAGGGACTCGACACGTGGGGCGGCAACACCCGTATCGGCCAGATGCGGCTGTTCGAGTACCTGAACCGGGCGAGCGACGGTCATCTCAGGCATCTCGGTTTCCGCAGCGGCAATCTCGAAGCGCTGGCTCTCTCCGGTCACCAGGTTCGCTACCTGGAGGAAGCAGGCAGCAACGGTGGCGCCCGCATGGCCAAGTGGCACGCCGTGGACGGGACCGGCCGGACCGCCGACCACGGGCTCGCTCCCGGCTACGAGCGCATCGTCATCGATCACCCGCCCACCCGTTCCGGTCAGATCGTCCTCGCGGACAAGGCCGTACGCACCCTGACGGAAGCAAAGTACAAAGCGCTGTACAAGGGGCAGTTCCCCGACGACGTCAAAGCGGAACTCAAAAACCTCACCGACAGGTTCGAGCACCCGAACTGGGTGCCCGGTGGCGGTGACCGGCCCTATGTCAGGAATCTGAAGCCCGTCGAGGACAAACACGTCAAGGGCTTCGCGCGGAGCGACGTCGACAGGGTCGTGGACTACCTCACCGCACCTCACTCCGTCGAGACACCGGGAACCGGCCACCACGTCCCGTCCCCCGGACGTCCGGACGTACCCATGGCGGACCACACGGTGTCGCCGGAGTCGTCCGGGCCGCAGCGGGATGTCCCCGGCGAGACCGGCCTCCCGCGGAGCCTCGACACGTCCCCGACCTCTCACACATCGGACGACGTGCCCCGGCAGCACGTCCCCGCCCCGGAGACCACGAGCGCTCCCGGGGCCGTGGGCGACGCCGTCCGGCAGGTACCCGACGCCGTCCGGCAGGTGCTCGACGCCCCGGACCCGTTCCCGGCCGCGAGCCCACTGCCGTCCGGGACCGGAGGGAGGACACCGGGCACCCCTCCCGCGCCGCGACCGGCCGCCGAGTCGTCGCCGTCGGCTCCCGTCCGGATGACGTCCGGCGGACAGATCGGCGGAGCCGACCGCGTCCTGCCGTCCGAGGAGGCCGTCGGCACCGTCACACGGGACCTCGTCGCGTACTTCGACGACATCCTCACCCCGGCCCAGCGCGACACGCTCCGTACCGACCTGCGGACGCAGCTCGGCAGGGAGGTCTGGCCGTCGCTGTCGGCCCTGACCCGCGGTGAGTCCCGCACCCTCACCATGGACGTGGCCGGCTTCAGCGGTGACGTCACGGTCCGGGCCGAGGTGACGAAGGCGGAGACCGACGGTGCCTTCAAGAGCCTTGAGTTCGAGGACGGCAGCGAGTCCCTGGTACGCGACGGCTTCCAGCGCGAGACACGTTCCGCCGTCACCACCGGCGTGCTGGTGAAGGGCAAGGCCGCCGCACACACCGACCTGACGGGACACCTGTCCTCGAACTGGTCCCGCTCCGCATCGCACCGCACGGTCTCCAGCGGCCGGCTGTTCAACCGCGCCAAAACCCCCGAGGCGGCGCTGAAACTCGACGTCGAGGTCCGATTCGAGTTCGACTTCTCCGCCGTCACCACCACCTTCGGCAAGCACCTGCCCCTGGGCACCGGCGACGGCGGACGCGCCGGCCGGGTCGAGGTGTCGACGAAGGTGCCCGTGGCCACCGCCGAGGCCGACGTCCGCCCGCCGGCCGAGATGCGGCACTACCTGCCGCCGGCCCGCATCGAGCAGACCCTCGCGCTGGGCGGCATGGACACCGTCCGCGACCTGTTCCTCGTGGACGCCGACGGCGAACGGGTCTCCGGCACCCTGCACAAGGCCCTGCTCGGCAGCCTCGACGACCCCCATTCCCTGGAGTCCTACGGCAGGCGGGCCTTCGGCGACGGCTGGCCCGGGGTCCGCGAACTGGTCCTCGACCGCCTCGGCTCCCTGGACTCCCTTCAGTACCGGCTCAAGGGCCTGACGGCGGGCGAGGCGCTGGAGATCGACCTGGGCCCGGACACGGGAAGCCTGCTGGTCACCGCGGAGGTCTCGGCGATGAAGCACCTGCGCAACACCGACAGGACCGAGTTCAACACCGGCTCGGACGTCACCCGCGTCCACACTCGTACGAAGGGCTCCGAGCACGGCGTCCGGGCGACGATGAACGTGCAGAGCGCCGACCTGCACGCCGGACCGACCACCGTCACCGGCGTCGGCCACGCCGAGTTCGACCGCGAAGGCGCCGTGATCGGCCAGGAGTCGGTCCGTACCGGTACTGCGGTCAAGATGAAGGTCCCCGGCGCCGTCTTCGACGGCGTCGCCACGCTCTCCTTCGTCCACCGCGCCGATCCCCTCGGCGCCGCGGAGCCGGCGACCCCGGCCCCGCACGGGGCCGCGCCGGACACGGCCGGCGGGCCGGTCCGCCCGGTGCGCGGCGGACGGGCCCAGATCGGCTTCCAGGCCCTGGTGGACGCGGCGGACGCCCGTCCGGTCCCCGAACCCGCTGCCTTCTCCGCCGCCACCCGGCCCCCGGGGCCGCGCCGGACCGAGGCCCCCTACCTGCACGAGGGCGACCACGCCTGGCAGCCCTCGGCCGCGGTCTGGGACGACGGACTGCCGTCCCACACGGTCGTCATCGACGTCCTCGCAGGCGAGGAACGCGCCGTCGGCGCACCCCCACTGCCCCGGCTCGGCGATCTCGTCGACGGCATCGGCCGCGACAGCTTCGGCCCCGACTGGCCCGGCATACGTCCGGCCGCGCACGACATGACCACCCGCGAGCAACTCGCGGCCACGCTGCCCCAGATCACCCGTGGCAGCACCGCCCGCAGCACCCCGCTGCCCGTGCCGCTGCGCTCCAACGCCCAGTTCACCCTGAACGGGCGCCTGGAGTCACTGGAGTTCGTACGGACCCTGGACGCCGCCGAGATCAACCTGCTCAGCGACGTCGCCGACGAACTGGGCGGCCGGCTGGGATCGACCGTGACCCACGGTCAGTTGGCACAGGGCGGCGTACAGCCTGAACTCGCCGGCGACTTCACCCTCGCCGTGCACGCGCCCGGCGGCGGTGTCGCGCACCGGTACCGCACCGGCAGCGGGGTGTCCGCCGGCCACAGCAGTGTGGCCGGCGCCAAGTACCCCGAGCCGATGGCGGTGTACATCGCCACGGTCGGCGTCGACGCCCACGTCGGACGCGTCGGGGAGACGGCGGCGCGCGGCGGCAGCACCGAGGTCCGCTTCGTCGTCGCGATCCCCAAGGACCGGACCGAGCGGTACGAGGTCACGAAGGCGGGCCCGCAGGTCTTCCACCGTCCGGCCCCCGCCGTGGGCGCCCCGCACGGCACCGGCACCGGCGGCGGTCCGGCGGTCCACGCCGCGACGGCCGACGCCACGACCACGCCGGCCGTGCCTGCGCCCGCCACGAACGCCGCTCGGCCCGGCCTCACCGTCCGGCCCCCGCTACGCGTGACCGAATCCGGACGGATCGGCAACGGCGACATCGTGGTCGACCTACCGGGTGACGGCGTGGTCAAGGAGCTGAAACAGCAACTCTCCGGCACGTTCGGGGAACGCTGGGACCAGGTCGAGGCCGAGATGGGCCAGTTCTTCGACTCGATCGCCCTGCAACCCAGGACCGCCGGACTCACCGGCGGCGACACCTGGGGCAGTACCTTCCGCGCCGGCCCGGTGACCGCGGACATCCACATCACCGCGGCCGACGCCAGGATGACCGAGTACCTACGGGTCGAGGACGACTTCGAGTTCGAGCTGGGCACCGAGTCCGCCACCGCCGCCGCCGTCCAGAAGGACACCCACGTACGGCGCACCCTGTGGGAGCGGGCCGGGTTCAAGACGCCGCACGTCTCGTTCACCCTCGGCCACGTGCACCACAAGGAGTCCGTCGGCGGCCACGGCGTCGACGTCCGGGGCGGGGCCGTCGCCAAGAACAAGACCGTGGAACCGGCCGCCCTGTTCAAGGGCCGAGTCACCTACACCGTCCAGGTCAAGGTCTCCCACGCGCTGCCCGGCCGTGGCGGCGAGCGGACGTTCACCGTCACCAACGACGGACAGTTCGCCTTCCCGGTCCGTGACCTGCCCGCCGACCCCGCGACCGGCGCGGCCCACCGGCCCGACCAGTACTACCGGGTTCCCGACCGCATCGCCGAGTCGCTGCGCCTGGGTGCCGAGGACGTCGTGCTCGACACCCGCCCGGTGCGCGTGGACCGGGCACCCGGCGCGGACACCGCCGGTGGCGCTCCCGCCAACCTGGTGGAGGACGTACTGCGCCAGCTGGACGCGCACGGACCGAAGGTGTTCGGCTCCGGCGCCGACTGGCGGGTGGCACGGGCGAAGCTCGCCGAGCGCCTGCCCGCGTCCGAGTTCCAGCGCCGGCTGAAGTCGATGATGTCCGGTCAGCCCTGGGTGGTCCGCGTGAACGGCCGTGAACTGGTCATCAGCGCGAGCGTGAAGGAGATGACCCACACCGCCAACACCAAGGCGACCGAGTTCAATTCGGCCACCCTCGACAGCGTGGGCGGGGGACGTACGGAGGCCGGCCCCGGCGGGCCGCAGATCACCTCCGACGGCACCAACGTGACCGTCGTCGGCACCACCGACCCGGTCGGCGCCTCGCCGGCCGAGGTCTTCGGCGGCGGCACCCTGGCCCACACCACCCAGACCGAGCGCCTCGCGGACTCCTCCTCCGGTGTCCGCTCCGCGGCCGGTACCAAGACCAAGGTCCCCGGCAGCGTCTTCGACGGCGTGGCCCGGCTGCACTTCGAGTTCCGCGACCGCTGGCGGCCCTTCGGGCGCGGGGTCGACACCCACGTGTCGAAGGAGGCCATCGAGGCGCAGGCCGATTTCGACGTGTTGCGCGACAAGGTCGCCGACCTCCGGCAGCAGCTCGACGCCCGGGGGACCGGCCGGCCGGGCGACGCGCACGGGACGTCCGGCACCGACGGTCCGTCGCGGGGCCTGCCGGGTACCGATGGTCCGTCGCGGGGCCTGCCCGGCACCGATGGTCCGTCGCGGGGCCTGCCCGGCACCGACGGTCCGTCGCGGGGCCTGCTGGGTACCGACGGTCCGCCGCGGGATGTGTCGGGCGGCGGCGTGGGCGACGAGGTCCGCGCGGGCGACCCGGCGGGCCGTCCCCAGAGCGCGGACGATCCCCTGCGGCTCGATTTCGACGCGGCGAAGGCCGAGTTCGACGCGGCGCTCACGGAGCAGGGCGCCCGTATCCAGAAGGCGCTCGACGCCAGGCGGACCGGCCGAGGGGCGCTCGGCTTCGCCCCGATGACCAGGAGGACCTTCGGCGTGCGGACGCGCAGGGTAGGCGTGGCCGAGATCGGCTTCCAGGCCGTCATCCCGAGCGCCGACGCCGTCCAGGTCCCGGGCCCCGATCTGGCGCGCTTCGCGGCCCCGGAGCCGGGTGCCGGACGGCCCCGGCCGCCGAAGCGCTCGGGCCAGGAGCCCCCGAAGACCGAGCAGCCCAAGCCGCCGGAGTCGCTGCTGGCCGACGGCATGTCGGGCGGCCAGCTCGTCCGTGACCTGCCTGACGTCCAGTCGCTGCGCGGCCTGCTCGACAGCGAGGGCGGCAAGGCGTTCGGCGGCGCCTGGCGGGACGCCACCCGAGCCGGAACGCCGCGGAGTGAACTGGTCATGGGCGAGTTCACCAAGGACCGCCTGATGGCCGAGCTGCCCAGGCTGACTCGCGGCGGCGAGCTGAAGGGCGAGTCGTTCCGGGTGAACGGCAGCGAGGCGTGGGTGTCGGCCAGGGCGGAGATCGTTGGCCTGACGCACGTGCGCCCCGAGCCCAGGGCCGAAGTGGCGCTGGCCGGCGAGAAGTACCGCCTGTTCACCCGACGGGGGCTGCACTCGCGGCAATTCTTCCTGCTGGGCCAGCTCGGCGCGGTCACCAGCGCGCTGGAGAACAAGCTGGGGGCGGCGTTCACGTTCGGCGGCGGCTTCCGCCGCCGAACCCGCAGCGACCAGGTCACCGGCGGCCGTACCTTCAGCAACGCCAAGATCCCCACCCCGCTCGAACACTACGACGGCCATGTCAGGTTCACGTTCACGTTCCACCGCGGCGGCACGGACACCGAGGTCTCGGGCGTCGTCCTGGCCGGCTTCTCGGTGCCCTCCGCGGAGATCACCGACCGTGTCGTGGTCGAGCGGGGCCATGTCTTCACCCGGCCGGGGGCTCCCCAGTACAAGCCCCGCACCCTGGGCACCGGCCACCCGACGGACACCGCGCACGGAGAAACCTCCGTACGTGGGAACACCGCCGAGCACGTGGGGACGCCTGTGCGCGGGGACACCTCCGTACATGGGGACACCCCCGTACATGGAGACGCCTCCGTACGAGGGGACACCTCCGCGCACGTGGGGACGCCTGTGCACAGCGACGCGTCCGACCACGTGGAGACGTCCGTACGCGGGAACACCTCCCCGCACGGGAACACTTTCAAGTCCCCCTCGGTCCGGCAGACACCTGCCGCCGTACCCGACCCGATACCCGACCCGATACGCAACCCGGCACCGGACCCAGTGCCCGCCCCGGGCTCCCGGACAGCCCCGTCTCCCACGAGGCCCGGCCGGGATGACACACTTCTGACAGCGCACACCAGGGAACCGGAACCGGTCGAAGCGGTCGCAACACACACCTCACCCACGCAAGCGACACCTGCGCAAGGTAGGGTCGCGACCGAAACACATGCCACCGCCGAGGAGGGAACCGTGTCGGTGACGACACCCGAGCCGTCCGGGGCGTCGACCCCCGGCGTCACCGAGGTGTCCGCGTCGCCGTCCGGACCGGCACACCCGAACCCGAACGAGGCGTTCGAGACCGTCAGGCAACAACACCCCGAGCCGCTCGCCCGCACCCCGCGGTGGACGATGTGGGGCCACAACGGGGACACCCCGCACACCTCCGCGTACGCCATCGAGAACGGCGCGCTCGGCCTCCGGGGCTCCTTCGTGCCACCCGCCACGGACGGCGGTCTGGGCGCCTGGCACTGGTATCTGCCCGGTGAGACCGCGCCCGTGACGGTCACACCGCTGACCCTGCCGTCGTCGTCCCCGGCACCCGGCGCCGCGCCGGCGCCGCGCATCGCCGTCGCGGCAGGGGAGCACATCGAGGACGCGCTCCGGGCCGCGCCCTGGAGCGGCGGACTGCACTGGCGCGGCGACGACGGCGAGGACCTGTACGTCTTCGGCCCGGCGGGAGCGGACCGCCCCGCCGCCGTGTTCGCGGACGGGCTGCGGCCCGCGGGCGACGCGCTGGTCCACGTGGCGACACATGTGAGCGGGCGGGACGTCCCCGACAGCGCCTGGGTCACCGCCACCCGGAAGATCGGCTGGCTGCGCGAGCAGGCCGCGGCCAACACGTCCGCGACCGACGAACTGCTGGGCCGGTACGGCTGGCGGTACGACATCGCCGCGCCCGGCGGCGTCGACGCCGACGCGACACTCGACCTGGCCGGCCCGCACCCCGAGCGGGCGGAGGTGCTCTACCCCGGCGGGGTGGACAGCCGGTACATCCGGGGCGCGCAGCGTCTGGAAGGGGGCCGTCCGGTCGGCCGGTACCTGACCAACCCCGGGTTCGTCGAGCCCGGCGCACACCGCACACCCACGGAGGGAAGCGACAGGTGAGTCCCGCCATCCATCACGTACGGCCGAACGCGCGCCGCGGCGCGTTCCGCACCATCGCCGACGCGGTGCGGGCGGCGGACAACCACGACGAGATCCGGATCACCGCCGGCGACTATCCCGAACGCCTGCTGATCGACCGCACGGTGACGCTCGTCGCCGAGGAGGGACCAGGCACCGTACGGCTGACGCCGGTCACCTCGGGCGTGCCCGCGCTGGAACTGTCCGCCTCCGCGACGCTGAACGGTGTCACCGTGCTGGGCACGGACCCGTCCCGGCCGCTGCTGCTGGTGACCGCCGGCACCACCGAACTCCAGGAGTGCGACATCGCGGGCGGCCGGGTGGAGGCGGTGCGAGCGGCCTCGCTGCGGGTCACCCGCAGCGTGGTCCGGGGAGCGGCGCTGGCCGGGGTGCACGCCGACACCTCCGGCACGGTGTGGCTGACCGACTCCCTCGTCACGGACGTGGCGGGCACCGGTGTCGTCGTGTCCGGTGCCGCGACCGCACACCTCACGGACTCGACGGTGCGTTCCGTCAGCGGCTCCGGCATCCGGGTCCGCGGCGGGGCCACGGCGGTGGTCCGGCGCTGCGCCGTCGACGGCCCGGGGCGCAACGGGCTGCTCGTCGAGGAACAGGCGGCGGTGACGCTGGACGAGTGCCGGCTCAAGGACGCCGCCGCCGAGGCCGTACGGGTGCTGGGCTCCGCCCCGCGCGCGGAGGACGACGACACCGGCGGGGTGCGCATCACCGGTGGCGAGGTGACCGGAGCCGGAGCGGCCGGAATCCTCGCCGCGGGCACCGGGGACGTCCTGGTGACGATGTGCTCCGTGCGGGACAGCGGCGCGGCCGGCGTCTCCGCCGACGGCAGCGCCCGGCTGGAACTGGTCGACTGCCGGATCAACGACCCGCGCGCCTCCGGCGTGCTGGTGCGCGGCTCCGCCAGAGCGGTCGTCGCCGACACCACGGTGCGCGGCGCGGAGGGCAACGGCATCCTGGTCGGCGAGCACGCCGAGATCCGCGTCACCGGCGGCACCGTACGGGAATCGGCCTACAGCGCCGTCCACGTCGCCGGTGAGGCGAAGGCCGAACTCACCGCCCTGCGGGTGGAGGACACCCCGGAGCACGGCATCGGGGTCGCCGAGCGCGGTCGGCTGACGCTGGAGGACTGCCGGCTGACCGGCTGCGGACTGTCGGGCCTGCACCTGGACGGGTACGCGGCGGCCACGGTCGACGGCATGACCGTACGGCACAGCCGCAACGGCGTCACCGCCCATTCGCTGGGCGAGGTCAAGGTCCAGGACACCCGGATCGTCGACGTCGAGCGCGCCGGCATCACCTGCGGCCCGGACACCGCCGCGGAGTTCACCGGCTGCCGGGTCAGCGGCGCCGGCACGGCCGGTGTCGTCGTCGCCGAGAAGGCGACGCCCGTGCTGCGCTACTGCGCGGTGTCCGGCACCGCGGGTTCCGGGCTGGTGGTGGCCCGTGACGGCGCTCCCACGGTGGTGCGCACCACCGTGACCGACACCGGGAAGAACGGCCTGTTCGTCGACGAGGGCGGCAAGGGCAGCTACGAGGACTGCGTCCTGTCGGCCACCGGGTATCCGGCCGTCCACGTCGGCGGCGAGGCCCGGCCGGTGCTGCGCAACCTGCTGGTGACCGACACCGGCGAGGACCTCAGCGTGGACGAGGGCGCCCGGCCCGAGGTGGCGGGCTGCGCCTCACGTGACGTCAAGGACGCGGTGTGGCCGGCCCCGGGCACAGCCACCGCCCGACCCGCCCTCCCGGCCACCGCGAAGACCGCGGTGGCGACGCCGCGGGGCACTAAAGCCACCGCGTCGGGCGGCGACGCCGTGTCCGGTGACGGCGGCGGCGAGGCGGAGGTGCCCGAGGAGAGCCTGGATGACCTGCTCGCGGAACTGGGCCTGCTCGTCGGCCTGGAGCGGGTCAAGCACGACGTCTCGTCGCTGGTGAAGCTCATGCAGATGGTCCGGCGCCGTGAGGAGGCGGGCCTGGTCGCGCCCCCGCTCAGCCGACACCTGGTCTTCGCGGGCAACCCCGGCACCGGCAAGACGACCGTGGCCCGGCTCTACGGCCGTATCCTCGCCGCGGTCGGACTGCTCAACCGCGGACACCTCGTCGAGGCGGACCGGTCCTCGCTGGTCGGCGAGTACGTCGGACACACCGGGCCGAAGACCCAGCGGGTCTTCGAGGAGGCGATGGGCGGTGTGCTGTTCATCGACGAGGCGTACTCGCTGACCCCGGCCGCCGGATCCAACGACTTCGGCCACGAGGCCATCGCCACCCTGGTGAAGCTGATGGAGGACCACCGTGACTCGGTGGTGGTGATCGTGGCCGGCTACCCCGACGAGATGGAGCACTTCATCGACTCCAACCCCGGCCTGGCCTCCCGTTTCAGCCGCACCCTGCTGTTCGAGGACTACGCCACCCCGGAACTGGTGAACATCGTCGAGCACCACGCCGAACGCCACCAGTACCGGCTGACGGACTCCGCCCGCGAGGCGCTCACCGCGTACTTCGAGGCGACACCCCGCGGCGAGCGGTTCGGCAACGGCCGTACCGCCCGCCAGACCTTCCAGGCCATGACCGAACGCCAGGCGTACCGGGTGGCGGAGATGACGGCTCCCGACGAGACGGACCTGATCACTCTGCGCCCGCAGGACCTTCCTGAATGGCCCTGACACGCAGGCCCTGTCCCTGTCCACCCACGACTCCAGGCAACCGGAGTGACTTATACATGACGACACCCTCCTCCCACGGCGGCCCCGAGCCCACGCGGCCGCCGTCGCCCCAGCCCGATGAGGAGCCACTGCCCTCGGCCGGTGGGATCCGGGCCGACGACGAGACACCGGCGGTCCGGCTCTCCGCCGAACCCTCCGCGCAGGGCGGCAAGTCCTTCGCGGCCGACTTCTCCCGCCACCACTACTTCTCCGGTCTCCGTCTGCTCAAGCCCGGCCGCCGGGTGGCGATCGCGGTGGCCGGCGTGACCGGCCTCGCGGTCGTGGGCGTCGGTGTGGCAGCGGGCGTCTCACAGCTCGGCGGCGACGACACCGCGCAGGCCGCGGCCACGGTCCGCAGCACCGACCCGGCGTCCAGCCCGTCGGCGCACGGCTCGTCCCCGGCCTCCGGGCCCGCCTCGCACCGGCCGTCCGACGCGGCCAAGCCCGACTCCCCGGGGAAGAAGGGCGGATCGTCCGCGCAGGACGTCCGCTCGGGACTGCCCGGACAGTCCGCGCCGCCACCGCAGTCCGAGTCGGGGAAGACCGGCGCCGACGGCAAGGCCACCGTGCCGGGAACGAGCACCGGCAACGGCACGACGGGCGGCGGAACCCAGCACTCGGCCGCACAACCGCCGAAGACGACGGGCACGTCCGTCAGTTTCACCGGCGGACTCGTCCTGAACTTCGCCGCCGACCGCTGCCTGGCCACCCAGGGCGGTTCGCGGGCGGCCGGCACCCAGTTGGTACTCGCCGACTGCAACAGCGGTGACCCGTCGCAGGGCTGGACGTTCCCGTCCGACGGAACCGCCCGCAACTTCGGCGGCACGATGTGCCTGGACGTCTCCGACCCGGGCAACGGCGCGCTGGTGCGGCTCGCGACCTGCTCGTCGTCGCGCGCCGCGCACCAGGGGTTCACCCTGAAGAAGTCCTACGACCTCGTCGACGTCGCCCCTGACCTGTGCGTGGACGCCAAGGACAAGAACACCGCCGCCGGTACCGTGCTGCAACTGTGGAACTGCGCCGGTACCTCGAACCAGAAGTGGCGCATGGCCTGACGCACCGCACACTCCGCCCGCCGAAGCGCCGACACCGGCTTCGGCGGGCGGAGCCGTCTCACTCCGGGGACGCGGCACGGCAGGTCCTTGGCGTATCGGCGCTCCATCCCCGCC